>JAYKJL010000151.1:0-243962 GCA_035285725.1 Nostocales cyanobacterium 94392 | reverse complement strand
GACTTACGCAACTGGCACATTTTTGTTGCAACGGGTGTGTAGTTTAGAATAATTTTGAACGGGTAGGATAGGCTTCTTCTGTGTCACGCACCATCCGAGTCTTGTGACACGCAGCCTTAGTCCTGATTAATTCGGGCTACAGCACTCAACATTAACCAAGAAAACGTATTTAAGCGAAAATCAAACAGCGTCACATCCACCGTATTGAAAAGAATCCAGGCTGCAAACACTAATAAATAACTGAAAAATATTAACTTATCTTCCTTGGGGATAATTTGCAGCGATCGCGCTCCTTTGATAAATACCCAACCCAACAAACCGTAAAATAACAGCGTTGCGGGCAGTCCAGTTTCAGCAGATAGCATTAAAAATAAATTATGAGGATGACCCAACCATAAGTTCATTTTTGCCTGATAAATATCCGAAAAACTACGTAAACCCCAACCAGTCCAAGGACGCTGCATAGTTAAAGACCAGGCAAAATTCCATTGAGTTGTACGCATTAAAGCAACTGGTCTATCCGGGTGTAATTGGTCATTGAAACGCGCCCAAAAAAAAGCCGGAACCACTTTACGAAATAACTCTGCAATAGTTGGAGGAGCAAAAGCAGCTAAAAATATGCTAGTTGCAATTGTCACACAGATAGCTACAAGCGATCGCCATTTTTGGTATACAGCATAAGCTAAACAAGCGACTAAAGCTATTACCCATGCATTACGGGAATTAGTTAAAATTAACCCCGCAAAGTTTATAATTACCGCAAAGGTCAGCAAAATCAAGCTAGAGACAGAAAATTCGATCTCCCCATCCCCTTGTCCCCTTATCCTTAATTTCCGCCATTCCTGCAACCATAAAGCCAAACTCAAAATGAAAACTATTACCAGATAACCAGCTAAGGTATTAGCGTACATAAACACCGAAGCCATGCGTTCGGGTGGGTTTCCTCCCGCGACAAGCGTCCAACCAAAAATGCTGTTTGAAGTACTCCAACCTAAAAATAACTGCCCCATACCGATAATTACTACTGGTAGGGAATTAATTGTTAAAATCCAAGATATTCGCTTTAATTGCCAGGTTGTTTGGATTAAATGACTCCAACCGGCAAACAATAGAAAGAAAGGTAATAAATTAAATAAGCCAAGAAAAGCTGTTGTTTTATCCGCAGCAAAACCAATATTAATTACTAATAATAAACTTAAAAGAATAAATCCTTGGTATAAGGGATGTTTGATAATCCTGCGGCATTCTCGCACACAAGTTATTAAGGAACTTAAGAATAAACCGACAGCACCCAAAGCCGGAAACAAAGGGAAAATAAACAGTCCCAATTGCAAACAATACCAAGAAAATCGCAGTTTAAGGTCTGGATGTTTAAAAAAAAACCATATACTTTTCGCCATTCGATTTTGGATTTTAGATTTTAGATTTTGGATTGAGATTTAGGAGTTAGGAGTTGACAGTTGACAGTTGACAGTTAATTTCCCCCATCCCCCCATCCCCTTGTCCCCCCATCTCCTTGTTCCCCCATCCCCCATTCACTTTCTAAGCCATTTCCCAACATTCATCCCTTGTCAGACGAATTTGAGCCAAAGCGAAAATAGTGGGAATAATTCGACCGTAATTTGTGGCGATCGCTCTCCATCCTAAATCGGCGAAAAACCAAGCCCACATCATCGGACCGATAAATGCAAATACGCTTCTGACGGCTCCATAACGGGCTGCACTTACAGCCATACCGCGACGGGCTATTTGTGCGGTTGCATAACCCTGAAACTGCTTAGCAGCAACAGTTCCACCTTTAATTGTTGCTTGTTTGGCAACTTGATAAGTAGCGAAATGAGTCGCAAACTGACGAGTAATTTGCTTGAGTAACATTGGTTGAATCACCGAAGTCACAGCTAAAGCACTCCCACCTTTAAAAATTAAACCCAAGGGGTCTTTTTGTAAAGCTAAAGGTAAAGGTTCCTTGAGTTCCGATTTTACTAACTGCTGCTGTACCTTTTCGGTTAACTTTCTTTTTTCTCCCGCAGGTAGTTTATTCCAAACTTTTCCTAAAAGATGTAGAAACACTTCAGCTTCTAAATCCACGGTTGTTAACTCGTCAGAATAAGGAATTTTTAAATATTTACAGACTTGTAACAAAGCTTCACGATAAGTTACTTGTTTGCTACGTCCCTGTAATACCATCATTCCAGGAGCAGCCAAAAAGCGAAAACGTTCCTCAATTGTATCCAGCCAAGCTTGGCGACTTTGACTTTGCACTTCTATCGGATCTGGTGTTTGCACGTAATCCAAAGGATTAAACTTACGACTAAATAAAATTGCAGTTAAATCTTGCAATTCTTCTTCAGTCGCTAACTCTAGCGCTACCCTTAATTCATCCAATTTCCCTTCCTCCCTTACATTAGTTTTTTCCCGTACTTTATTCTACTATTAGCTTTCGGCACTCATCGGTAATCCTTTGTAAGACTGTTGAAAACTGATAATTATATATAGTGGGCTATTGACTAATGACTAATGTTGCTGTAATTGGTGCCGGAATGTCGGGTTTAGTTTGCGCTCAGCAATTAACCCAAGCTGGATATTCGGTAAGGGTAATAGATAAATCTCGTGGTGTTGGTGGAAGAGTTGCTACCCGTCGTTTATTTGAAACCAAAGCCGATCACGGTGCTTGTTATCTCAAACCGAAAGGTGAAGTTTTGCAACGTTTGGTAAATTTACTTGTTGAAAAAGATCAGTTAGAAGTTTGGACTAACACTGTTCACGAATTAGAAGCTAATTCTTCATCTATTACCTCTAAGATTCCATCATCTCTTTCCTACATTGCATCATCTGGAATGAATGCGATCGCAAAATTTCTCACACAAGGCTTAGAAATAGTTCACAATCAACGTGTTAATTCGATTAGCATAAATTCTCAAAATCAATGGTGTTTAACCAGCGAAACCAACAAAGAATTTACAACTTCATCTCTAGTAATTGCGATTCCAGCACCACAAGCGGTGACACTATTGGAACCATCAGCGGAGTTATTAGATCATAATTTTTTAGAAAAATTGTCTAGTGTTGAATTTGACGCTGCTCTAACAGTAATATCGGGATATCCGGATTCATTACCACAACTTCCAGAATGGAAAGCAATTACATTTAAAGACCACTCTATCCTGGGATGGATTGGGTTAGATAGTAGCAAACGAAAAAATCCTCCACAACCACATTTTGTGATTCACAGTAGTGCTGATTTCGCTCAACGTTACTTTGAATCAGCAGACTTACAACAAGTTGGACAACAAATACTAGAAAATGCTGCTTCCAGTTTAAATTTACAGTGGTTGAATAATCCCCAATGGATGCAAGTACATCGGTGGAGATATGCTTTTCCTAAAACCCCAATTAAACAATCTTATTTAGCAGCAGAAACACCTTCACCTTTGGTATGTTGCGGAGATTGGTGTGGTGGAAATCTGATCGAAAGTGCGATGCTTTCTGGAATTGCCGCAGCCGAATATATTAACAGTCAGCTTGAGCAGCGAGAATTACCAGGAATTGATTTTTTAAATACTTTATAACCCAAATTTTGATCTATACAAATAAATAATGTAGAGATGGGGCGTATTGCTACATCTCCTCCTATTTTCGTTGTAACTTACCAGACAACAATACAAAAATTCCGCGTTATCCGCCAGACAACAATACAAAAAATTCCGCGTTATCCGCCAGACAACAATACAAAAAATTCCCCATTATCCGCCAGACAACAATACAAAAATTTAGGGTTATCTGCCAGACAAAAAGACGTAGCACTGCTACGTCTCTACATCATGAACCCGTTTAAAATACTTCTAAAGGTAAATGATGTAATCCTTTCATATTTGCCAAAATACTCGTAGCTTTTTCAATCAAATCGACATGACCATTTAAAAGATCATTGCGAGTTATATGATGAATATAATCAGGAATGACTCCACAATCTTCTAAGGAAAAACCATTGTGATTTCCCACACGAAGCGAACGTTTTACAGCCATGGTAATTTGTGCATTTCGAGGTAGAGCAGAAAAACCTAAAAGATGGAATAAATCATCATATTCCCAAACATTTGCACCACCACCACCAGTATTTCCATTAATACCAAGAATTGGTCCAATAGCATTATCCTGGAATCCTGCGGCGAATATCTCTGTAGCACCATAAGATAATGTATCGGTGATCAAAATAACGGGACCAAAATATTTCCTTTCGTATTGATTAATCTCATCAATATAATCAGAACTTCCGCCAATAGGATAAGCTCTAGAATAAACATTACCTGTATCAAGAGAACCTTCAATAGAACTTTTCCAAGGTTCTGGTGCTATTTTTAAAGTTGTCGGTGTATTCAAAAACTGAAATAATTCTGGTTGAATTTTATGTGCAGTGAAAAGTTGCAGCATCATTTCACCTGCTTCAATATATCCACCGCTATTCCCGCGAACATCAATAATTAAACCATCTCTAGGTAACTCTTCCAAAACACGAATCAAATCTTGAATAAATTTCTGTCTATCATAAATCATAAAACTGGGAATATTGATATAACCAAATTCACCAGAGTCAGTACTATAAATACTCCATTGAAAATCAGTTTCATCACATATTTGATTACCCGGTTTAGCAATTGAAGCAAACAAACTTTTCTTAATTTTCTGTAATTTTACAGCTTCAAAATCAACTCCTAAAGAGCCATAGGTTTTAGAATTACCAATAACTTGAGTTTCCGGTAAATTATATGTTTGCCATTGAAAACGATGTTCGTAATGTTCTTGATTTGCTGTTAAATAAGAAATATATAACCATTCTTCATCGGGAACCAAATATTTACTTCCCGAACGAACCGTCATAGAATTTAAACTATGAATTCTACCTGAGCGTTCATTATTACCATAAGTTCGTATACCATTTAACTCAATTGCACGTTCAATAGGTATACCATTCCAATGAGTAATTATCACTCCTTTGTGGAAATTGGGATGTTCAAAATCTTCATGGATGTGAGAAACAACATAAAACCTTTGATTACCCTCGTAGAATTCCTCCATCAGAAAAGGTAAAACAAAATTCATCGATTGATAGGGCATCGGGGGTAGATAAACTGTATGTAAATCTCTTAACTCTGTAAATATGGCTATCATTTCTTGCTGAAAATTAAGTTCGTTCATCTTCACTAACCGATATTTAAGCAACTGCAAGCGCTGTAATGGATCGACAGCATTTCTCGCACGTTTCAGAGGTAAATGAACGTATATATTTTCGATAAAACTTAAAGCTTGTTCAACAATTTCTTCTCTTTCTTCTCGAATCGATTGCTCAATAATTTGCTTTTTCTGTTCTTCCGTCAACCCCATCGCAGCGACTACACGATCTAGCTTATAATCAGCCATAGTTATTTTGCTCCTTGCAGTCTGTGTTAAAAATAATACCGCTATTGTGACACAAACTGATTTTTCATCGTCAAAGTTTTAACAATTTTGTAATTGCGGATGCGATGTTTTAATTTATTTACTGATAAGATTTTCCCGATATTTTTCTTTATCCCGGCTGTAATAATGAAAATACTTCTTGAATAAAGTTTTTGTATTGTAATTTTTGCTCAGTTAATATTTCAGTCAAATTAAAATATGTAGATATTTGACTAATTGCCAATTCAAAAGTTAAAATGTTACCTTTATTAAATTGGTTTTTACTTTTAGAACGACCAGACCGATAATCCCAACGTAAATATTGCCCATCTTTTCTAGTATAACTAATATCTTCAAGAATACAAAAAGCTGCATATAAAAGAAGTGTACGTATGTCTTTATCTACAATAAATTTATTACAATAATAGATGTAACCTACTAACTTTTTCTCATCTACTTCTGGAAATGCTCCTTGAGTAATTTTCAAATGATTAAATGCATAACTTTGGTCATAATAATCTATAAAATTAGCTACCTCTATGAAATCTCTTTCCTCCGTGCTGTCTGCGTTCTCTGCGGTTTTTTTAAGGTAATCTTTCAGCGCAAAAGCAGTAATTACAATATAATCACCTTGTTAATCACAACTTCCTTATGCCTACTTCCAACCCCCGACAAACCCCTGCCAAAAAATCCAAATCCAAAGTCCCAATTTTATCGCTGGGCTTGTGATAATGAGGATTTCGCATAAATGAAGTATCTGTCACCATTATCGCTGGATATCCGGCATCCCAAAATGGGGCATGATCGCTCCATCTTGTCGGAGGAACAATTTTACCTTTATTCACAACTGGTAAAAATTCACTCTTAGTTCCACTTTGACGAAAACTGTTGCGGAGTCGAAATAAATCCGGGAGAGTTGTTAAATTACCAATCAAAGCGATAAAATCACCACTATTGGGATAAATCTTGTTTAATAGCGGAGCCGGATAAGCTTGGGAACCGGGATTAGCGTCACAATAACCGATCATTTCCAAAGACATCATCAAGCGCAACTTCTGCTGTTCTCGTCGCAACTTTGCGACATAATCAGTGCTACCCAACAAACCATATTCTTCCATGTCAAAAGCTACAAGTCGCAACGGATACTTTGTGGGCTGCGTCGCAAAAATTCTTGCTAATTCTAATAAAACCGCGACTCCCGTAGCATTATCATCAGCCCCTGGAGTCCCTGGGACTGCATCATAATGAGCAGCAATTAAAATAGGTGATAAATTGCTCTTTCCAGATTGAGAATCTGAGGGTAAATTCAAGATGAGATTTTCGCAGGATTTGCTACCAACTTCAAAGGTGTGGATTTCCACACTTCCCCATTGTGAAAAAGAAGCACGAATGTATTCTTGAACAAAGAAATGTCCCCCTGTTGCTAAATAAGGGTCACGTTCTCGTGTTATTTGGATAAGATGGGCAACGAGTTGTTTTTTTAAATTCACGGA
Source organism: Nostocales cyanobacterium 94392 (assembly GCA_035285725.1). GTDB lineage: Bacteria > Cyanobacteriota > Cyanobacteriia > Cyanobacteriales > Nostocaceae > Rivularia. Next base: position 237,033 of record JAYKJL010000151.1, on the reverse strand, counting down.
TTAGCCAGGAACTATAAAGGATAAAGGATGAAGCATGAATTAACAAATGTTTTTTCAGGTACATTTATTCCCCGATTGGGCGAAAAAATCAAACAGGGCTGTTAATCGCTTGTTTTATAGATTAATTAAATTATTTCAAACTCCAGACTTGATTTTTGATAATTTAGTTGACAATGTATTCCTCAACTGCAAGATACAATAAATCAAGCATTACTTCTAAAACATATATTTATAAGAAATACTAGGAGAAACGTAGGGCATGGGCAAGGTAGTAGGCATCGACTTGGGTACAACAAACTCTGTAGTCGCCGTAATGGAAGGTGGCAAGCCGGTGGTTATTGCCAATGCAGAAGGAATGCGAACCACTCCCTCCGTTGTTGGCTTTAGCAAAGACGGTGAAAAGGTTGTTGGACAAATGGCACGCAGACAAACTGTTCTCAATCCTCAGAATACCTTTTTTGCCATCAAGCGTTTTATGGGACGTAAATATTCGGAATTAAATCCAGAATCGAAACGAGTTCCTTATACAGTCCGTAAAGACGAATTTGGTAATATCAAAATTGTTTGTCCTCGTCTGAAGAAAGATTTCGCTCCAGAAGAACTTTCGGCGATGATTCTCAAGAAACTAGCCGAAGATGCTAGTAGATACTTAGGTGAACCTGTAACGGGTGCAGTAATTACCGTTCCTGCTTATTTTAATGATGCTCAGCGACAAGCTACCAGGGATGCGGGAAGAATTGCTGGTTTAGAAGTATTACGAATTCTTAACGAACCGACTGCCGCTTCTTTAGCTTACGGTTTAGATAAAGCTGATAACGAAATTATTTTAGTATTTGACTTGGGTGGTGGAACCTTCGACGTATCCATCTTAGAAATCGGTGATGGTGTATTTGAAGTCAAAGCCACATCTGGTGATACTCAATTGGGTGGAAACGATTTTGATAAGCGAATTGTCGATTGGTTAGCCGAGAAATTCCTCGAAGACGAAGGAGTTGATTTAAGGCGCGATCGCCAAGCTCTACAACGTTTAATGGAAGCTGCGGAAAAGGCAAAAATCGAACTTTCAGCAGTTAGCGTTACCGATATTAATTTACCTTTTATCACTGCTGACCAAGATGGTCCAAAACATTTAGAAACTCGTTTGACTCGTTCCCAATTTGAAGGAATGTGCGACGATTTGTTGGGGAAATTACGAATTCCAGTCAAACGAGCGCTGCGAGATGCTGGAATGACACCGCGAGACATCGAACAAGTTGTACTTGTCGGTGGTTCAACCAGAATGCCAATTATCGAAAAATTGGTCGAGGGAATGATTGGGTTACAACCCAACCAAAATGTTAATCCCGATGAAGTTGTGGGTATTGGGGCTGCGGTACAAGCCGGTATTCTCGCTGGCGAATTTAAGGATGTATTACTGCTTGATGTGACTCCCCTATCAATCGGCTTGGAAACCATCGGCGGGCTGATGAAAAAGCTAATTCCTCGTAACACTACCATACCAGTCCGCCGTTCCGATATTTTCTCAACTTCCGAAAATAACCAAAACACCGTGGAAATCCACGTAGTTCAAGGTGAACGGGAAATGGCTGCCGACAACAAAGCTTTGGGACGTTTCAAGCTATATGGTATCCCACCCGCACCTAGGGGAATACCGCAAATCCAAGTATCTTTTGATATTGATGCCAACGGAATCTTACAGGTAACGGCATTAGATAAAACCACAGGAAGAGAACAAAGTATTACCATTCAAGGCGCTTCCAACTTGACAGAAGCAGATATTCAGCAAGCGATTCGGGACGCGGAAAAATTCGCTGATGTAGACAGACAGCGTAAAGAGAAAGTAGAAAAACGCACCAAATCCGAAGCATTAATTTTACAAGCTGAAAGACAACTGCGAGAAGTAGCTTTGGATTTTGGAATGCAATTTGCTCGCAATCGTCGTCAACGAATTGATAATATTTGTCGAGATTTACGCGATAGTTTAAAAGCAGATAACGATCGCGGTATTGACCAAACTTACGCTGATTTACAAGATGCTTTATCCGATTTGAATAAAGAAGTTCGTCAGTATTACGCTGAAGACGAAGGAGACGATTTATTCGGTACCATCCGCGATATCTTTATCGGTGACAAAGACCGGGATGATGATTTTTATGCATCGGGTTATGGTAGGGATTCTAATCGGGGCTACGGAAAAGATTATGACCGAGGAGGTTACGGCAAAGATTACGACAGAGGTTATAGTCCTAGGGATACTGACCGGGGATACGGTAGAGATGCCGACAGAGGTTATGGTGCTAGGGATTTAGAGCGGGGTTATGGTCGAGATGGCGATCGCAATGGTGGTCGAAATTCTGACCTAGACTATGGTGGTCGAGATAACAGCTATCCCAGCTATGACAAAGGTTATTCGTCGCGTAAACCATCGAAACCGAGCTATCAAGATAACTGGGATGAAGAGGATGACGATTGGTTGTAATGTTTTTTAAATTAGCTTTTACAACCGAATGTAAATTTTTCTTCGTGGGACGGTAAACCACGCCCTTAATTATTTCACTATATTCACAATATCAGTAGTGAAATAATCCGATTTAATTAACTGTACTTAATTAAGTATACGGATTTTAATACTGAATAAGAGTACAAAATAGAAATATTAAAGACAGCAGAAAATCTCAGAAAACCAATTAGGAATCGTTTCATTTTTGTTATCGACCGTATTATTATCAACCGAAACGTAAATTATTAAGAAACAAAAAATCTATTAATCGATTCATTTAAACAAATTACTATGCAGAACTTGCAGAATTTTCGGGATTATTACGAAATTTTAGGAGTATCTAAAAATGCGACAAATGAGGAAATCAAAAAAAGTTATCGACGATTAGCCCGACAATTTCACCCAGATCTCAATCCTGGTGACAAAACCGCAGAAGAAAAATTTAAAGATATAAATGAAGCTTACGAAGTCTTAGGCGACCCAAGTAAACGCGCTCAGTACGACCAATTTAGCGTTTTCTGGAAGCAAAATGGTTTTGGTGGGTCGAAATCGTCGCGTAAAAATTCTAATCAAGCAAACGATCGTACACAAGATGTAAATCCTGCTAAATACGATAATTTTGATACCTTTATCGACCAAGTTTTTCGTGTAAAAAATAAAGCAGCTAATACATCTAGTAGTTCCACTGATACTACAACTACTGACCCATTCCATACTCAAAGAACAAAAGTTGCTTATACTGCAAGTTCCCGTCCAACTCGTCGTGATATCGAAGCAAGGCTAACCTTACCTTTAGAAAAAGCTTATCAAGGTGGTTTAGAAAGAATTCGTCTTGAAGATGGACGTTCCTTAGAAGTTAATATGCCTCCAGGTATGGTAACAGGACAAACTATCCGATTACGAAATCAAGGCATTAGTGGCGGCGATTTATACTTAAAAATTACCGTACAAATCCATCATGTTTTTAAACTTGATGGTATCGATATCCACTGTCAAGTACCGATTACTCCTTGTGAAGCAGTTTTAGGAGGACAAGTAGAAGCACCGACTTTAGATGGATTAGTGAAAATGACAATTCCTCCAGGAGTTAGATCAGGTCAACGGTTACGCTTAGAAGGTAAAGGCTATCCTGACGAAAAAGGTAAGCGCGGAAACCAACTCGTAGAAATTCAAATCATTACTCCTAAAAATATCAGCCCTCAAGAACGCGAACTTTACGAAAAGTTACGGGAAATTGAAACTTTCAAACCTCGCGGTAATTTAATAAAATAATCCAATCCCCAGCAGAATTTAAACTCAAATTCACAAACAAATTCACAAATATTTATTTATGTAATGGTGATTTTCATCGCTTGCTATAAAAAGATAGTTTTAAAATATGAGAAAAACCTGTTCGCAAGATAACCAATATCGCTGTGAATCAAAATGGAACAATACCAAGCCGCAGTGAACCCACCTACTACTCCTTGTTAGGTCTTCATCCAGCAGCTTCAGCCATCGAAATCCGTCGTGCTTACCGAGAACTTAGCAAACGTTATCATCCCGATACCACTGATTTACCCACTGCGATCGCTACTGTTAAATTTCAAAAACTTAACGAAGCTTACGGTACCCTCAGCAATCCCCAAAAACGCTTGAGTTACGACCTGAAAATTGGCTATTCTCGCTTTTCAGTGATTCAAGCACCCTCCGATTTAAATCATCCCGTTTCTCAAAGTCGTCATTTATCTAAATCCGCTTACCTCGATCCTAGCGATCGTCCTCTTTCTCCAGGTGAGCTTTTTGCTTTATTTATTTTAGGACTAACCTTTTTAGGATGTTTGCTCTTAGTAATTGCCGTAGGTTTAACCAAAGGTGAAGCTGCTTTTCAAACAAATATCCAACAGCCAGATATTGTAGTCCAGCAAATAATAAACTCAAATAAATCAAATATTGTCAATCAATTTCACAATAATTAAAATCTCAAAATAATAAATCATAACAATAACCATCAAGTATCAGTTATCAGTTAACAGTTAACAGTTATCAACCAACAACCATCAACTAACCACCAACAACCAACAACCAAGTATGATGTATCTTTTAAACTCAGAAACTCCACTATATAATCATCCACTTCCTCAAATTGAGCAATGGTTAAAAGATAAAGGCTCTCAACAAGACGAAACATATTTACATATATGGCGCGTAAAGCGACCTGCTTGGGAAGCAGAAATTTTGCTTGACATTGAAGAAATTACAGTGCGATATATCAATGCTGGAAACAATAGAGAAGATATCCAGCGCTCATTTAAGTATTCTCTCAGCCGAAAAGATATAGAAGAGGCAATTTTTTCCGGACCCTAGGGGGGATGGGGGACAAGGGGATGGGGGGAAATAAATTATAACCATCAACCATCAATTATCAACCATCAACTAACCACCATCAATTGTCAACTGTCAACTTTTCCAAACCTCCGTTCTCTTTGCTGATAAGCAAATAAAGCCTTCTTGAATTCGCTACGGTCAAAATCTGGCCACAAAGTATCAGTAAAATATATTTCAGAATAAGCTGATTGCCATAAAAGAAAGTTACTCAAACGCATTTCCCCACTGGTGCGAATAATTAAATCCGGATCAGAATTTCCAGCGGTGTAAAGATGATGCTCAAATGTAGTTTCATTTATTTCATTTGGTTGGAGTAATCCTTTGTCAACTTTTTCGGCGATCGCACGACAAGCTTGGATAATTTCTTCCCTACCCCCATAGTTGGTAGCAACGTTAAATTTAATACCGTGATTATTTTTAGTTTCTTCAATAGAGCTATTAATTTCTGCTTGTAGAGCGTTTGGTAAAGCTGGTAAATTGCCGACAAAGCTGATTCTGACGTTCTCTTCTAGCATTTCTCGTAGTTCTTGACGTAAAACTCGCTGGAACAAAGTCATCAAAAATTCAACTTCTTCTTGGGGTCTACCCCAGTTTTCGGTAGAAAAAGCATAAACAGTTAAGGTTTTTATTCCCCAATCTTGACAGCAGCGGAGCAAATCTTTGAGAATATCAACACCTCGCTTATGTCCCATAATTCTAGGTAAACCTCTACGTTTAGCCCATCGACCGTTACCATCCATAATTACTGCAACGTGCTTGGGTAGTAGTTCTTTTTTTAAATCGCTTGGTAAATCTTCCAGTTTTGTTGATTGTGCTGTCATTTTTTATTCCGAGAAGCAGTCGATGCTAAGCCAAGTAAACGTGAAATTAATGCGGCTGACTTATCACGAATTTGACGACCTAAACTAAATAAACCGGGAGCTACAGCTTCCCGATCCACAGTAGGAGAAAATCGAGTCTCCAAGGAATCTCTCAGCTTCGTGATTGTCAATGGTCTATGTAGAGTTCCCCTTTCTGCAAGAGAAATAGAACCTGTTTCTTCTGATACAACAACGCAAATACAATTCTCGACACGCTCAGTAATTCCCATCGCCGCACGGTGACGGGTTCCCAACTGACGAGAAGCAGTGCGTCCCGATAGCGGTAAAATTATACCCGATGATACAATCCGAGAACCGCGTATTAATGTTGCACCATCATGCAAAAGAGTTTTTGGTTGAAAAATTGTTTGTAGCAGTTCCTTGGAAACTTCGGCATTTAGCTTTACTCCCGGTACAGAAAAATCCCGCTCGTCAATTGGACCAGTGGTCTCTACAATCAGCAAAGCCCCAATTCGGTTTTTTGAAAGCTCTTTAACTGCATCAACAATTTCATCAATTACACTATAGGATTTCGGCACCGCTAAGCTCGATGTTTGGAACAATTGGCGAAATTCGCCCCGTCCCAATTGCTCTAGAAATCGGCGAAACTCTGACTGAAGAGTTATTGCCATTGCTACAGCACAGCCATATACCAAGCTTTGTAAAACAAAATTGAGCAATTCCAATTGCAAGGAACCACTGACAGCAGAAGCTAGCATTAAAACAATAAAACCCCGCACCATCCATAGCGTGCGACGTTCGCTAATAAATACTAGCATCATATATGTTAACGCCAGCACTAACATGATATCCAGAGTCTTTAACAAGGACTGCGACCATCCCAGGTTTGCCAGCCATTGTTTCCATAAATTCCCCATGACATCTGGATTACGCGCTTTGGTTGAAGGATATAAAACTCAAAATATAAAAGATTTATAGATGCTAAGAAGGGCAGCTTAAGGGCATGGTACCATGAAGTATAGAGCATAAAATAGTTGATTTTTACAGTTTTTATGGTTCCTTACTACTAGACCCTTCGGCAGAATCAGCAAGGAGTCCCACACTGTAATTTTTGACTACAGTGTTGGGAGAAATTTTGATTGCAATTTTTTGTCTCCTCAAACTGATTTTTCTCATAGAGAAAATTCGGAGGAGGATGTTTTACTTCTAGGGATATTACTGAAACTCGTGTTACTTGATTCATGGGGATAACCCAAATTATTCATCATTTGTACTTAGGAATAAATTCCATTCCCTGGGGGCAATTCACTAGCTGTCTGTATCTCTTATTCACGACTAAGCCATAAAGAGGTGCCACTGCTTGACTAGGGTTTTTCAGTATAAAGCAAGTGGTCTGTACAAACTAGGGAGATATTTGTACATTTAGCCTACACTGTATTTTTATGTGTCAGTGTAGGTAGTTGACTCTTTTATTGTCCGTTTTTTCTACATCGTTCTGGCAAGCAATCTTGACGAATCAAGTCTTGGTATGATTCGCGTTGCAAAATTAAACTTGCTTCCCCGTTCCCAACTAAAACTGCCGCCGGTCGAGGCAAACGGTTATAATTCGATGACATACTGTAATTATATGCACCTGTTCCCATCACTACGAGAATATCTCCCGCTTCAGTTTTGGGAAGTTGGGCATCTTTAATTAGAATATCTCCTGATTCACAATGTTTACCAGCAATCGTGACTGTTTCGCTTAATGGTACGGACATTTTGTTCGCAACCACTGCTCGATAAATTGACTGGTAAGTAATTGGACGCGGATTATCTGACATTCCACCGTCTACAGCGATATATTTACGGATTCCAGGAATTTCTTTGGATGCACCAATACTATATGCTGTAACGCAGGTCGTACCGATTAAAGAACGTCCCGGTTCGCATAATAATTTTGGTAAGGGAAGATTCCCATCAAGGCAGGCTTTTTCAACTACCTTGCAGATTGGCTTCACCCATTCTTCTATGCTGGGTGGGTCATCTGATTCTATATATTTTATCCCCAAACCGCCACCAACGTTTAACTCGCTAATGTTAATTCCATAAGTTGCGGCTTTTCTCAACCACTCTACCATCAGAGCAGCTAAATCTTGATGAGGTTGGCGTTCAAAAATTTGCGAACCAATGTGAGCGTGTAAACCAACGCAATTAAATACAGATGATTGTTCGCTGACAAAAGCAAACAAATCATCAAGTGCGTTCGGATCAAAACCAAATTTACTATCTAACTGTCCTGTGCGGATGTAATCGTGGGTATGACAATCAATACCCGGAGTCAGGCGCAGCATAATCCGGTATGGTGCACAGCTTGAAGAACCATTTTTACTAGCCAGTTCGACTAAAGTGTTTAACTCATACCAATTATCCACCACAATAGTACAACTGGATTCCACAGCAAAAATCAATTCTTCACGAGATTTATTATTGCTATGCAGGTAAATTTTATCGGTATTTACACCACTCTCAATCGCAGTATATAATTCCCCTCCAGAAGCTACATCTATTCCCAAATCTTCTGATGCGACGATGGCACACACAGCCAAACAATTCCATGCTTTGGAAGCATACAATACTTGGGATTCTCCTTGATAATATTGTTTGAAACTATCGCGATATTGACGGCAAGCTGTTCGTAAGCTTTCTTCGTCTAGAATATACAGCGGAGAACCAAACTGCTTAACTAAAGTTTTTATGTCACAACCTCCGATTTCTAAATAATCGCGATCGTTTATTTTTGCACTCAAAGGTAAAAGCGATTGATTCGGTGAAACAGTTTCTTTTTGATTGTCCTGAGATAGTATATACTTACTACCACTTTCTTGAACCCCAGCAGGGTGAGTCGATACCATAAGAATATGAGTTGTTTGTATTTGAATTCTGGGCGACATTTATCTCCCGTTTCCCAGTGTACAAAGAGCGATGTACCATAACCAATAAAGTGAATAAATTTGAGATACAAATTCAATCTTTATCTAATGAGCATCTACCGGCAATCCTGGAACTGGATCAAATTTGTTTTGGGGGATTGTGGTCGAAAGTTGCCTATGAAAGGGAGATGGATAGTCCTAACAGCGAGATACAAGGTATATTTTCCTTCCATACCGGCGAAAAACTCTTAGGGATGGGTTGCTTTTGGTCAATTTTAGAAGAAGCCCACATTACAATTTTGGCAGTCAATCCTCAATATCACCGTCAAGGAATGGGCGCGGCTTTACTTTATTCTTTGATCAAGACAGCTCGCGATCGCGGTTTGGAACGAGCAACCTTAGAAGTACGAGTTTCTAATCAAGCAGCAATATCTTTATACGAAAAATTTGGGTTTAAGACAGCAGGGAGACGACGACGTTATTACCAAGATAATGGTGAAGATGCTTTAATTCTCTGGCTTGGAGGTATACACAAACCAGATTTCCCAGAAACTTTAGCCAATTGGTATGTAAATGTTTGTTTAGGTTTAGATAAATTTTGTTGGCAGTTGACAGTTGACAGTTGACAGTTCCCTACTACCTACTCCCTACTCCCTATTCCCTACTTCCCGTTGAAAATTACCAAAAAATTGTAACAAATGAAAAATAAATGATATTTAAATAGGATTTAACTAAACAATAAATAATTTTTATAAAGTTCAAAATCGTCTTGACGTAATAAAACTAAATTGCTATTAGTGATTGTTGGGAATAACTCTATGAATGGGTCAAAGTAAGTGTATATCGATTGTAGTCAAGTCAAATAGCGCACTTAAGCAGGCTCCTCAGTATGCTGACTACAACGAAGTAAGAAATATTATGTAGTTCCAACCTCTTAAATGGGTTTGAAGCATTTGGATGTCTACTAAGTTTATAAAGACACCCATAGGATTTGCCTGTGCTAAAATCAGCGTACCGGCACGACGCAGGCGATGGGAATAATGCCTTATGTTTGAACGCTTCACAGAAAAAGCCATCAAAGTAATAATGCTTGCTCAAGAAGAGGCTCGCCGTCTTGGGCATAATTTTGTTGGTACTGAACAGATTCTCTTGGGTCTAATTGGCGAAGGTACTGGCGTTGCGGCTAAGGTGCTCAAATCAATGGGCGTTAACCTTAAAGATGCCAGAATCGAGGTCGAAAAAATTATAGGTCGAGGCTCGGGTTTTGTAGCCGTGGAAATTCCGTTTACCCCACGGGCAAAGCGAGTTCTAGAACTATCTTTAGAAGAGGCTCGCCAATTAGGTCACAACTATATTGGCACCGAGCATCTACTGTTAGGCTTGATCCGCGAAGGTGAAGGCGTAGCAGCTAGAGTCCTGGAAAATCTTGGTGTAGACCTATCTAAGGTCAGAACCCAAGTGATCCGTATGCTTGGTGAAACTGCTGAAGTTGCTGCTACTGGTCAATCTGGGCGCAATAAGACTCCGACTCTGGATGAGTTTGGCTCTAATTTGACCCAAATGGCTTTGGATGGCAAGCTTGATCCTGTAGTGGGACGCGCCAAAGAAATTGAGCGAGTAATCCAAATTTTGGGTCGTCGAACCAAAAACAACCCAGTATTAATTGGGGAGCCAGGTGTTGGTAAGACGGCAATTGCGGAAGGATTGGCTCAACGTATTGGCAACAAAGATGTACCTGACATCTTAGAAGACAAGCGTGTGGTAACTCTTGATATTGGCTTGCTGGTAGCAGGAACGAAATATCGAGGTGAATTTGAAGAACGCCTGAAAAAAATTATGGATGAAATCCGTCAGGCGGGAAATGTAATTTTAGTAATCGACGAAGTACACACCTTGATTGGTGCTGGTGCGGCAGAAGGGGCAATTGATGCTGCCAACATTCTCAAGCCCGCTTTAGCTCGTGGTGAATTGCAGTGTATCGGCGCAACAACGCTCGATGAATACCGCAAGCACATCGAACGAGATGCAGCCCTTGAGCGTCGTTTCCAACCAGTGATGGTCGGTGAACCTTCAGTAGATGAAACTATTGAAATTTTACGCGGTCTGCGCGACCGTTACGAACAACATCATAAATTGAAAATTTCTGACGAAGCGGTGCTAGCGGCGGCTAAATTATCTGACCGTTATATTAGCGATCGCTTTCTTCCAGACAAAGCAATTGACTTAATTGATGAAGCTGGAAGCCGGGTACGTTTGATTAACTCCCAACTGCCTCCCGCAGCTAAAGAGTTGGACAAAGAACTGCGTAAAATTCTTAAAGAGAAAGATGACGCAGTACGTTCCCAAGATTTTGATAAAGCTGGTGAACTGCGCGATCGCGAAATGGAAATTAAAGCCGAAATTCGCGCTATTGCTCAAAGTAAAGCCGGTGCTTCCCGTACTGATGGGGAAGAGCCTGTAGTTACTGAAGAAGATATTGCTCATATTGTGGCTTCTTGGACTGGTGTTCCGGTGAACAAACTCACGGAATCAGAATCCGAGAAATTGCTACACATGGAAGACACCTTGCACCAGCGTTTAATTGGTCAAGAAGAAGCTGTCAGAGCAGTTTCGCGAGCAATTCGCCGCGCTCGTGTTGGGTTGAAAAATCCCAACCGACCGATTGCGAGCTTTGTCTTCTCAGGTCCTACTGGTGTAGGTAAAACTGAATTAGCTAAATCTTTGGCTTCTTACTTCTTCGGTTCGGAAGAAGCAATGATTCGTCTCGATATGTCCGAATTCATGGAGCGTCACACCGTCAGCAAGCTGATTGGTTCGCCTCCTGGTTATGTAGGCTACAACGAAGGCGGTCAGTTAACGGAAGCTGTTAGACGTAGACCTTATACAGTAGTACTTTTCGACGAAATCGAAAAAGCGCATCCCGATGTGTTTAATATGCTGCTTCAAATTCTTGAAGACGGTAGATTGACTGATGCGAAGGGGCGTACCGTAGACTTCAAAAACACCTTGTTGATATTAACTTCTAACATCGGTTCTAAGGTAATTGAAAAAGGTGGTGGTGGTATCGGTTTCGAGTTTGCCGAAGACGCAAGCGAGTCTCAGTACAACCGGATTAAATCTTTGGTTAACGAAGAACTCAAACAGTACTTCCGTCCGGAATTCCTCAACCGACTGGATGAAATTATCGTCTTCCGTCAGTTGAACCGTGAAGAGGTAATGTTGATTGCCGATATCATGCTCAAGGAAGTATTCGGAAGACTTACCGAAAAAGGTATTGAGCTACAAGTGAGCGACCGTTTCAAAGAGCGTTTGCTTCTAGAAGGTTATAATCCTAGTTACGGTGCTAGACCTCTACGTAGGGCAATTATGCGCTTATTAGAAGATAGTCTAGCTGAAGAAATTCTCTCCGGACGCATTCGTGAAGGTGATACAGCCTTAGTTGATGTGGATGAAGGTGGAAATATTCTTGTTACAGCCGAACAAACGCAAGACAGCGGTCAAGATGATATTCTGCCTCAAGCAGTTGAGCAGTAAAATTTGAGTTTTAACGAATTTTAGATAGTACGTATCTAAGATTTGTATAATTATACAACGGTGGAAAGTATGGCTTTCTACCGTTTTTTTATAAGCATCTTCGATATCAATAGGAATAGCCGCAACTGGCATATTTTTCTTGTAGGGTGCTGTGACACTTTGCTTGATTTCTAACCTAATAATAGGGTTGTAGTGTCACGCACCACCAGAGTTTTGTGACACTTGCGGCTATTCCTGATCAAATTCCGCTTCTGGGCTAATGTTCTTCCCTTGGCTTGTTCGGAGCATCCTTACAGCCCCCAATAAGCAGTCAAGCAAAAATATTTATATAATTATTAATCAGTTACAGGACTTACGATATTGTCACAAATGGTTGATGGTGCGTGACGCTACAAGTCTTATCACTACGTTCAAATTTATTCTAAACTACACACCCTACAAGAAAATTGTGCCAGTTCCCAACCTAAACAAAATGTTTAATTAATTTTGCGTAAGTACTTATATCATAAGAATGCTTTTTAGCTTAGTTTAGCTAAGGATTTAAAATGGCTGTGTAAGCAAATTTGCTCTTTTGAAAAAATAATCTCAAAATCAAAGCGGGATATATTCCCCTAACGATATCGTCTGAAAAATTGAGATAAATTAAATATTGGTTCTAAATATTGGTTCGCGTCATCGATTGGAGTACTATTCACTCGTTTAAAGCAGCATGACAACAAAGCTACTGAACAATCGTTATCAAGTTATCCAGGTGTTAGGTGCTGGGGGGTTCGGTGAAACCTTTTTGGCAGAAGATACTCATCTTCCTTCTCGTCGTCGTTGCGTGATTAAGCAACTTAAACCGCTTGTAGATGAACCAAAAACCTATGAAAAGATTCAACAACTTTTTGAAAGAGAAGCAACAACTTTAGAATTTCTCGGTGAAGCTAGCGACCAAATTCCGAATCTTTACGCTTATTTTTCGGAAAATGGGCTGTTTTATTTGGTTCAGGAATGGATTCAAGGACAAACTTTGACGAATATTGTTGAGACTGAAGGATGTTTGGATGAAAAAGCTGTTAGAGAAATTTTAGTAAATTTGCTATCAGTTTTAGAATACGTCCACTCAAAAGGAATTATTCACCGCGATATAAAACCGGATAATATTATTTTCCGTAGTTCAAATAATAAGCCGGTTCTAATTGATTTCGGTGCGGTAAAAGAAACGATTCGTAATACCATCACTTCTTCAGGAAACCCCACAAAATCGATGGTAATAGGTACACCGGGATATATGCCAATCGAACAAGCTGTAGGGCGTGCGGTTTTCGCAACCGATATTTACAGTTTGGGTTTAACAGCGATTTATTTATTAACTGGTAAACATCCCCAAGAATTAGAAACCAATCCGCAAACAGGTGAAATATTATGGGAAAATTATGCTCCTGAAGAATTATCTACTGATTTTAAAACAGTTCTCAATCAAGCAATCAATCCAAATTTAGGTATTCGCTTTAGTACTGCAAGCAAAATGCTTTACGCTTTGCAATCGAGTAATTCTAATACTACTACTACTTTACCCAAATTTAAAACTCAAAATACCCAAAATACTCAAAAAACAGTTGCAGTATCTCCTGTAGCCGGAATTCCTCGCAATACTCCAGTTTCTCCAACTTCCAAAAACTGGTTAAAACCGACTTTAATTTTCGGTGGTTTACTTACTGTAGGATTAATTGGGGGAATAGCAATTGCCAATTTTAATCGTCAGCAACTGGAAGAAAAGGTCGTGATATCTGAAACTCCATCACCACCAGAATCAATTAATAATAGTGAGAATAATTCAATTCCTGCTCCCGAACCAACTTTTAACGAAGTACAACCACCCGAACCAGCAGAAATTCAACCTCCGTCACAACCACAAATTGCTCCACCGCAACCGCAGCAGCAACTCACAAGTGAACCAACTCCAGAACCAACTCCAGAATTCACACCAGAACCAACACCTGAAAACAATGAACCATCGTTGATTCCAACACCAGAACCCCAACCGGAAATTATTTCAACTCCTATCCCTACCCCTGCTCCTCAAACTCCAACACCTCCAAAAGAAACTGAAAAACCAGAGATTAATAATACTAATAATCGTACTTTCCCAGTATTTCCCACAGGAGTTTCAGAAAACAACGTCAAAGCAAATTTAGGACAGCCTACCAGAGTTTCTAATGGTTTATGGAATACCCGTGCTTATCTTTATAGATTACAACCTAATCGCGTAGACCTCGGTTTACTTTTTGACCGTCAGTCTGGAATATTGCGACAAACAGAAGCATCTCTCGCTCAATCGGTGGGAAAAAATACAATGCAAAATGCTTTACAAGGAATGTTAGCAGGTAATATAAATAGCGATATCCAACAAGGATTGCAGCGAGTTTATCAACGCCAAACAAACCAATATTCCTTTCAAACCGGCGGTTTAAAAGGAATAATTCAACGTAATAAAGAAGACCGTATCTATATTGCTGTTTGGGATGCGGATTTACATTGATTGGGTAATGGGTAATCGGTAATAGGTGATGGGTGATGGGTAAAATAATTAATAATGAGGGAGTTTTGACGGACACGCGGAGCGCTTCACTTTCAACTATATACTTCAATCCCCAATTATCAATTACCAATTACCAATTACCAAATTAATTACTTAATCGATACTTTCGCACCAGCTTCTTCAAGCTGTTTCTTAGCATCTTCAGCAGCATCTTTGGCAATGGCTTCTTTAACTGGCTTAGGTGCAGATTCTACTAAGTCTTTGGCTTCTTTCAAACCTAAGCCGGTAATACCGCGTACAACCTTGAGGATAGCAATCTTCTTATCGGCTGGTACGTCTTCAAGCACTACGTCAAACTCGGTTTTCTCTTCTTCAGGTTCAGCAGCGGCAGCACCACCACCCATTCCGGGCATCATTCCAGGCATCATCATCATACCGCCGCCACCAGAAGCGGAAGCATCTACCTGAAACACTTCTTCTATTTGCTTAACTAGTTCGGAAGCTTCGAGTAAGCTCAAAGATTTCAAGCTTTCAATGATTTCATCGGTTTTAGCAGACATTTAATTTACTCCTGTTGTTGTTGTCGTTGTTATTAAATCAAAAATTTGTCTAGACATTAGATTTCTCAAATTAGATTCGGTTTCTTTGCATATAATCCAAAATCTAAAATCCAAAATCTTAAGAATCTTCTTTTTCGGATACTGCTTTGACTGCACGTACCAAAGAACTGGGTACTTCGTTGATACCTTTCGCCAACTTGGTTGGTACTTGGTTGATACCTTTCGCCAATTTGGTGGCAACTGCATTCAAACTTCCAGCAATGCGAGCCATAAGTTCTTGCTTGGAAGGCAAGTCCTTGAGTGCTTTGACTTGATCTACCGTCAAAGCTTGTCCTTCAAGTACTCCACCGCGAATTTCTGTTTTTTTGGTGGCTTTTTGGAATTCTTCGTAAGCTTTGATGGCTTCTTTTAAGTCTTCTTTAACTAATAAAAAGACTGAAGAATCTTGAAGGTATTGTGTCATTGGCTGCCATTGTTTGTCTTCTTCAACGGCAATCCGCATCAAGGTGTTTTTGGCTCTTTTACAAACAGTACCAGTCGGACGCATCCGATTCCGCAAGTCGCTAATTTCTGATACGCTCAGCCCTTGGTAATCAACTAT
This sequence comes from Nostocales cyanobacterium 94392, assembly GCA_035285725.1. Taxonomy (GTDB): domain Bacteria; phylum Cyanobacteriota; class Cyanobacteriia; order Cyanobacteriales; family Nostocaceae; genus Rivularia. The sequence goes on along the minus strand of JAYKJL010000151.1, from coordinate 221,214 downwards.
CAATGCCAGAGAAGACTCGCTCAAAACTTCTTTGAGGTCGGCGACTATCGCCTTTTTATCTTCTAGCGTTCTGCCCATTTTATATCACCTCCTTGATGGTTTTTATCGACCTTTCAAACAACAAAACCCTGACTGCAACAGCCAGGGTTCAACATTTGTAATAACTTCTTTATAAGTGATTACAAAATCCTTACATCATCTCATTTCTTACTACTAAGAGTGGAAAAAGAGGACAGTTTGGGATGTTAACCTAGGCAGGAGATTAAGCTTTTGTCAAAGCGCCTGCTTTCTCTGGCTGTTACCTATTCAGTTTTAAGGTTTGAAGTTAAGAGGACGGGAGTAACAAGTTAGGAGTTAAATATTATTTTCTTTTATTAACCCATAACTTACAAATCATAACTCAAAATTAATCAAAATTAATCAATTAATTTTTTCTGAGTTAAGCTGCTTGACCAATTTTTAAATCGCGTAAAGCATTAACATCAATTTTTATGGATGGTCCCATGGTGGCAGATACATATACAGTCCGCCAATAGCGACCCTTTGCTCCTGAAGGACGGTTACGTTCAATGCTTTCTTGCAACGCCTTCAAGTTGATCAATAAATCTTCTGGAGAAAAAGATGCCTTACCAAACATAACATGAACTATGCCTGTACGGTCGGCTCGAAATTCTAATTTACCAGCTTTGAATTCCCCAATCGCACTTACCAGATCAAATGTCACGGTTCCACCTTTGGGGGATGGCATCAAACCACGGGGACCTAATAGTTTACCAAGTTTTGCTACTTGCGGCATTACATCGGGAGTCGCAATTAGCTTATCAAAATCCATTCTTCCTTGCTGAATTTCGGTAATCAGTTCTTCTGAGCCAACTACATCAGCACCTGCACTGGTTGCTTCGGCTACTTTCTCACCTCGTGCAATTACTGCTACTCTGATGTCTTGTCCGGTTCCTTTGGGTAGTACTACTGTAGTTCGCAACTGCTGATCTGTATATTTGGGGTCTATTCCCAAGCGAATATGCGCTTCTGCGGCTTCGGGAAATTTTGCCGTTGCTGTTTCTTTGAGCAAAGTTAAGGCTTCTATCGGTTGATAGTCTTTATCTTCTACTTTTTCGTGCAGCTCTCTCAAACGACGCGATAATTTATTTTTTGCCATTTTTTACTCCTGGGGTACTTAACGAGATTCATTCTCTCCCCCAAATCAATTTTACTTGTTAGTTGTTAGTTGTTAGTTGTTGGTTGTTGGTTGTTGGTTGTTAGTTGTTGGTTGTTGTTGACAACCACTATCCACCATCCACCATCCACCATCCACTATCCACCATCCACTATCCTTTTCACTCTGTAACCGTGACACCCATATTACGAGCGGTACCCGCAATAATTTTCATTGCTGCTTCGATGTCGTTAGCATTCAAATCAGGCATTTTGGTTTCGGCAATTTCTCGCAATTGCTCTTTTGTAATCGAACCAACTTTGGCTTTATTTGGTTCGGCAGAACCTTTTGGTATCTTGGCTGCTTTGGTAATTAATACTGATGCTGGGGGAGTTTTTAAGACAAATGTGAAACTGCGGTCTTCATAAACCGATATTTCTACTGGAATAACCGTCCCAGCTTTATCAGCTGTTTTGGCATTGTACTCCTTGCAGAACATCATGATATTAACACCGTGCTGACCTAAAGCAGGTCCTACAGGAGGTGCTGGGTTCGCTTTCCCAGCTTGCAGAGCCAGTTTAATAATCGCTGTTATTTTCTTCGCCATTTCCTACTAGCTTTGTTTTTCTACTTGGTTGAATTCCAACTCTACTGGCGTGTCTCTTCCAAAAATCGAAAGCAATGCTTTGAGTTTGCTTCGTTCCGGACTTACTTCAATTACTTCACCTTCAAAGTCTTTGAATGGACCTGAAAGCACAATTATCTTATCACCAGTAGTCATATCAATTTTCACTACTGGTTCTTGTTCGGTAGCTTGCTTGAAGATTCTTTCTACTTCACTCCGAGACAGAGGTAATGGTTTTACGTGACCCCTACCTCTTGCACTACCACGTTTTTGTTCGGCTCCTACGAAGTTGATTACATGGGGGGTGTTTCGTACCACTTGCCAAATATCATCTTCCATTTCCATCTTTACCAGTACATAGCCAGGAAATACCTTTTCTTCTGTCTGGTAGCGACTGCCATCTTTACGGATTTTAACTGTTGGCGTGTGTGGAATTTCTACTTGGATAATTTTGTCAGCGACATCAAAGGTTTGAATCCGCTGCTCCAAGTTGGTTTTTACACGCTTCTCGCAGCCAGAGGCTACTTGCACTGCATACCACCGGGGTGATTGCACACCATCGTTTGACGCTGCTTCTATTTCCTCTGACTGCAACTGGGAATTACGGTCTTCGTCTGTTGCAGAATTCATCTGAATACCACTGTTGCTGCCCAAGCAAAGAATTTATCTACAAAAAATATCACTGTAGCGGAAAGGGTTACCATCAACAGCACAGCTGCGGATTCACTGACGAGCTGTTTACGACTTGGCCAAACGACTTTTTCAAATTCCTCTTTGGTTCCCTTCAAGAAGTTGCCAGCATTAAACCCGCTACTCATTTCCTCTACTTGTATTTCGTTTTTCTTGGCCACGGTCTTTACTCTCCCCCAAACATAATATTTTTTTTAGTTACACAAAAGGTCTCCATTAAATATTAACAGCTTTAAATTAGACCATTATTTATAATTATTAATTGTCTAAAGCTGCTATAAAAATAAAATCAACCCGAAATTTTCAGTAAAACTGATATTGCAGTGGTCACTGCAAAGCTTTCGGGCTGCATTTTATTTGAGAGCGCGCCCTGGAGGACTCGAACCCCCGACATCAGGTTTTGGAGACCTGCGTTCTACCAACTGAACTAAGAGCGCACAAGCTTTATTAATAATTATTTTGTGCCGGTCTTAACTAGTTTAACTCAATTGTGGCATTTAAGATCCATTTTTTTGAGAAAAATTAATAATCAAACTTTATGATCTGGGAAAGCTACTTGCGTACTGAGTCAGGGAAAGCGGTGAGATAGTTGATGGGGTTGGTTTTCTTCCGTCGAACTATCGGATCTTCATTGTGTCTCTTCCAGGCAGATGCTTGAAGAGTAATGCCGCTTTGCTGTAAATGCTCGTATCATTTATACGGGTACTTACTGAAGTCACAATGAACGGTCAAAACGTTGTTTAATCCGGGTCGCTTTACCTATGCGATCGCGAAGATAATAAAGTTTAGCACGTCGTACTTTACCGCGACGCATAACTTTAATATTATCAATTCGGGGAGAATGCAAAAGAAAAACCCGTTCAACACCAACACCTTGGAATACTTTGCGAACCGTGATGGTTTCGTTAATTCCACCATTACGCATGGCAATGACAACTCCTTCGTAGGGTTGTACGCGGAATTTTTCACCTTCTTTGATTTTGACTCCGACTCTCACGGTATCACCTACGTAAATTACTGGTAGGTCTGTTTTGAGTTGTTCCGCTTCTAGGTTGCGGATTATTTCTTGTACGTTCATTGTTTGTCTTTGAATATCACGATCACCAATAATAAATCGATATCGATGTTTTAGTCCACCAATTTCAACCCATTATTTTAATGATTACAATAATTTTTTGTATAAAGCAGAATTTATTTTGACCAAATGGTAGTTGACGGGGCTGAAATAATGTACTTAGAGTATTAAATGTATGAAATTTAGCGTTGTCATTACAACATATAATCGTTTAGATTTACTTAAACGAGCAATTAACTCTGCTCTTAACCAGACTGTTGAGTGTGAAGTGATTGTTGCCGATGATTGTTCTTCTGATGGAACTTCCGAGTATGTCAAGAATTTCAAGGAACAGCTACCACCCGAACAACAGCAACGATTGATTTATTATTGTAATGCTAAAAATTCCGGTCATGCTGCGACGGTAAATGCTGGAATAGAAAAGGCTAACGGTGAGTGGATTAAATTTTTAGACGATGATGATTATCTTGCGAATAATTGTCTAGAGGAAATGCAAAAGGCGATCGCGCTTCATGAAAATGCTGTGATTTGCTCGTGTATTGCTTCTCAGGTAAATGAGTTGGAAGTTGAATTGAGTCGTACACCTGTACTGGGTCCGGGATTAGCTTTTTACATACCCCAAACGGATATTCATTACGCTATGCTTTTGGAGAGATTACCATTTGGGACTCCGGTTCAGGTAGCTTGTACTCGTGAGGCTTTCCTCAAAAGCGGTGGATGGGATACTAATTTAATTGGCTGTGATGATATTGATTCTTGGATTCGTATTGCTCAGTTTGGAGATGCTCTAATCTTAAATCAGTGTTTAGGGTACCGAACAATTTGGTCTGGAGGATATGATCAAAAAATTTTTCTACAAAAGCGCTTGAATACTAACATTTTAATGAAAGAGAAGATTTACGCTTTAGTTAACGAACAGTACCGTTCTGAAATTCCAGCTTTTGACGATATTATCAATTATTTGAAGCTGCACTGGGCAATAGTGGCATTAAAGCAAAAAAGAATCAGCCATTTTCTCAAATTAGTAGATGCTTCTATTTTATCTTTAACTGCTTGGAGACTTCTACTTGCTTGTGCCTTAGCACGTCGCGGAAATTTAGATACTCCTAATGTACGTAAAATTATCTTAATTGAATCATAAATTGGAGTAGGGAATTGATAATTGGTAATTGCTAATAAAAAATCCGTGAAATCGGTGAAATACTTTTTAATCCGTGATAGGTTTATATTTTTTTCACAGAGTTATTTAGATTGCTCAAATCATGATTATTTTAAGATAATATTGAATATTTCTTATATATTATTTAATTTATTTTACTAGAGATATTTAATAATAAAAACATCTACTCTATTGGCAGTCTATAAACCTTTGAAGTATATTTTTAATATAATATGATCAAATCGGATAAAATACGGAATAATTAGCTATCATTGGATGCATTTATCCCTCAAAATTGGTTCTATATAATATCAGAATCAATAAATTTATTTTGTCTATATCTTGTTTCCAGGAAGCATCCTATATTTTATTGGGGTATATATAAATTGGTACTCAAACATCGTTTAATTACTTAAACCTGGCTATGGTTATTTTTTTTAAGAGATTATTAATTAATGTATGAAAGACAATATTTTTCATTAAATAAATAAAAACATTCAAGGAAACAAATTATTTAAAAGTTTCATCTTAATTATTAAAAAAAACTTGTATTTCAAAGCATTTACTAGAAAATCATGCTTTGTATAAATCGAAAAAACCTATTTTAACTCATAATATCTCAATGAAAATAATACATATTTTGAACGATATCGAAAAACTTGGGAACGGAATTATTAATGTAGCTGTAGATAATGCTTGTTTACAAGCCAAAAATGGTCATGATGTCGCAGTAGTTTCTGGTGGCGGAGAATATGAGACATTGCTTAGTAAATATGGTGTTCAACATTACCATTTGAATCAAAAAAGAACACCGTTAAATATGTTGAAAGCTGGAGTTATTTATCGGCAGATTATCAAACAATTTCAGCCAGATATCGTTCATGCTCATATGATAACGGGAATACTATTAGCAAGTGCTTTGAGATTTGGAAATAGTTATAGTTTAGTTTCTACAGTACACAACGAATTTCAACGCGAAAGTATCTTAATGGGTTTAGCCCACCGGGTAATTGCTGTCAGTAAAGTTGTTGCTCATAATATGGCACAAAAAGGTATTTCGCAAGATAAATTACGGGTTATTTGTAATGGAACTTTGGGAAGTCCACGTAATCCTGTAGAACATGAATACGAAAATTTTGAGTTACAGCACCCAGCAATTATCACTGTTGCAGGAATGTACCAACGTAAAGGTGTTGCTGTATTAATAGATGCTTTTGAACAAGTTGCAAATTTATTTCCTGAAGCTCATCTTTATATAGTAGGAAATGGTCCGGATAAAGAACAGTTTGAAGCACAAGCAAAACAATTAGATTGCAATCATCGGATTCATTTTGAGGGTTATCAACCACAACCGCAACGCTATTTAAAATCTTGCGATATATTTGTTTTAGCTTCTTTTCGTGACCCTTGTCCATTGGTACTTTCAGAAGCACGTGAAGCCGGTTGTGCGATTATTGCAACTGAAGTTGATGGAATTCCAGAAGCTTTGGATTACGGAGAAGCTGGACTTTTAGTACCAGCAAAAGATAGTCAAGCTTTAGCAGCTAAATTGAAGAATTTGCTTGATGATTCAAATGCATTACATGAGTGGAAAAATCGAGCCAGTCAAAACTTAGAACGGTTAAATGTTAAGCGGGTTTGTCAAGAGACTTTATTAGTTTATCAAGAGTTAATGAATGGGTGACAGTTGACAGTTGACAGTTAACAAACTACTAACCACCAAGTACCAACCACTATCAACTATCAACTAAGTAAGTTGGTAGAAATAAACAGAACGATGTTACAGAATGTAACAGGACTTACGCGATTGTCACAAGACTCGGATGGTGCCGTACTCTCACTTTCATATGATTGCGTTAAGAATTGCTGTAGTGTACAAGCACCCTACAAAAAAATGTGCCAGTTGCGTAAGTCCTATGTAAATTAGCCTTAAACTCTTACTCCGACTGCCGACTGCCGACTGCCTTGTCCCAATTACAATTTTTAACGCCAACCTACTTAACAACCAACCACTAACAACCAACCACTAACAACCATCAACTAACAACTAACTCCTTCTTACCCATTTTCCACTGAAAAAGTCGTGGAGCAAAATGTAAAAACAGGGGATGATAAATAAGGTTAATACCGTTGCTAAAGACAATCCAGAAAAGACTACTACACCCAAAGGTTGTAAAAATTCTGAACCTTCCCCGATTCCTAATGCTAAGGGAAACATCCCCAAAACTGTAGTAATGGTAGTCATTAATATCGGACGCAAGCGTTGAGGTGCGGCTTGTAAAATTGCAGTTTGACGACTAATACCTTGTTGTTCGCGAATTTGATTAGCCAACTCTACCATGATGATGGCGTTGTTTACTACAATACCTACCAGCAATACAGCACCGACGATTACCGTTGCACCGATGGCTGTTTGAGTAATATAAAGTCCGAAAATACCCCCAGCTAAAGCTAAAGGAATTGTAAACATAATTACTAACGGGTCTACGAGGGAATTATACTGTACAGCCATGACTACAAACACCAGAAAGGCGGCTAATCCTCCTAATAATTTCAAAGAGTTTTGTAACTCCTGATTAGCTTCTGAGGCTGAACTGGGTAAAACTGAGACACCCGACGGTAAATCCAAATTCGCGAGTACTGAATTAACTTGCTTTAGCGCTTCACCAAGACTTGCTCCTTCAGTTAAATTACCGGCAACAATAAAAACCTGACGCTGGTTAATCCGCTGAATTTCTCCGGGTGCTTGTCCGTCAACAATATTGGCAACATCACTCAGACGTACTTGACGATTATTATTAACAAACAAAGGTAATCTTGCGAGTTCGGAAGCAGATTTTACAGAGTCTTCGTCTAACTGTACCTTTATATCCACCAACCGATTACCGCGCTGTAACTGAGTCGGTGTGCTACCTTGAATAGCAGTTTGAATTGTGTCACCAATTGCTTGAGTTGTTAAACCCACAGCCGCTACTCTTTCCCAGTCGGGAAGAATCTGAATTTCTGGTTGACGGGGATCAGCATCGGGACGGAATCGAACTAAGGTGGCTTGCTTTTCCATCGCTGCTAATACTTGACGACCTGCTTGTTCTAGCGATTGCGAGTCATTTCCTTGTAAAATTACATCAACATCTGCACCGCGCACGGGAGAATTACTCAAAATTAAACCCCGAACTGCACCTGGATTCAGACGTAAGCGAATTCCAGCTAAGTTGAGTTTCTCAAATTCGGCGGTAACTTTTTCGACATAAGCTTCTACATTTGTACCTGGTTTTAAGGTAATGGTACTCGAACCCCGTAATGGGTTTTCACTAGTATTAGTTCCAAACAGCGCACCTCCAGCGGTGGTAAATACGTATTCGGTTTCTGGCTGTTCAAGCAGAATCCGATCTACCGCAGCCATAACTTTACGGTTTGTTTCTAATGGTGTACCGGGAGGAAACTGAGCAAATAAGCTGGCTTGTCCGGTACTGATGCGGGGTAAAATTTCTTGGGGGATTTGGGGAATCATCCACAAACTGGTTCCACCAAAAATCAGGATAGCAAGTCCAATTGCTAACCATCGAAAATGCAATGCTTTCGCTAAAAAACTCCGATATCCTTCTGTCGCGGCTTCAAAGCGACCATTAAACTTACGTAGCAGCCAAAATTCATTTAAGCGACTTGACCAGCGCCAAGCTAACATTCGAGATGTCATCATGGGTACAACGGTGACTGCAATTAAAATCGAAGCCGCTACCGAAAAGCTGATGGTGAGAATTAACTCGTTGAATAGCAGCGAAATAAAGCCACCGATTAAGATAAATGGCAATATTGCAACTAGGTTTGTACTAGTGGAAGCAATCAATGCTGATTCAACTTCCCGGCTACTTTGTTCGGCTTGAACGAGTAATTGATGGGGACTTAAACGAGTTTTCGCACTTTTACCAGGAGTCATCCCCGCACCTTCGGCAATATTCTCCAACATGACGATGGAGTTATCCACAACAATCCCCACACCCAGCGCTAAACCACCCAAACTAAAAATGTTCAAAGAGAAGCCAGATATACCCATGAGAATAATTGCAGCCAAAGTAGCCAAGGGAATTGCAAGCACGATGATCATTGTTTGACGGAGCGAACCAAGAAACAATAAAACGGCGATCGCAGCGAGTAAGGTACCAATTAAACCGGAAGTGGCAACATTTGATATGGAGTTACGGATAAACTTTGATTCATCCAAAGTAGTTGTAATTACTGTTCCTTCTGGAATTAAACCTGATTGTTTTAACTGTTCTAAACGTTTTTTGACGCTATCTACAACATCAACTGTATTACCATCCGGTTGTTTTTGGACGCTGAGTTTGACTGCTTGTTCGCTATTGAGTAAAACGAATAATCGCTGTTCTTCGGAACCATCTAGAACTTCGGCAAAATCTCGTAGGTAAACGCGACGAGAGGGACTAGGGGAAGTGGTAGATGATTCTTCTGAGCCAGAAGAAACTTCAAAGGAGAGATTTTTGATTTCTTCAATATTTTGAAAACGTCCTACTGTACGAATTAAAGGCTCGGAATTTTCACCAAAAATTCTCCCACCGGAAATATCTTGATTGCGGTTTCTCAGTTCATCTAGTACGTCTGTTAACGCTACACCTAAAGCTTGTAAACGGTTTAAGTCAATATTAATTCTAATTTCTTCTTGAAGACCTCCCGATACATCTACCCCTGCAACTCCCGGAACCACACCGAGTTCGCGAGCGAGTTCTTCTTCCGCAAATACACGCAGGTCAACGCCTTTTAAAGTTGGTGAGGTTAAGGCAAATTCATAAACTGGTAGCTGGGAAGGGTCTACTTTAAAGATACGCGGTGCATCAATCGTATCGGGTAGACGACCTCTAGCTCTGTTAAATGCTGCTGTGGCATCATTAAGGGCTTGGTCGATATTACCACCTGGTCTAAAGTACAAATCTATACTTACCTGTCCTTCACGAGTTTGGGAATATACCTGAATGACTCCTTCTGTAGCAGCGAAAGCTTCTTCTAATGGTCTGGTAATTTCATCAACTCCCACTTCTGGAGAAATTCCCGGTGCTTCTATACGTGCGCCAATCCGAGGGTAGGTGATTGATGGTAGTAAATCTACTGGTAATCTAATGATAAAAAAGATGCCTAAAACAATTACTGCTAGGGTCAGCATCAGTGTACCTATATGCTGGCGGATCGAAATACCGCTAATACTAAATCTGCTATTTTGATCGACTTGCTGCATATTTTTAGGGAATTGGTAATAGGTAATTAGTAATAGGTAATTGGTAATAGGTAATTGGGAACAGGAAAGAAGGGAGTTAGATTGGAGATGTAATGAGTTTTTTCGGCAAATTTGGAATTGGGGATGATATTAAGTCCCGATGATTATTTATTTCCTATTTCCTATTTCCTATTTCATATTCCGTATTTCCTCTTCCCTATTAATTTTCAGTTGATTCAGGTTTCTCAGAAATAATTGAAAGACGTACAGCGGCATTTTGTTTTAATGGTTCTCCACTACGAACTACAAATCTTTCTCCTGGTTGCAACCCGGACAAAATTTCAACTTTGCCATCATTTTTTTTGCCGATTGTGACTTGTCTAGCTGAAACTGTGGGTTTTTCTGCTGAGGAATTCAATACAAATATTGTTCCCTGACTATTTTGATTGGAATTTTTTTCGCTGCTTGATTTACTGTTGCGATCTCTTTGTAATGCTGTTTCTGGTACTACGACATTTGGTTGTTCTGAAGATGTAAAATTAACTCGTGCTAATAAACCGCTACCAATCTGTCTATTATTATTCGGAATAACTATTTCTACTGGTACTAGTCGAGCAGTTGGATCGGCTGCTGGAGAAATCCGGGTGACAGTTCCATAGTATGTTTGATTAGGGAAAGCATCTAAACCCACTTCTACCGACTGACCAACCTGGATTTTTGATAATTCTAATTCTGAAACTTGAACTTCCACTTTGACTCGATTGAAGTCCCCTATTTTCAAAATTTCATTCCCCGGTTGAAGCAAATTTCCTGGTTCTGTTGACCTTTCTATAATTGCACCATTAATTGGTGATGTTAGTCTTGCATAAGAACGTCGTTCTTGAGCTTGTGCTACTACTGCTTGTTGAGCGACTACTCTACCCTCAGCCGCAGCTAGAGCTTGCTGTTGTACCTGAACACTTTCTTGAGCTGCACGAAGAAGCTGAGTCGCTGTTTGCGCTTCTGTACGTGCTTGTTCAGCAGTTTGTTTCGCGATCGCGCCTTGAGCAGCTAATTTCTGTTGTCTTTGCGAATCTGCTTGTATTTGTTGCAGTTCCAATCGTGTTCTTTCCACTTCTGTACGAGCATTACTGATCTGAGCGTTAATACGTGCGACTTCTGATTTGAGTGATGCTAGTTCTGCTTCTGCTTGATTTATTGTTGTTCTAAGTAAAGTATCATCTACCTGTCCGATTACTTGTCCTTGATTAACCCTATCCCCTACATCTACATTTAATCCTAAAAGCCTTCCTTCTACTTGCGATCGCAATGACACTGTACGAAAAGGTGTTGTGCTACCCGTGAGCGGTTGTGATTTTTGTAACGAGTCCGTGCGGGCGATCGCCACATCTACAGCTGTTGGACGACTTGTTTGTCCTCCTCTACCCCGACGCTGAGATTGAGCTTCGGCTGATTCTTTGGGAAAGGAAGCGCAACTTGAACTCAAAAGTCCTAAGCTTAATAAACAGGCAATCCATCGACCAGATGAGGAAAATATTTCATAATTATTTTGTCTGCTTATCTCCTTTTTGTACGGCATATTTTTGTTTAATAAGTAGGTTGCTAATTGGTAATTGGTAATTAAAATCCGTGTAATCCGTGCAATCCTTTTTAATCCGTGGTCAGTGTTTATTTTTCTCTCTAACTAAAATGCTTATTGTCTGTTTCAAATCATTATTTATATAACCAATAAGACTAAATACAACTCAAGAAAAATTATATTTTACTCACAGAATAATTAAACTTATCAATACAAATTGAGTCCCCATTCCTCAATAATTAAAATCGAAAGCCTTTTTTTGACATCAAGCTATTTTGATACAAAAAATATGTTTTAACTCTAATATGTGTGTATAAACGATATATAAATACTTATGCATTTTCTCCTAAATTTTATAAATATTATAAATATTATTTAATAATTCTTACTATATCGCAAGTAATAAATTCTACATGGCTAATTAGTGACTTTTTTCACTTCTTTTTTTTAAATTGACGTAATACAAAGATTTCTTTTTAATCTTGTAGCCAAATTATCTGTATTTTATGAAATATTGCGTTAGTTTAAGAAAAGTGACAAAATCTGGTTTATCGGAAAGACATGATGTAGGGCTTTCCAGACCTGATGAAAGAATTTAAAATAAGGAAGGCTACCAGTGACATCACCGTTAGAACTTGTAGAACTAAGTAATCAATCCGCAATTACAGAATTTTTTCGAGAGTCAGAGGGTAAATGGCATTCTGAAAGACGCTACTATACTTTACCGGATGGAGAAACTAAAGAAGTTGAAAGCGCGATCACAATTCGGTTTTTAGAAGCGGGATGTGATGAACTGCTCGTTTTAGCTCAAATGCACGGTTTACGATCAGATATAATTTTGATTTGCGGTACCGAAGTGACTTGGGAAAGTGTCAACTCGGTGAGCGGGAAAAAAGAATCGAGCGGTTCGACTTTATTTGGTGCTTTGGGCAGTATATTGTATCGCGATCGCGGTTTTGCGACATCCAAACCAATTACGGCTGAATATCATTTCCCGAATCAGCAAACCTTGTGTTTGCGTACCGAGTATAATGGTTCGGTGTTTGAAGAAGAATTAAAGTTTATTGGTGAGAAATACCGCACCCGTCAATCTGTGATTTCTCGCGCTGGGGAACAGGTGATGATTGGACAGTATTTGGAAAAACGAATTGAAGGATAGCAATAATTAGAAGTCGGGTTTTTACATTAAAAGTCGGGTTTTGATGACCATTATCTGTTAGAACCCAGATTTCTCTTAAAAACCCTACTTCTGAAACTATTCGTGGAATTTACGCTACAATTGCATACAAGAGTTAAATTGTCAAATAATTTTAAGAAGCTTTGATTTTGAACAAAAATATTGAAGTAAAATTAAGTAAAATTCAAAAAAATATTCAAGCAACAGAATTATTCTCAGCACCATGTAATTTTCTTGGCGCACTGATTGACACAACTCTAGAGTCAGTTTCTAAATTTTCGATATCTTCTGAAGTAACGTTTGCGGTAAATAAATCATCAGAAATATGACCTCTTAATTTGACACCTGGAGGTACATACCCAGGCTCTGCGACTTTGACAGTAACTCCAAAAATATCATCATTTTCAGGATGTTGCGATTGTGCTATTTCAGAACTGTGTTCTTTTTTCTGACAGCCGTGCAACACATTTTTTTTTACACGCACTGGTCTACCTGCTATGTAAAGCATAAGTAACTATTCCTTAGTCGTAACATCTTGTTGTAATCGAATAATATTATATTTTATCACCTCATATTATCACATCGTTCTGACGATGGAAATTGCAGTTTGAAGATTAATCGGACCATAGCCATAACGCATTTTTTGTAAAGGGTCTTCGGGAGGGTTATTTTCAGAACTTTGGATTAAAATATCGCGAATTTGCTTAATATTTAATTGAATATTGCGAGCTTGAGCTTCAGCGAGCATTAAAGCTATGATACCAGTAACCATAGGTGCAGACATACTGGTGCCGGATTTTTGGTAAGATTTGGTTTGAGTCAGTGAACAAGCAGCCCATATATTTTGTCCGGGAGCGATAAAATCGGGTTTTTGTCGTTGGTCGCGTGTCGGGCCAGAACTGGAAAAATATGATAAAGGTTGGTTAGGTTTTGTGGGGTCATAACAACCAACCATAATTATATTACGTCCGCAGCCGATAGAGTTAACAGTATGAGTATTATTATGAGGTGGGACAAAGCTGGTTTGTGAACCATCTTCACGTTCGATCCAAGCGTGAAAATTACCGTTACTGACTTCAATTCCATGAAGTCGTAAAGTCCAAACTCCTGCTGGAAGTCGAGATTCCATAAAAATACCAATCATATTATCGCCGTTATTAGGGTCGCAAAAACGGTGAGATAAGTAAATCAAGGTATTATCATCTTCGTCTACAATTTCTCCATTTTCTCCTAATTTTAAACTTACCAAAGTTTCGCCATTGGGAGGAATGATTTCTAAAAGAAATTTATCCCTACCACTATACCAAACTTCCATTGCTTTGTACTGTCTATGACCTCTAGGAATATCCCAATGTAAATCGCTGAAACCATTTTGTGGAACTGTTCCCGAAGCATGAATTCCTTTATCATAAGAATTTCCCGCCGCAATCACTACAGCCCGATTTGCCTTTTGAGCAACTAAAGCATCTAGACTTTGTTCCACCAAAGCCGTACCATCATGAGGACCGCCATGTAAAGCCAAACTAATATTGATTGCACAAGGACGTTGATCGGCTATTTGAAAAATAAAATCTACTGCTTCCACAAGTTCAGTAGTATCACCTAACGAATTGTCAACAGCGGAACCACCATCAGCTAAAAGTGCTTCTACAGCACCATTAGAAAAGTGAACGAATACGATATCAGCTTCGGGAGCGATACCCGCACTTCCCGTACCGTTTCCATTTCCCGTAGCGATATCCATAACATGGGTTCCATGAGCGAGTTTTCCGGGATAGTAACCCAAAGCGAGATAAGGATTTTCTACTTGTAAAGCTTGGTTGATTTCAGCGCTGCGATAAACTTTTCCATAACCAAAAGGACTATCTGGTTCTGAGGAACCGTCTTGATCCCATAAAGCGAGTATTCTGGTAGAACCATCTGGGTGACGAAAATTCTTGTGGACGAAATCGCAACCGACATCAATAATTCCCACAACTACATTTTTTCCTCGTTCTCCATGAGAATCTACTTCTAACAAATTAGGACTAGTTAATTCTTCTGCACAACTCTCGTCAACAGTTAACTGCAAAGCTTGTGATGCTTGTAAGCTAATAACACAAGGTGAAGTACGTACCGATTGCAACCGTGACACAGGGACTCTAGCTGTCACAATAATATCTCCATTGACCGTACTCCCAATCTCTGCACCTTCTCGGACTTCACTCATTGATCGCCATGTTTCAATATTATTTACTTTCGCAATCACAGCAACTTCTCCGACTTCCGTTGAAGCTGTAGGTGGGGTAGACAGTCCACGACGACGACGTTGCATAAGTCTTTGTAATCGGGGATCAATATCTGCAAAAATATTTGTCCATTCAAATCGCATCAATCACCTGCTTTTGTGTCACTTAACTAATGTGAAGTTTAATTTTTTATCATGTGTATCTATCTTTAATTACAATTTTCCTGGGTTTCTTCAGGTTAAAAAAAACCGTAACAAGACTGATATTTACTAATTTCATAGTAGCTTAAATAACATTTTTTATTATTTAAGTAAAGAATATTACTGATGAAATAAAAGATGATTTATAAGGATTATCGTTATTTATTTATCCAATACTTACGCATTCGTTAGGTATTTATAGTGGTTTGCGGTTGCTTCCCTTCGGTCACAATGACATTGTGGACTCTTGATAAAAAAAGTAATTTAGCTTACATAACAGTTAAAAATTACCGGAAAAGATATTTACAAATTCTAAATACATTGATATATCTAGCCCAGACTTGAATTGTAAAAGTTTTAATTCAATAGAAATCAAGATATAGAGTGTCTAAAAACCGTGTTGCAAATTAACAGAAAAATCATTGCTTTGACAGTCTTAGTAATGCTAACTTTACTTGGATGTACCACTTCGACACCAACTAAAACTGCTGCAAATCAAACCAACCAAGGAAACGTCATATTCATTCACCCAGATGGAACTAGTCCATCTCATTGGGGTGCAGCGCGGATGTTGCATTACGGTCCGGATGGTAGACTTAATTGGGATAAGATGTCAAACTTAGGAGTCTATCTAGGACATCTGAAAAACCAACTTACAGGAACTTCTAACGCAGGTGCGGTAGTTCATGCTACAGGAGTGAAAGTAAATGCGGATTCCTTTGGACTAGATGAAAATGGACAACCGATAGTAGCAGCTTCGGGTAAACCACAAACGATTATGGAAGAAGCTGTGGCTGCACTTAAAGCTACGGCAATAATTAATTCTGGTATCATACCTGAACCTGGAACTGGTGCTTTTGTCGCTAAAACTAAAACTCGCCGCGAATTTACAGAAATTACCAAGCAAATAGTTGAGTCTGGAGTCGATGTAATTTTAGGTGGTGGTGAAGTATTTTATCTTCCCAAAGGAACAGCTGGAAGATATAGTAAAGCTGAAGAAAGTCAGCGAGAAGACGGAATAAATTTAATTGAAGTTGCTAAACAAAAGGGTTATACCGTAGTTTACAACCGTGACGAACTTTTGAATTTACCCGCAAATACTAAAAAAGTATTAGGGATTTTTGCAGCGACAGATACTTATAACGACGAATCTGAAGAGGATTTACAAGAGAAAAATTTACCCTTGTATTTTCCACAAGCGCCGACAGTTTCTGAAATGTTGCAAGCAACTTTAAAAATTGTCTCACAAGATGAGGAGGGTTTTTTTATTGTCTTAGAAGAAGAAGGAACCGATAACTTTTGTAATTATAACAACGCCAAAGGCTGTATAGAAGCAGCCAAACGTGCCGATGATGCAATCGGTGTAGCAATGGAATTTATTAATCAAAATCCTAACACTTTATTAGTTACTGCCGCCGATAGTGATGCAAGTGGTTTAGAAGTAATTGGAGCTACCACTAAAGACTTCCCCTTAGATAAACCTTTACCAGAAAAAGGACAAAATGGCGCACCATGGGATGGCAAAGAAGGGACAGGTACATTACCTTT
Organism: Nostocales cyanobacterium 94392; assembly: GCA_035285725.1. GTDB lineage: Bacteria > Cyanobacteriota > Cyanobacteriia > Cyanobacteriales > Nostocaceae > Rivularia. Next base: position 204,550 of record JAYKJL010000151.1, on the reverse strand, counting down.
TGTTTCTGCTCCAGATAAACAAGGAAATACTCATCCTTTTGCGATCGCTTGGACTGGTTTTAATGATTTTACTGGTTCTATTGTTGCTAAAGCACACGGATTAAATGCCGATAAATTAGCTAATACTGTAGACAATACAGATATTTATCGTTTGATGTATTTAACGTTATTTGATAGTTGATGGTTGATGGTTGATGGTTGATGGTTGATAGTTGATAGTTGATGGTTGATGGTTGATGGTTATCCTACTAACCACCAACCACTATCGATCAATCAGCAACCACTATAGGGAATCACGAATATATTATTTAAGCCAAGCTATTTGAAGAGAAGCACACTGTTTTGGTTTAGAGGTATTATCGGATTTAGATGCACAATTGTTAGCTGAAGGGAGGAATTTTCCGGTCTCCCTTGTTCATTTTGGTATAAGTCTTCTGTGTTCCCACCATACTCCCAAGCAAGTATCCACCTAATCCATATAGTAATGGCATTAGCCAAGTATGATCTTTCCGACTCGAATCAGATTTCTGTAACGTTTCTTTAGTAAATGGTTGATTATTGAAAGACTGTGCTGTTAATTCCCCTGATAAATTATTTTCGATAGCACTCGTCGGTTTCACAACTACAGTAGACAATATCGCTAAACAAGCAGTTGCAAATGCTAATTTACGAGTCATCTTCATCATAATTCCTAACCTTTTTGATTTGAATAGATATTTAGACATATGAGGATAATTCCTCACTCTCACCCGAAAATTGGCAGAGAGAGGAATAGTCTTTATATACCTAAATTTTGGCTAGCAATAGCAGTTAGCTTTTACTATTTGTACTAGTTTTTACTGAACAAAACAATGTTGCTGTGTTACAATTAGAGATTTATTTATAAAAGTAACTTGGACATCAGTGTTAATTATCATACAACTTCATTGGTATTTAGCTTCATAGAATCAAATACTTATTTTCTGCGTTCAGAGTTAGATATTTTGGGAGTTATCGGGTATTTTTGCATTAGCTGCACAATAAACTTGAGAAAAGTATTTAGTCAAAGAATGCTGAGTTAATTCCGTAATTACTACATTCAATAGTTCGGAAAGTTTTCAGTTTATCTTTTTTATAAGTTCTAATTCTAATTTTTGATAAAAATGTGCTTAATACTCTTGACTTTATACGGATGAAAGACACTTAACTCTTGAGCTATGTTCCCTTATCAGGTACAAAAAAGTGAAGCCTTTTGATAGAAAAAGCTTCAGGTGCATTTTTGATGATTACTTATGCAATGGGAAAATGTGCAAAATAAATCGTTTTTAAATTCAAACGCAATACAAATTTCGGCTTTAAATTGTTACTGGTGATTGCTTGAATTCAAAAATTTTCTGAATTACATCTTCTACAACCTTATCCGGTGTAGAAGCACCAGAGGTAATTCCGACAACAATTTTCCCATCTGGTAACCATTGCTCAGATATTTCTATGTTGCCATTTAATTGACAATGTTCGATACTATCTGGGGATATAATTCTCGCTACACTATCAATATGATAGGAGGGTAATTCTCTTTCCACTGCAATTTCTTGTAAATGAGAAGTATTAGATGAATTAAATCCACCAATTACTATCATTAGATCGAGTTTTTCTTCTACTAACTCTAACATCGCATCTTGTCTTTCTTGGGTAGCGTCACAGATGGTGTTAAAACTTTGAAAATGCTGATTTAATTCAGTCGGACTATACTTTTTCATCATAGTACGCTCGAACAATTTACCAATCTGTTCGGTTTCCCCTTTGAGCATTGTAGTTTGATTGGCAATGCCAACTTTTTCTAAATCCCTATCGGGATCGAATCCTGGGGAACAAGCTTTATTAAATTTAGCAAGAAATTCTTCTCTATTACCGCCATTTAAAATATAATCGGCAACATATTCTGCTTCTTGTAAATTTAACACAATCAGATATTTACCAGCAAAAGAACTCGTTGCAATGGTTTCTTCGTGTTTATATTTGCCGTGAATGATAGAAGTACAATCAATTTTTTTATGTTTTTCAACGGTATTCCAAACTTTAGAAACCCAAGGGCAAGTTGTATCGACAATTTTACAATTTTTATCATTAAGTAACTGCATTTCTTGAACGCTTGCGCCAAATGCAGGTAAAATTACAACGTCTCCAGATTCAACCATAGAAAAGTCTTTTTGACCAGCTTCTACAGGAATAAATCCCACCTGCATTTCTCGTAAACGTTGATTTACAGATGGGTTATGGATAATCTCATTAGTAATCCAAATCTTTTCTAAAGGAAAATGCTTGCGAGTTTCATAAGCCATCGCGACAGCACGTTCAACTCCCCAACAAAAGCCAAAAGCTTGCGCTAGACGGATAGTAACATCACCGCGAGTTAAAGTATAATTATTATCTCTAATTTCCTGAATTAAACTGCTTTGATATTCCGAATGTAGCTGAGTCGCAACTTCTTCTTGATGTCCAAAACCTCGACGATGGTAATTTTCCGAATGTTGTAATGCACGTTTAAAAGCTTTTGTATCCATAATATAAGTTGTTAGTGGTTGGTTGTTAGTGGTTGGTTGTTAGTGGTTAGTGGTTGGTGGTTGGTTGTTAGTGGTTAGTGGTTGGTGGTTGGTTGTTAGTGGTTAGTGGGTAGTGGTTGGTGGTTGGTTGTTAGTGGTTAGTGGGTAGTGGTTGGTGGGTAGTAGGACAACTATCAACCATCAACTATCAACCATCAACCATCAATTTCTTCCTATTCACTACTCATCTGAGAGTATAACTGTAAAACAGAACTCCAAACTAAATAACCATTGGAGTTAAGGTGTAATCCATCAGTCGTAAAATTTGAACGGAGATTTCCTTGTTTATCAGCAAACAAAGGATATAGATTTAAATATTTTACGTCTTCTTTTGCTGCTATGGTTTGCAACTGTTGATTTAAGTTGCGAATACGACTATTAGGAATTGCTACAAGTTTTTCTTTTCCTTCCCAAGTTGCTTCTTCTCCTTGATGTGGCAAAATTGATTGAATAACTATTTGTGCTTTGGGATGCTTTTGACGCAAATAAGCCATTGTCTTTCGTTGGTTATCTAAAATTGTTTGATCATCGATATCAGCAATTAAATCGTTAATGCCTATCATGACAAAAATTGTTTCCGGTGTGGTTTTATCAAATAAATTCAATCTTTTTAATAAACCAGCAGTTTTTTCCCCAGAAATTCCCTGATTTAACCATGTTTTATTATCTGGTAATAATTCTACAGGAAACCACAAACTTAGAGAATCTCCGGCTAGTATAGTTAAATCACGGGGCTTTTTCTCTGCTGCAACTTCAGCTTCCTGTTTGAGAATATTCACCCATTTTTCATAGTCAAATTGATGACGTTTACCTAGTTGAGTTTGACTATTAGAAGTTGGTGTAGGGGTAGGAGAAACCACAGTACCAAAAAAAACGGTAAAACCCTGCTGTTTTCCAATCAGCAAGATTACCGTTAATAAAAGTATGCCGTTACTTAATAAAGAGAAAAATGCCCAAGCAGGAAAAGTTTTAACAGAACTAGACACGGGTAGCGAGATAAATAAATTCTTTGCATAGATTGTAATCTACACTTTCTCGGATGAATAGGGAATTGGTAATTGGGAATTGGTAATTGGGAATTGGTAATGAATTAGGAGTTATGAATTTTAACCTCTAACCTTTAACCTCTAACCTTTAACCTCTAACCTTTAACCTCTAACCTTTAACCTCTAACCTTTAACCTCTAACCTCTAACCTTTAACCTCTAACCTTTAACCTCTATAAGCTTCTTCACCGTGTTCGCTGATGTCCATCCCTTGTAATTCAGCGTTTTCGTGGACTCGTAATCCGACTGTGACATCAACAACTTTGAGAATAATCCAGGTACCAAATCCGGCGATAAAATAGGTAAGCGCGATCGCAGCCAATTCTAAAAGTAATTCGTCGGGGTTGCCAAATAATAAACCGTTTCTTGCTCCTGGATTTACTGCTCTACTGGCAAAGATACCTGTCAATATCACGCCGACGGTACCACCAATTCCATGTATGGGATAAGTATTTAAGGCATCGTCAACTTGTATTTTATTCTTGATACTCACCGCATAAAAGCAAATAAAAGCAGTGATACTACCAATTATAATTGCTGCTATGGGTGTGACGAATCCGGCAGCTGCGGTAATACCTACTAATCCAGTAACAGTTCCGGTTGCTATACCCGCTGCTGTTGGTTTACCACGTAGGGTTTTTTCTAAAATTAACCATGTTAAAGCTCCCGCTGCGGCACTGGTATTGGTATTTACAAAGGCGACTACTGATAAATTGTTGGCTTCCATCGCACTACCTGCATTAAACCCAAACCAACCAAACCATAGTAAACCAGCACCCAATAAAATAAAAGTGATATTGTGGGGTGGACTTAATTTATCAGGATAAGTTTTACGGGGTTTGAGATACATCGCTGCAACAAAAGCCGACACTCCAGAATTTATATGTACAACTGTAGCGCCAGCAAAATCCAAGGCACCCCAACCACCAGATAAACTTAATAATCCACCTATACCCCAAACCATATGTGCTATTGGGGAATAAACAAAAATTGACCACAAAACCACAAATACTGAGTATCCGGTAAAACTCATGCGTTCGGCGATCGCGCCGGAAATTAAGGCTGGAGCGAAAATGGCAAACATTCCTTGATAAGCCATAAATGCTAAATGGGGAATTTGTGGTGCGTATTCACTGGGTTCTAAACCAACGTCATTTAAACCTAGCCATTCAAATCCCCCAATGAATTCATTTCCAGGTGAAAAAGCGAAGCTATAACCCCATAAAATCCAAGTAACACCGATAATAGCCATGGTTACAAAGCTCATCATCATTGTATTCAGGACATTACGGCTACTGACAAATCCACCGTAAAAAAAGGCAGTTGCTGGTGTCATGAGTAACACCAAAGCTGCACAAATTAATATAAATGCTATAGAACCATTATTGGTAGCAGGTGGAAACCCTGGTGATTCTACTTGAGCAAAGGCATTGTCCATTGTTCGATTTACAAACAGCAAAGTTATGATTAATATCAATGTAATTTTTTTTAACACTTGTTATTGGTAATTGGTAATAGGTAATTGGGAATAATTATTTATAGATTTTTAGTTGCGACAATCATCTCAAGTTAATTGAGATTTAGCTATGATTTACTATGATTTTAATTTTTAAAAATCAATTAATATGTGTTTTTTTAACTTTTTATTTAATGATTTTTGTTTGAGATAGACAAATTTGATTAACTTGATTTCATCTCGACTATCATAGAAGTCGGGTTTTTATGACTATTTTGTGGGATTAGGAATAAATACCCTAAAAACCCGACTTCTTGCCCCACGAAAAATTAATACCCAAATTTGATTAACTTGAAGCTATGCCTTTTCCAGTCACTCCAGATGAAAAGGACAAATATGAGTCTGTAATAGATAGCAGCATTACCTATATTGGAGGTAATTACAAAAATCTTGATAAAAATATCGATATGGCAAATGCTGACTTTGAACGTAAATATTATCAAGAAAGAATTTCTCAGATTGAAATTGAACGAGAATCAGTAAAATTATGGGCTGAAAATAAATATGATGAAGCCTTTAATCAAGCAAAAAATCAATTAAATTTATATTATCCAGAAGAACCCTTTGACCAAACAGGACTTAATTATCAAGAAATTGAAGCAGAAGTTAAAAAACGTTTAGAGAAACGCAAACAATTAATCGAAGAAGGTACTAATAAACTCAAGCAACAGAAAAAAGAATTACTAGAAGAATGCCAAAAAAAGATTGACATATTTGCTGAAATTGCCATTAAACGCTGTCAAATTTTGATTGATGAAGCTAAACAAAAATATCAGCAAGCTCAAAATGAAAATGGATATGATAATAATCAGTAATGCATTTAAGAATAATTCCTGAATTTCAAATCCGGTTTTCAAAAACCGGGTTTTTTGTTTACAACGCTTATATATAAATCAAAAAATCTGCTTAATTTAGTCCTACTAATTTAGCATATTAATTTTACGAGATTCTGACCGTGACTCGGCTGGGAATATATCAATTAATTGGTTTAATTGATTAACGTTGCAGAATCCGGGTATGAATTTAGATCCTGAGACGTTACACTGTAACGTCTCTACACAGATTTCGGTTATCCATAAAATTTGATTTATAATTCAATCTTGTGGTGCATCTAACCCAACGTACTACTATTCCCAATCCCCAATTACCAATTATCAATTCCCTTGTTAACAAGCTTTATCTTAATCCTACTTATCGGCTTTTTCATCGGACAAATTGCTCGACGTATCAAAGCTCCTGCATTAGTAGGTATGGTTTTGGTAGGAATTATCCTCGGTCCTCAAGTTACTAATCTCATCGTTGCTGATATACTTACAGCATCTGCGGCTTTACGAACCACAGCAGTAATGATAATTTTGATGAAGGCTGGGTTGGGTTTAGACCGAGAGAAACTTGTACAACAAGGAACTGTAGCGCTACGATTAGGTTTCCTTCCTGCAACTTGTGAAGCTTTAATTATTGCTTTGGTTGCGATGTGGATTTTAAATTTCGATTTTGCTACTGGACTATTACTCGGTTGTATCATTGGAGCCGAATCTCCTGCCGTAATTGTACCGGCAATGTTACGGCTGAAAAGTCTGGGTTGGGGTGTTACAAAGGGTATTCCTGATGCTATCCTCACCGGCAGCGCTTTGTCGGATGTATTATTGCTACTAGTATTTAGTTTATTACTCAATTTTTTGACACAAGGAGCAAATTCTGGGATAACTTTACCTTTTGGTATCACTCTGAGTGCAATTCAATTCCTACCGATTCAAATTATTTGTCAAATTGTTTTAGGAATATTATTCGGTTTAGTTACAGCAAAATTATTAGTTTTGTTACTGGTAAAACAGAATTGGACTCAAAATGTGGTACAAGATACCCTAGTTGCAGCAAGTTTAGCATTGTCGCTGGTAGTAATAGCAGAGAAATTACCCTTCTTCTCTGGTTATTTAGCGGTAATGGCAATGGGATTTTTCTTAATTGAGTTGGATGCTCCTTTAGCAAGACGGTTGCGTTCTGGTTTCGATAGTTTATGGGTAGTTGCAGAAATCATTTTGTTTGTGTTGCTCGGAGCAAGTATTCAAATACAAGTGTTAGAAAAAACTCTGGTACCGGGGTTGATAATTATCGCCATTGGCACGCTTATCGGACGCTCTCTTGGATGGTATTTATCTACATTAGGAAGTAATTGGAAATTGCGGGAAAAGTTGTTTTTACTACCTGGCAACTCCGCAAAAGCCACCGTTCAAGCAGCAATCGGAGCGATTCCCCTAGCACAAGGAATTGATGGTGGAGAGACAATATTGGCGATCGCCGCTTTATCTATTTTGGTAACAGCACCTTTAGGAGCTTGGGCAATTCCCACTTTTGCACCAAAGTTGTTAGAGCGGGGTGAAGTAGACCCCACAAAGGTGGCGATCGCCAGTAGGATTATTATATTAGCTCCGGTTGATACCTCTGCTATGGCTATTCAGGTATTAATTAAAGCTGCCGACTTAGCTCGTCGTAGTAATGGTGAAATCATTGTACTCCACGTGATTAACACCAGCGATGCTCAAGCAATAGAATTTTTAGAAAATAAAACTCTACGTATCTTAGCAGATATTCGCCATCAGTTTATTAAAATTACAGGTTCAATTCCAGAGGAAATTATCCGTGTAGCTAAGGATTATCAAGTTACGGATATTGTCATGGGTAAACGAGGACATCAAACCTGGGAAAACCTGATAGTTGGTTCTGTATCCCAAGCTGTATTGGAATCCAGTTCGATTCCTGTAATTTTAGTTGAGAATGAAACTATTGTTAAATAGTGTGGTAACAAGTCGGGTTTTTATGACTATGAAAGTGTTCTTACTAATCATAAGAGTAAAAACCCGACTTCTGAGATTTTTCGTGGGGCAAGAAGTCGGGTTTTTATGACTGTTTTGTGCTGTTACCGATAATTTAGTAAAAACCCGACTTCTCAGATTGTGGGGAAAGAAGTCGGGTTTTTATGACTGTGAAAGTGTTTTTACTAATCATAAGACTAAAAACCCGACTTCTGAGAATATTCAAATCCAAAATAAAAAAGCCCCCACTTCCACAAAGGAAGCAGGGTTAATTAATTAGATTGACTAGTTACAAACTACTAGGCATATCTCCTTGTGTTGAAATTCCAGGTCTATCTATTTCACCATATCCAATAGTGTCAGCTTCTTTAGCAAAACCACTATAAGCTTCCATACCATGTTCACCAATATCCAAACCTTCCAATTCTTCTTCGCGGCTTACACGAATACCCAATGTAGCTTTTAACGCTACCCAGAAGATGGTGCTGAGTAAAACTGTCATACCACCTACAGCCAAAGCACCTGCAAATTGAATGAATAGAGGTTGGATACCACCACCAAAGAATAAACCTGCATTTGGTCCAGAGGCATAAATACCTTCGGGACTTCCTCCTACAGCAAATAAACCTACAGCCAAAGTACCCCAGAAACCACAGACCAAGTGAACGGAAAGCGCACCTACTGGGTCGTCGATTCTGATTTTATCGAAGAATGTTACCGAAAATACTACCAAAGCTCCGGCAATTGCGCCGATAATTACCGCACTACCCAAGTTTACCCAAGCACAACCTGCGGTGACACCTACCAAGCCAGCCAAAATACCGTTGATAATCATCGATAAGTCTGGCTTACCTAAATAACCCCAAGCAACGAAGCAAGCAACAGTTCCACCAGCCGCAGCAGCTAAGTTAGTAGTCAACGCAATATGAGCGATCGCATTCGCATCGGCAGCCATTGTAGAACCGGGGTTGAAACCAAACCAGCCCAACCACAAAATCAAACATCCCAAGGTAGCGATGCTCAAATTATGCGGAGGTATGGCATTGATTCTACCGTCGCTATATTTACCTATACGAGGACCAAGTATAGCTGCACCCATCAAAGCAGCCCAACCACCAACTGAGTGTACAACTGTACAACCCGCAAAATCCCAGAAACCGGCTGCGGCTAACCAGCCACCACCCCAAACCCAATGTCCGGTAATTGGGTAAGCAATACCAACTAGTAACAGGCTGAAAATTAAGAAGTCAATAAACTTGATGCGTTCGGCTACGGCTCCAGATACAATTGTCGCAGCAGTTCCAGCAAATGCTAATTGAAATAAGAATTTAGCCGACAAAGGAACCCCAGCCCAGTTAAGAGAACTGAAAACACCTTGATAAGTATCTCCTGTTACCGGGCTATTATCCGCACCTTGCAGCAAGAACCCATTTAAACCAAAGAATGGGGTTCCATCACCGAACATAATACCAAACCCAATCACCCAAAAAGCCAGGGTAGCCAAAGCAAACACAATCAAGTTCTTAGTCAGAATATTGACGGCATTTTTCTGACGACACATTCCGGTTTCTAACATTCCGAAACCAGCGTTCATGAAGATGACCAAAAATGCGGCAATTGCCACCCAAAGCGTATCTAATGCAACTTTGAGTTCCGCTGTCGTTGGTCCTTCGGCAGCAGGAGCTTGGGCAACTGCGGCATAACTCCAAGCCAATACAATTAAGCCTGCTATAGGTAAAGAAGCACGTAAACTAGGGTTTAAACCTTTTATTCCTCGCTCTACTTGTTTGAGAAATGAGCTATTAGGTGTAGCGCTTCGCGGCTGTTTTGAATTACCTTGCCGACTTTTTCTATTATTTCTTTTTCGCGTTAGTTTTTGCATCTTCACTCCAAAACTTCCTAAATTTTCCTTGACTGGAAAAATACCGCTTTCTTTATGGTAAAACAATCCCAATACTAAGTCGAAACTAGCTAATTAACAATCAGCTTGTTAGCTAGACTCGACATCAAAAAACATCATTTTCCCGAATCGCATCATTCGCTCTTCGGTAATTTATGTTTGTTTCTTATACCTATGACAGATATTCCTCGAAAAGCCTATTAAACAACTAGGAAATCAAACAATCTAGTTAACAGTCAACAACGCAATGATACATCTGTCGCGGCAACTAGTTTTTATTAAAAGATTATTATTATGTATTTTTGGAAACCTCTCAAGTAGACTCATCAATTCTTTAATAATTAGATGTTTATCTAAAAGCGTTTTCATTTAGGAATTTATTACCTTTAAAAAAGTTACAACGGTTAGAAAACAAAATTTACAGGACACTGTTTGTAAATTCTGTAACTGTTGTTACTATTTTTTAGTATTTCAAGTCATTTGTGACGGTTATTCAAGCTCTAAATCACCATTGAAATCAGCTTTTTGTCAATATATCATAATTTTATGATTGCAAATAAATATGGTAATTATTCTTTTTTTATACAATTCAACTAGGCTTCTACCTACGTAGAAGATGATGAATTTTTGATAACGAATGTAAATTATTATTGCTGTATATTTTTTCAATGCAGAAATTTGCAATTTGTTATTTATTCAATTGATTTTTGAATTGGATAAATAATATAGCAATCCTATTTGATTTGTGATAAATCATGGTGTTCAGAACCCCGAATTCTTGAAGAAGTCGGGGTTCTAAATTCTCATATATGATTTAGGATTGCTATAGTAAAAATACCTCTAAGCGGTTTTACATTTGTTTTAAATATTCTTGGTAGCCTAATTTTTCTAAATTTTCTTGCTTTGTAATCACAGAATCTCGGAGATTTTGACGATATAGAATTATTTTTTCGAGTAAATCGGGTTGATGAGTAGCGAGTATTTGTACAGCTAAGAGTCCAGCATTTTTGGCATTACCGATAGCCACAGTTGCGACAGGTATACCTGCTGGCATTTGCACGATAGAATATAAAGAATCGACACCTTGCAAATAACGACTGGCAACGGGAACTCCAATTACCGGAAGCGGGGTTAAAGCAGCAACCATACCTGGAAGATGTGCTGCACCACCGGCTCCAGCGATAATCACTTTAATTCCGCGAGAAACGGCAGACTGAGCATATTCCACCATCCGTTGGGGGGTACGATGAGCGCTGACGATCGCAACTTCAGTAGTCACTCCAAATTCTTCACAAATTGCGATCGCCGAATCCATAGTGGGTAAATCGGAGTCGCTACCCATAATAATGCCGATTAAGGAAGTCATAAATAATTTTGAATTTTAGATTTTAGATTAAAATTCTTGGCGTTGCTGATTTTAAGTATGTTAGTGCAGCCATGTAGAGACGTTGCAGTGCAACGTCTCTAAATCTAAATTCATACCCAGATTCATCAACGCTAAATTTTCTTTATTAATACTCTCATTTTTTAGTTACTTCACCAAAGTAGTAATCTAAATTTCTTTTTTTGCTTGTTCTGTCTATCTAAATGTATAAATTTTGCAAAAAAAAACAACTAATGACATTTCTATTCTTGATTAAGAGTAGTAGTTTCTATCAAAATCGAATCAGCTTTAACTAATATCTCGTAAATCCAATGAATCTAACAACACCAAGTAATTTTGCTACTCCATTAAATATAATTAATGCTCTGGTTCCCGGTTATAAAGATAGACAAATGTTGTTTATTAACCGTGATGGCATTATCGAACAAATAGTGTCCATGGATAGAATTATTAAACGGGTTCCCCTGACTAATTTACAGGTATTGGATGCCGAGGGCGATCGCCTTTCTTTGGGTGGTGTGGATTTACAGATTAACGGTGCTTTGGGAACTGCGTTTCCAGAATTAAATGCAGAAAATGCCGGTAATTTGCCAAAAATTTGCGATTATCTTTGGGATAGCGGTGTTGACGCATTTGTACCTACTTTAGTAACAACTTCTGTCGAAAATATTCAACGTTCTCTTAAAGTTATTGCCGATTTGATGCAAAATCAAACTTCGGGAGCAAAAGTTTTGGGAGTGCATTTAGAAGGACCATTTTTGAATCCCGAAAAACGCGGCGCACATCCTCAAGAGTATCTGTTAAACCTATCACTTGCAGAACTCAGACGAGTTTTAGGGGATTTCACCGAGATTGTAAAAGTGATTACTTTAGCTCCGGAATTGGATGCCGATAACGAAGTAATTTCTTATTTGTGTCAACAGGGTATTACCGTTAGTTTAGGACATTCTCAAGCCACCGCACAACAAGCCCAAAGCGCGTTTAATGCGGGTGCGAGTATGGTGACTCATGCTTTTAATGCAATGCCACCGTTACATCATCGCGAACCTGGTTTATTAGCTGCGGCAATTACCCACAAACAAGTTATGTGTGGTTTTATTGCCGACGGTCAGCATATCTCGCCGATGATGATAGATTTATTGTTACGAGCCAGCAATTATACCACAGGACTTTTCTTGGTCAGCGATGCCTTGGCTCCTTTAGGATTGCCAGATGGAACTTATCCTTGGGATAGTCGAGAAATTACAGTTACTGATGGTACCGCACGGTTAGCAAATGGAACTTTATCGGGAACTACTTTACCCCTGCTCGCAGGAGTACAAAATTTGGTGAAATGGGGAATCTGTGATGTCGAAACAGCGATCGCACTGGCAACATCCGCACCGCGACAAGCAATCGGTTTATCGGGGATTGAAGGCGCTCATGCTAGTAATTTATTACGTTGGAATTACGACGAATCAACTAAAGAATTAACTTGGCAACGGCTTTTATCTTAAATAGGATTCACAACAAACCACAAAGCTACCGCTACAGATTTGTGGTTTTCTGCTTTTTTATGCGTTTTCTCGCCCTCAATTGGTGTATTGTACCGATAATAAGCATTTGCTCAAATTGGAATCGTTAAATATTAAATTATATAAATCTATGAACGTAGTAGACGATAAGACCATTGTTAAAGAATATTTCAATTCCACCGGATTTGACCGTTGGAGACGCATTTACGGCAATGGTGAAGTTAATACAGTCCAGCTTGATATCCGCAAGGGACATCAAAAAACCGTAGATACGGTACTAAGCTGGTTAAAGAGTGATGAAAATTTGTCAGAAATTTCAATATGCGACGCTGGATGTGGTTTGGGTAGTTTGAGTATACCTTTAGCTCAAGCTGGAGCCAAAGTTTACGCCAGCGATATTTCTGAAAAAATGGTCGAAGAAGGAAAAGAACGAGCTCAGGAAATTTTAGGGAATGCTGATAATCCAACTTTTGCAGTGCAAGACTTAGAAGCCTTGAGTGGTAATTATCATACAGTTGTGTGTTTGGATGTTTTGATTCATTATCCCCAAGAAAAAGCCAGCGAAATGATATCCCATTTATGCAGTACCGCTACAGAACGAATAATTCTCAGCTTCGCACCTAAAACCTTTGCTCTGACTATACTCAAGAAAATCGGCAGTTTCTTTCCAGGACCTAGTAAAACCACCCGTGCATATCAGCATCGTGAAGCCGAAATCGTCGATTTTTTGCAAAAAAACGGCTTTAACATCCAACGTCAAGCTATGACACGCACCCGCTTTTACTTTTCTCGAATACTGGAAGCTACACGTAAGTAAGGTTAAGATCGCGGCAAGATATCACATCTTGTCGTGTTTCTATGAAGTTTCTTACAAAAGTTTCCGCTGGTTTGCTACTCTCATTAGGATCTATTTTTATCATGCACGTCACTGTGGAGGCATTATCAACTGACAATCAAGATACTCAAGAGCAAAAACAAGAAATCGCAGATAAAGCTTTTGCTGGTTTAGCTTTGGGCTTATCTGGTGTCGGATTAGGGACTTGGCTGATATGGGGATTGCGTCAGCAACATCAAAAACAGCTAACGAGTCATCTTCAATCTACCTTTTATCGTCTTGTCGAAGAACAAAGAGGACAAATTTCCTTATTACGCTTTGCTAAAGAAGCGGAAATTACAGGAGAAGAAGCCAAATTATTCTTAGATTCCAAAGCGAAAGAATTCAATGCTACGTTTGATCACAGTCGAGACGGTGGCGTTTATTATCACTTTCATCTTTGATCATTGGGTGCATTTATTTTAATTGTGTTTTGTTTTAATTAAATTATGGAAACGTTGGATTAACGTCAGTTCCGGCTAGTAGAAGTCGGGTTTTTCGGATAAATGTCTGTTATACAAGACAATTGTCATAAAAACCCGACTTCTCAACCGATCATTTAAATTTCAGAAGTCGGGTTTGGTGAAAGTTACCCTACTGCTTGGTTCAACTAGTAATAATTTGATGATTTAAGACTGGAAGCTTTTATAGAAGTAAGGTTAGAATCGTTCTTAAACTCAAAAGTTGAAAAAGATGATGAAAACTGCGGAAAAGTTAGCTGCTGGTTGGTTGATTACATTAGGTTTTATGCTGATGACGATATCAGGTCAGGCAATGAGAGATAAAGATTTAATGTATAAGCAAATACCGCCTGGTGCCTATAGCGAATACGATTATGTTAACCATGAAGCAGTAACTCTTTTAAATACTACAGCCCTGAATGGAATGATATTTGGCTTACCCAGCTTAGTTTTAGGTGGATGGTTAGCGTTAGGAATGCGTCGTCAAAGCAAACAAGAAGAAAACGCGATCGCGCAACAAATGAATCTTCATTTACAATCGATGTTTTATCGCATGATAGCCGAAAACGAAGGACGCATCACAGTTTTAGGCTTTGCGATGCAATCCCAGCTACCACCAGCCACCGCCAGAAAATTTTTAGACGACCAAGCCAAGCAACTTAATGCTAATTTCAAAGTAAGTGAAGATGGTGCGGTTTCTTATCATTTTGATATATAAGGTTAGAGGTTAAAGGTTAGAGGTTAAAGGTTAAAGGTCAAAGGTTAAAGGTTAAAAGTTAAAGGTTAAAGGTTAGAGGTCATAACTCAACCAACAAGCATCAACTGTCAACTGTCAACTGTCAACTGTCCATAACATGATCAAAATATTCATGAGCCTAGCAGCCTTATTCGGAGGTTTATCGGTGGCTGCGGGTGCTTTTGCTTCTCACGCTTTAAAAGAAAGACTTAGCGATCGCGCTTTAGAAATTTTTGAAGTTGGCGCTCGCTATCAGATGTATCATGCTTTAGCACTATTACTAGTTGCAATCTTGCTGATTCAAATTAAATCACCATCACCAACCTTAATTGCTAGTGGCTGGTTATTCATTATCGGTATATTGATTTTTTCTGGAAGCTTATACGCTCTGAGTTTAAGCGACATTAAAATATTAGGAGCCATCACACCAATAGGTGGCGTAGCATTTATCACTGGTTGGGTTGCATTGGCGATCGCTGCATTCAATTATCAATAAATAGTTAGGAGTCAGGAGTTAGGAGTTAGGAGTTAGGAGTTATCAGTTGCGACGGTGGATGGTCGGAGATAAGGTAGTAAGCATATAAATAGATTATTGCTCGCTGTCAACTGTCAACTGTCTCCCCATTTTTCTTCGGCTTTACAATAAATCTTCAACGGTGCTTTGTTAAAATATTTAAACAATGCTGGACATAACCAACCTTCCATATTTTTATTTTCCCAACGATACCAATTACCGTTGTATTCTTCTTTCATCCAAATCAATTCTGCTTGATAACCGGGAAAAGGATTATTCGCAAATAAAAGCTTAAAACCGCTGTTAGCATTATCGATATTTTGAACCAAAATATCAATTATTTCCGGTGCGCCACTAACAAATGGTTCTCTGTTAAGTCCTGCTTGTTCGTCATCAAACACCCAAGTTTGATTAAATCGGTATGGAAAAATTACCATGATTGAATTGGACATTTTATACTATCTCCATTACAAATAATTAGTTATAGCAAACAAAAAACTTAAGAGAAATAGAAATAAACGGAAATCATTTAGGAGTTCTTTAACCTCTAACCTCTAACCTCTAACCTTTAACCTCTAACCTTTAACCTCTAACCTCTAACCTCTAACCTTTAACCTCTAACCTCTAACCTTTAACCTCTAACCTTTAACCTCTAACCTTTAACCTTTTTTATTATGTGCCGATTACTTGCCTATCTTGGTTCGCCTGTATTATTAGAAAAGCTACTTTACAACCACGAACATTCACTGATAACTCAAAGCTATCAACCCCAGGAAATGATGTCTGGAACTGTGAATGCTGATGGTTTCGGTGTTGGCTGGTATCATGCTCAAAAGGATACTGAACCTTTTACCTACAGAAGTACGCTTCCGATTTGGAATGATGTTAATTTACCCAGTCTCAGCCGTTATGTTGAATCTGGATGTGTCGTTTCTTACGTTCGCAGTGCCACTTTAGGACAAGCACTTGATATAAGTAATTGCCAGCCATTCAAATATCGGCGCTTATTATTTATTCACAATGGTAAAATTGATCAGTTTCGTCAAACTTTATATAGACCTATACGCAGTTTATTAAATGATGAAATTTATCAGTGGGTAAATGGAACTACGGATTCAGAGCATATTTTTGCTTTGCTAATTAACGAGTTGCTGTTGCAGCCAGGTAAAAGTTTAGAGCAAGCTATGCATTTAACTTTACTCAAGATTAAAGAGTTAGTGGAATATCACGACACCTATACCTACACCAACTTAGTTATAAGTGATGGGAATCGTCTCGTGGCTTCTCGTTTTGGGACAAAACCTCCATCTCCCTCTCTTTATTGGCTGCAAAACGATGCAAATTTTTCCAACTCCGTAATTATTGCTTCCGAACCTTTGTTTAAAGGTAATTGGAATTCGTTCCCAGAAAATAGCATCCTCAGTGTGAGAGAAGATTGTGATATCAGAATTGAGCAAATCTAATTTAAAAAACCGTAGTACGAAACAGAGCATTATCCGCGCTTTTGTTGAATGTCGGGTTAAAACTCTTGAATTATTTCAAGATATGGATGAAGCTACTTTTTGTCTTCAGGCTCATCCAGATTTTAGTCCTGTAGGTTGGCATTTGGGGCATATTGCTTATACCGAATCTTTATGGATATTAGAACGTAGTGCTGGTTTACCTTGTTTGTTCCCGCAATATAATCAACTATATGCAGCAGACGGTTTACCCAAAAATCAGCGGGTTAAATTACCTTCTTTAACAGAAACTCGTGATTACCTTGATACAATCCGAGACAAAGTTCTTGATTGTATGGAAAGAACTGATTTAAAACAGCAAGAACGTTTATGGCGCTTTTTACTACAACACGAAAGCCAGCATAGCGAAACGATTAGTTTTGTATTAGAACTGATCAGGAATCAGTTGTCAAGTGATGAGAAAGAAAATTCTTGGCATCTTTCTTACTCTTGTTCTCCTTTACTTCCCAATCCTCTCAACGAGATGATTCAAATTCCAGCCGGAGAATTTGAAATGGGTAGTAATTCTGTAGATGCTTTGGATAACGAACGCTCTGCCCATAAAGTTTATTTAGATACATACTCTATCGATCGCTATCCAGTAACCTGCAAGCAATATCGAGTATTCATGGAAGCTGGTGGTTACAAAAATATTCAGTGGTGGTCGGAAGCAGGTTGGCAATGGCTGCAAACAGAAAAAGCTACAAAACCACTTTATTGGGAAGATAATCCAGCTTGGTACAATCACCCAGTTTGGGGTGTAAGTTATTACGAAGCAGAAGCCTACGCCAAATTTGTGGGTAAGCGCTTATCTACAGAAGCAGAATGGGAGAAAGCCGCAAGTTGGGATGAAAAATCAACAACCCGTCGGATTTATCCTTGGGGAGATGAAGCACCCACAGCAGAACACTGCAATCACAATCATATTCACACTCAGACAACACCAGTAAACGCTTACCCATCGGGACAAAGTGCTTACGGTTTGTACGATACCTTGGGAAACGTTTGGGAATGGACGGAAAGCTGGTTTGATGCTTATCAAGGTTTTGAATATTATCCTTATAAAGGTTACTC
Organism: Nostocales cyanobacterium 94392; assembly: GCA_035285725.1. Classification (GTDB taxonomy): domain Bacteria; phylum Cyanobacteriota; class Cyanobacteriia; order Cyanobacteriales; family Nostocaceae; genus Rivularia. The sequence continues at coordinate 186,638 of JAYKJL010000151.1, read as the reverse complement.
CCAAGTTTACTTCGACAACGAGCATAAAGTTCTCAAAGGTGGCAGTTGGGCAACTCGTCCCTGGGCATTACGCAGTAGTTTTCGTAACTGGTATCATCCCGGAGTGCGTCAGATGTTTGCTGGATTCCGCTGTGCTGCTTGAGGAAGGGATGGGGAGATGGGGGATGCTATTGTTTTATGACTATGGTGTGGGAATTGGCTTAATATCCCTTGATTTATAAAAAGTCTCCAAACTATCGCGATCGCCAACAAATCTCCAGTGCCATGGTTCGTAACTTACACCTTGGGGATTATCTTTAGGGAATGATAATTCAAAACCGTAACGAGCAGCGTTAGCTTCAAGCCATTTAAAGGCTTGGGTATTTTCAAAGTTTTGACTGAGATTCGTTGCTGGTACTGCACCATCACCAATATCTATAGCGTAACCTGTGTGATGTTCGCTGTGTCCGGGAGGAGCGCTTACTGATGCTCTTTGGGCTGGTGTTTGGTTGCGTTTGGCACCTATTTGAAAAAATAACTGTTCCTGTTCTTGAATCGAGCGAAACCCTGAAATTGGCACTAATCTGATACCAGCTTTTTGGGCATCTTTGACCATCTGCTGAAATTTTTTAGCCGTAGATTCTCGTAATCTTACCCGTCCGTTGGCATTTATTGCCACAATTTCTGATTCTGGAGCTTCGGGGTATTCTAGATGACCCAAAAGAGCTTTTTTCTTGACAGAATCGCGATTCTCTGCATTAGGAGAAATTGAATTATTAGGCGAAACTTGCGGATCAGAAGTATTTTTGGGAGCAGCAAGGTAAAATATCAAACCACTGATTGCAGCAAGCATAACAAAACCTGTGACTCCGGCGATTGCCAAAAACGAGGGATTTAAACCTAGCTTGGGTACCGCATCAGGAGTATCGCGCAAAGCTTGGGGAATATCTTCGCGAATTTCAGAGGGGGTTGAGTTTTGTACTTCTTCGGAAAACTCATTATTCAAGGCTCAACTCCTGATGAATGTTCAGTAATCATTAAAGATTGTAGACTGGAGATGAAGAAACCTGTTAGATTACAGGTTACATATGCAATTCCTACTAAAACGTTTTGACAAACCTTTTAGAACTATACCTTAAGCTGTCGGGATTGGTCTTAATCGGGTTTATCCTGGGACGCAGGCTCCCAAACACCGTTCCAACTCGCTTAGCTCAGTTTCTATTTTGGATCGGAATACCTATAGGAATTGTCGCTTTTTTACGCCAAGCTGATCTATCGGGAGCAGTTTTGATTGCACCCGCAGTTGCTTTCATAGCGATTTTACTAGGAGCATTTTTTGCTTGGGTGGCAATAAAATGGCAACATTATTTTACAAATACAGTACTGCAATCGCCGACTCAGGGAAGTTTTATTTTATCGTCAATGATTGGCAATACGGCTTTTCTTGGTTATCCAATCACGTTAGCAATATATGGTACTGAGTATTTTGCTTGGGCATTATTTTACGATTTACTAGGTTCGTTGTTTGGTACCTGGGGTTTGGGTGTTGCTCTTGCAGCCCGTTTTGGTGGTAATGCTGCCAACTTTTGGCAAAACATCAAAGTTTTATTAATCAATCCTGCTTTATGGAGTTTTGGATTCGGCTTGTTGTTTCGTCAAGTAAAAATTCCCCAAGTCGCAGAATTTTATTTAGAAAAATTTGCTTGGAGTGGTATAGTATTATCTTTGGTTTTAATGGGAATGCGATTAAGCGGACTCCACTCTTGGCGGAATGTAACCCAAGCAGGAGCTAGCGTCGCCATCAAAATGCTGCTAGTACCACTAATTTTAGGCGGCAGTTTATCACTTTTAGGCGTAACTGGTATTCCAGCACAAATAATTTTATTACAAACAGCAATGCCTCCCGCTTTCTCCACCTTGATAATTGCCGAAACCTTCAAACTTGATAGTGATTTAGCTGTAAGTACAATTGCCCTAGGAACTGTATTATTACTCGTAACTCTTCCCATTTGGCTCGTACTATTTTAGATTTTAGATTTTGGATTTTGGATTGAGAATTAAAAGTTAGTAGTGAATAAAGCTCAAAGGTCAACTCTCCACTGTCAACTGTCAACTGTCAACTTTTGTTGAGCAAGTTCCGCTGGATTGATGAATTCATAATATTCAAATGGTTGATGAATCCAAGGGTTATCTTGTAGATAATCTGTATAGTAGTCAGGAACGATTACTGAACAAGCTTTATACCAAATAACAGCAGTACGAATTTCTTCAATATTAGTTGCACTATTTTTCTTTAACCAAGGAATAGTATCTTTGAGGGTGATTCCTGAATCTACTAAGTCATCAACTAACAAAATTCGCGAGCCTAAGGTTTCTGTAGTCATAGTTAAATGATGAGAAAAGGTTAATTGTCCCCTTTCTTGCTTGCCCGCACCGCTGTAAGATGATGTTGCTAATATTGCTAAGGGCTGCTGGTATATACGGGAAATGATATCTCCGACTCGCAGCCCACCTCTAGCAAGGCAGACTATTTGGTTGAATTCCCAGCCGGATTCATAGATTTGAGCAGCTAGTTGTTCAATTTTGTGGTGATAATCTGACCACGAGATATAAAGGTCTGGCATAAGGGAGTTAATTTAAACCTAATACTAATAGTAGATGCCAAACTCTTTATTTTAATACGAGTGTGGGTATTATGAACAATTCTGCGGCTGATGATTATCCTCAAGATGTCGGTAAAGATCAAAAACTTGACTTAAAAACTAAGTTAGCTTACGGTGCGGGAGATTTAGGTCCGGCTATTACCGCAAATATTTCCGTATTCTATTTATTATTTTTCTTTACAAATGTGGCGGGTATTCCAGCAGGTTTAGCTGGTAGTATTTTGATGGTGGGAAAAATTTGGGATGCTATCAATGACCCGATAGTAGGAGTGATGACCGATAGAACAAAGTCGGGTCGTTGGGGTCGTCGTCTTCCTTGGTTATTATATGGTGCAATTCCCTTTGGTATTTTCTTTTTTTTACAGTGGATTGTACCAACTACCAACGTTTGGGGATTGTTTTGGTATTACGTAATTATTGGGGTAATATCTCAGGTGTTTTATACGGTAGTTAATTTGCCTTATACGGCAATGACTCCAGAGTTAACTCAAGATTACGATGAAAGAACTAGTCTTAATAGTATTCGCTTTGCTTTTTCCATCGGCGGTAGTATTCTTTCATTATTTTTAGCACAATTAATATTTTCGCCAATATTTTCCGAAATTTTTAACCGTCAACAACAGTATTTATTTTTAGCCGCAATCTGTGGGGTAATTTCGGTTTTGGGATTATTTTGGTGTGTTTGGGGAACTCGCGATCGTGTTTTGGCTTTTGAAGCAAAACGTATTCAAACCGAGGAAAGCGAATCACTTCCGATTACAGAACAAATAAAAATAGTTTTTCAGAATAAGCCTTTTTTATTCGTCATAGGTATATATCTTTGTTCCTGGTTGGGGGTACAAATTACCGCTAGCGTTATTCCTTACTTTGTAATTTATTGCATGAAACTGCAAGAATCAGATGTACCCGCAGTCATGATTGGGGTACAAGGAACCGCTTTATTAATGTTGTTTGTCTGGGGTGCATTAAGTAAACGAGTTGGGAAAAAAGCCGTTTACTTTATGGGAATGTTTTTATGGATTATCGCAGCTACGGGATTATTCTTTTTACAGCCGGGTCAAATTGGTTTAATGTATGTTTTAGCCGTAATTGCAGGTTCGGGAGTATCCGTTGCTTATTTAGTTCCTTGGTCAATGATGCCTGATGTAATTGAACTAGATGAATTACAAACTGGGCAACGTCGCGAAGGAGTATTTTATGGTTTCATGGTATTACTGCAAAAATTTGGTTTAGCTTTTGGTTTATTTTTGGTCGGAATTGCTTTAGAAGCTTCGGGTTTCCAAGAAAATATTCGCGGACAAACTCAATTACCGATACAACCAGATACAGCACTATCTGCCATCCGTATCGCTGTTGGTCCTATTCCCATAGTATGTTTAATTTGCGGATTATTTCTCACCTATTTTTATCCCATAACCCGCGAAATGCACGCAGAAATGTTGCTTAAACTTGAAGAAAGACGGAAGAAAGGTTAGTTGTTGGTGGTTAGTGGTTGGTGGTTAGGAATATTGTTTAATTTTTACCGCATTCCCAATCATGTCAATATGGATAATCTGGATTTTAACAACTGGTATGGCTGGTGCTTTTATCGGCTATATCGCTGCTCCTACTGATTTTTTCTGGGAATTAATTGGAAGCGGCTTTGTAGTGGGAACTGCTCAATGGTTTGTTTTACGACGCTATATGAATGCGGTTTGGTGGATACCTTTAAGCGGTTTTGGCTGGATTTTGGGTGTTAATTTCAGGATATTAGCTGGAGAAAATCTTAAAGAATTAGTTGATTTTTTAACATCTGTTGGCGGATTCTGGGAAGTCTTTTGGTTGAATTCTATTAAAGAACCCATCAATTTTGCAGTTTTGGGTTTTGTACAGTGGTTATTGCTCCGTCGTCAATTTCGATATGCGTTTTGGTGGATATTTGCTAGTGCTTTGAGTGGTGCGATTCGAGGTGCGGTAGCTTCTTATGTATGTGCGGTAGCTTGTAAAATTGCTGGTGGCACTATATCTAATGGGTTAGGATGGGCTGCAAGTGCGGCTGTTACTGGTATTTTTCTCATACAGTTAATAAGTAATTATTCTAAAAACTGCTCCAAAGACTAATGTCTCTTGGTTAAATTAATGTTAATTATAGAAATGTAACTACCAGTAATTTTTTTAAACATTTTAATATACATGACAAATTCAAATTTACAAGAAATTACGAGTCAATTAGAAAGTTCTTCCTTAAAAGATAGAATGGTGGCTCTGGCTTCATTAAGAGATATTCCAGCGGAAGATGCAGTACCTTTAATCAAAAAAGTCCTTGATGATGAATCTCTGCAATTACGTTCGATGGCAATATTTGCTTTAGGGATTAAACAAACACCCGATTGCTATCCAATTTTAATCGAAAAACTGGAAAGTGACTCAGATTATGGCATCAGAGCCGATGCTGCGGGAGCTTTAGGATATTTAGGTGATACTAGAGCTATAGAACCGCTATCACGAGCATTTTACGAAGATACCGATTGGTTGGTGCGTTTTAGTGCTGCGGTTGCGCTTGGTAATTTGAAAGACAATCGCTCAAGAGAAGTACTTTACAAAGCTTTGGAAAGCGAAGAAATTGTCATCCAACAAGCTGCGATCGCAGCGTTGGGAGAAATCAAAGATATCGATTCTGTGGATAAAATCCTTAGCTTTGCTCAATCGGAAGATTGGTTAGTACGTCAGCGTTTAGCAGAAGCTTTAGGTAATCTTCCCACTCCTAAAAGTATCTCAGCTTTACACTATTTAGAAAAAGATAGTCATCGTCACGTCAGCGAATCGGCGAAAATTTCCCTTTCAAGACTTGAACAAGCGAACAATCAAGTGGAATAATTATCAAATACCATGTTTATATCGATAAGCTGCATCATATTACGTTATAAAAATCGGGTTTTGTGAAAGTTTCCCGGCTTTTGCATCGAGATAAAGTTACGAAATATTTGATCTTCTTGACTTTCTCTAAAGATGGTACTTGCTTGCTGTTACCTTTTAAAAAGTGAGATTATAAAAATTTTGATGTCAGGTAATTTGATTGATGAATATTGAAGAGTTTTTTGAATTAAGTGCTGGTAAATGGTTTTCCCATCGTACTAGTCATCATTTGGCTTTTAAACAATCAGAAGGCGGTAAATCAGATATTATTATTGAAACCTTAGCAGCTGACCATCCAGAAGTAATCAAATTGTGTGAACAACATCAAGTTGAACCCAATAACGGAAACTGTGGTGCAAGAGTAACCTGGAATGGCACAATGGAGTGGGATCAAGAAAAACACGAAGGTTCCACTGTGTTGGTGGCAATACCGAATCTAGATAACCCGATGGAAGGGAAGTTACTCCGAGAAATGGGTTATGCAGAAAAAACTCCAGTTGCTGGAAGTTATAAAATGGGCAGCGATGATGCACTCACCCTAACTACAGAATACGAAACCATGTGGTCTGAAGAACGTCTATGGTTTGCAAGCCCAAACTTACGGATGCGCGTTGGTATTCTTAAGCGCTTCGGGGGTTTCAGCATGGCTTCTTTCACTTCTGAAATTCGCATGGGTGGAACTTCACCTGCCGCTAAAACAAACGATGCAGCCACTAATACTACATCATAATCAGAAGTCGGGTGTTTATGACAATTGTAAGTGTGTGACAAATATGTTTTTAAAAAACCCGACTTGTCAATCTTCGGTTGGAACAAGAAGTCGGGTTTTTATGACAATTGTAAGTGTATGACAAATATGTTTTAAAAAACCCGACTTTTTAAGGTCAAATTAATTTACGAACCAGTAGATGTATTCTTTCTGGAAGTAGTTTTATTTGGTCTACTTTTGGGTGTTCTAGTTTGTGGTGGATGATTCAGGCTGTTTTCAAGCTTAGTTACCGTATTCACCACACTATCTAATTGAGTTTTTATTGTCTCAAATCCCGCTAATTTTTCAACAATAGTTTTTAACTGCTCTTGCTGATTATTTAACTGTACATCTATTTCATCTTGGTTGAATTTTTGCTTAGATTGAGTATTCGCTTGATCTAAATCAGCTAAATATTTTTCAAGTTTTTCTGTAGTTTGAGTTAGATTCTCAAGTTTATTAGAGACGGAAGAAACTGTTTCTAATTTCTTTGTCAGTAGTTGAAAATTTTCTTGCTGTTTGTTGTTGGTACCTTCTATTGTTTTGTTCAAATTTTCTGTGGTTTGAGTATTAACTTTATCTAGCTGATTCAGATATTTTTCAAATTTTTCTGTAGTTTGAGTTAAATTTTCAACCCTGTCGGAAATAGAAGAAACAGTTTGTAAATTTTTTGTCAGGGATTGTAATTCTTGTTGTGTCTGACTATTCCCTTCTATTGTTTTGCTCAGACTTTCCGTAGTTTGACTATTAGCTTTATTTAACTCAATTAGACGAGTTTCAAGTTTTTGAGTAGTTTGAGTTAAATTTTCAACTTGGTTAGAGACAGCAGAAAATGCTTCTAATTTGTGTGTGAGAGCTTCCAAACTTTCTTGTTGTTGCTTGTTATGATTTGCTAATGCTTGATTGAGACTTTCTTTGGTTTGATGATTCGCTTCAGTTAATTGAGTTAAATTATTTAATACAGAAGCTGTAGTTTGAGTTAAATTTTCAACTTGGTTAGAGATAGCAGAAAATGCTTCTAATTTGTGTGTGAGAGCTTCCAAACTTTCTTGTTGTTGCTTGTTATGATTTGCTAATACTTGATTGAGACTTTCTTTGGTTTGATTATTAGCTTTATGTAACTCAATTAGACGAGTTTCTAGTTTATCTGTAGTTTGAGTTAAATTTTCAAGCTGGCTTTTTAAGACTTGGGAAGAATCAGTTTGATTTTTACTACTCTCAGCAACTATTTGAGTTAACTGCTTATTTAATTCACTTGTATCTTCTACAAGCTTTAATAATTTTTCTTGTTCAACTTTACTCGCATTTAAACTATTTTTGATTTGCAAAACCAATATAGTGACTATTCCGACGAAAATTACTGATACTGTGGAGATAATTAGCAATGTCATTCCTATTTTTATCCTTAAGGTAAATTAAATATAGTTAATCATCAATCCTACTATATTGAGAATTGATGAACTATAGAATGATACATCATCATATAGGAAGTAAAGCTATTTTGTAGAGTAAAAACTTTACTATTTTACAAATGTGAATATATTTTGAGCAGAGAAGATAATTTTTCACTTTTCATACTATCTCACATCCATCATTTAAATATTTAACAAACCAGCGACTGCCTGCGGTAACGGCAGTATAATCAAAATTAAGAGTGCAATTGCTAGAAGTCCAAAAATATCTCGTTTATTATCTAATTCAGTTACATCGTTCAGAGCCGGTTCATCTGTTAAACGTAAAAATATCAAATAAATAGCCCACAATAAATATTCTGACTGAATTAAAGAAAGCAATAGTAACAGTAAACGAGCAATTTGTCCAATAATCATTGCTGTTTTCTGTCCAAACATTGCATGAACAATATGTCCACCGTCAAGTTGTCCTACAGGTATCAAATTTAATGCCGTGACAATTATTCCTAGAAAACCAGCTACCGCAACTGGATGTAAGTCTATTGCCATATTAGGTGTTAACTGAGCGCCTAATGTCAACTTGGAGAGCAGTGCTATTAATATGGAATTTCTAGGATTCAAAGCATCAGTGTTTAACATTGGTGCTTCGTTGTCTATGGGAACTATCTGGGAGTTACTCAAACCCCATATTAATAAAGGTAAACTTGCTACAAAACCTGCAACAGGTCCGGCAATACTAACGTCGAATAACGCTTTACGATTGGGTACAGGACTACGCATCTGAATAAATGCACCGAAAGTTCCCAAGAAAAAAGGCATGGGAATAAAATAAGGCAGTGTAGTGCGAATTTTATAAAACCTTGCGGTTAAATAATGACCCATTTCGTGTATACCTAAAATGGTCATCAACGATAAGGCATAGGGTAATCCTTGCAAGATTAAACTGGGATTAGACGATATTGCCGTAGTTTCAATACCCGCAATTCTCGTTCCCACAAAAGTAGTAGTGAGTAAAGTCGCTACTATCAATAATAGAGCTAATCCTGGTCGTGTTAATTGTTCCTGTTTTAAACCAGTTTTCTGGTGCTGATGATTAGGAACTAACAAAAATATTGGTTTATCATTTAAACCTTCTTGAAAAATTAAAATAAAGCGATCGCCAAATTCTGCTTCAATATTTTCCTTTACCCGCTGGTAAGCGTTAGTTGCTGAAGTTTTTAACTGACCTCGACAAATCACCGCTTGGGGACGGTATTCAATATTTTGGATATAGTATACAGACCAAGGAAAACACGAACGTAATTGACTTTCTTCCGTTGGTTCAATAGGACGCACTGGTGTTGATTCTACGGTAGGATGTATAGCCGAATCTGTTCTGAGTTCTGGGGATTGATTCTTGGCATCCTTGAGGTTGCTACGCCCCGACTCAAATAATACCCAGTATAACAAAAAACATACTGCTAATGACCAAAACACTAATGCCGATGGTAATTGGGTTTCATATATTGTCATCCAACCAGTCCATATTATTGGTGGTGCCATTAATACTAACCACAACAGCCAAGATGGAGTTTTTGTTACTTTTGCAACAGTTCGTTGGAGAATATAGTAAGTAAATATTCCTAAAATAATTAGCAGCCAAAATATCATTTTGTGTTCAGTTTTTCTGTTGAAAATGTCAATAATCGGATCTAAACTGCATTTTTTCATAAGTTACGTGCTGTTTTAACGAAGCATTAAACTCTACTTCAAACAACCTTTCTTATTTACGCAGTGTTTTTTATGTACCCCCCACAAGAGCCGAGTCATCAAACGTACAAGCCACCAAAAGAAATTCTGAACTCTCTATTTGCATTTCCTCCGAATCGGGATACATTAGGGGGAACTGCTTATTTCATTTTAAGAAACGAAGGCAATATCTTGATTGACTGTCCTGCTTGGAACAAAAATAATCAAGATTTTTTAGAAAGTAACGGTGGTGTACGTTGGTTATTTATTAGCCATCGCGGTGCGATTGGTAAAACTGCCGAAATTCAACAAACTTTTGACTGTGAAATTTTAATTCAAGAACAAGAAGTTTATTTATTACCTAAATTAAGGGTAACTGGTTTTAACCAAAAACTGACTATTGATTCATTATCCCAAGTTATTTGGACACCTGGTCATTCTCCTGGTTCGTCTTGTTTTTATTACAACACATCCGGAGGAATATTATTCACTGGAAGACATATAGTTCCGAATGGGGAAGGAGAGCCAGCCCCATTACGAACATCTAAAACCTTTCACTGGCACCGACAAATCAAAAGTATCAAGTTTTTATTAGATACTTTTACACCCCAAACACTTCAATATATTTGTCCTGGTGGAAACACGGGCTTTCTCCGAGGTAAAGGTGTGATAGATAACGCTTGTAATCGTCTAGCTAATCTAGATTTAGCAGAATTACAAAGAAAGGTCAGAGGTTAGAGGTCAAAGGTCAAAGGTTAGAGGTTAGAGGTTAGAGGTTAGAGGTTAGAGGTTAGAGGTTAGAGGTCAAAGGTTAAAGGTTAACAACTGTCAACTGCCAACTAACTCCTAAGTGCTAACTGTTTCCGATTTTCTGCTAAAAGTTCTACTGCTGCTTGATACTGAGTATCGGATGAAGTTGCTATTTCTTGCAGTTTTATTGGTTCAGAGGTAATTACTTTGTCAGGGGTAATGCCTAATTTATTAATGTCTCGATGATTGGGGGTTTCATATTTTGCGATTGTCACTGCTAAACCGGAACCATCTGATAATTCAAATAATGATTGAATTAAGCCTTTACCAAAGGTTTTTTCTCCGACAAGAGTTGCACGATGGTTGTCTTGTAATGCACCTGCAAGAATTTCGCTAGCACTAGCTGTTCCTTGATTAACTAATATAACTAATGGATCTTGAGTTAGTGCTGGACCAAAAGATTCAAAACTGCCTTGAATACCTTGCCGATTTACCGTATAAACTACAACATCTGAATCTAACCACAGACGAGCAACTTCGATTCCAGCTTGTAATAAACCACCGGGGTTGTTTCGTAAATCTAAAATGTAGCCATCAGCACCTTTTTTTTCCAATTCACTAATGGCACGAGCTAATTCCATGGGAGCGTTAGCGTTGAATTGAGTTAAGCGGATATAGCCAATGTTATCTTCCTTCTCTTTTTGTAGTTTAGCAATTACTGGATTTAAACTAATGCGATCGCGCACTATCAAAACAGATTGAGTTGAAGCACCATCTCTTTCTATGGTTAAGCTAACAGTAGTTCCAATTCTACCGCGCATCAACGAAGCTGCTTGGTCAAGAGTGAGATTTTTTGTGGAGGTACCTTCGATTTCGGTAATGCGATCGCGGGGCTGAATTCCGGCTTTTTCTGCTGGTGAACCTGCAATCGGAGCGACAACTTGTAATTGACCTGTTTTGGAGTCAAGAGCAATTTGCAATCCAACACCAGTTAATTCCCCAGAAGTATTGACTTGTAGACTGCGATATTGTTCGGGGTCTAAAAATCTAGTAAAAGGGTCATCAAGGGTTTTGAGCATATTTTGAATGGCTTCATAAGCAGAAGAACTATCTTTTAGCGGTGTCCTCAAAGCTTTTTGCCGCACTTGCGCCCAATTTTGATGATTAAATGTGTCATCTAAATAAGTACGATTAACAATCCGCCAAGCTTGAGAGACTAATTTTTGTTCATCTGTTAAAGCGACTGCGGTCGAGGAAAAGCTACTAAATGCCAACCAAAACGCCATTATGAAGGATAAAATACCTCTAAAAACCTTTATATTGTTCATAAACTCGATTATTTTACTTGATTTTCAACCACAATTAGCCATATAGAAGGTCAACTCGCAACCTTCTATAAGATGAAATCTATCTCTAGATTATGTTACTTTTTTTATAGAAGTGCTGTGTTGCCGTTACTAATTTTGGGCAATTGACTTCTAAAAACTGGGCAAACAACGCCCGTAAAACGCTATGATCTACTTTGTATCCATATATTTTTTGGGCTTGGGTGCATAGTAAGCAATACATACCCTTCCGCCTAGAGTGTAATCGTTTCTTAAAACTATTAACACTCGCGACAGCAAAAAAGTAAATTTAAAAATAAACAAATTTTGTTTATTTTGTTGCTGTTACCTCAAGTCTCATTTAGCGCATTGTCGATAATTGAGATAATTATCAACCGCAATTTATCTCTAGGAATCTGGGTTGTATGACCAACGTTTATGACTGGTTTGAGGAGCGCTTAGAAATCCAAGCGCTCGCTGATGATGTTACAAGCAAGTATGTGCCTCCCCACGTGAATATTTTCTACTGTTTGGGTGGAATTACTCTTACTTGCTTTTTAATCCAGTTTGCAACTGGGTTTGCAATGACCTTTTACTACAAGCCAACCGTTGCCGAAGCTTATTCTTCAGTACAGTTCATCATGAACGAAGTAAACTTCGGTTGGTTGATTCGCTCCATTCACCGCTGGTCTGCCAGCATGATGGTGTTAATGATGATTTTACACACCTTCCGAGTTTATTTAACTGGTGGTTTTAAAAAGCCCCGGGAATTAACTTGGGTAACTGGTGTAATCCTCGCTGTAATTACCGTATCTTTCGGCGTAACCGGCTACTCTTTACCTTGGGACCAAGTAGGGTATTGGGCTGTGAAAATTGTTAGCGGTGTACCCGAAGCGATTCCCGTGGTTGGAGTTTTAATTTCTGACTTGCTCCGTGGTGGTTCCAGTGTTGGACAGGCTACTTTAACTCGTTATTACAGCGCTCATACTTTTGTACTACCTTGGTTGATTGCAGTGTTTATGCTGGCTCATTTCTTGATGATCCGTAAACAAGGTATTTCCGGTCCATTGTAATTCGAGTAAAATCTCACAATATTAAATTCAAGCAGAGGAACACTTAAGAAATGGCAACAGTAAAAAAACCGGATCTAAGCGATCCACAATTGAGAGCTAAATTAGCTAAAGGCATGGGTCACAATTATTATGGTGAGCCTGCTTGGCCTAATGATTTGCTCTACGTTTTCCCCATTGTAATTATGGGTTCTTTCGCTTGTATTGTGGCTCTTGCAGTGCTAGATCCTGCTATGACAGGAGAACCAGCGAATCCTTTTGCAACACCTTTGGAAATTTTACCTGAGTGGTATTTGTACCCAGTTTTCCAAATTTTGCGTTCGCTTCCTAACAAACTTTTGGGTGTGTTAGCAATGGCTTCCGTACCTCTGGGACTGATTCTTGTTCCCTTTATTGAGAACGTTAACAAGTTCCAAAACCCTTTCCGTCGTCCTGTTGCTACTACCGTTTTTCTCTTCGGAACTTTGGTCACAATCTATTTGGGTATCGGTGCTACTCTCCCCTTAGATAAGTCTCTCACTTTAGGACTGTTCTAAATTCCTTAGTTAAAAACTGTTTCTAACGTCTGTGGGGTTTCTCTGGCAAGTGCTTATTGATATGTATGTACTTGAGAGGAACTCCAACAGCCGTTAATTTTAATTTAACTTGCGCTTTTATCAGATAAAATAATTATTTAAAATTAAAATAAAATTAAAATAAAATAAAATTAAAAAGTTCAGAAAATACAGTAATCCCAGTTTTTGACATTTGGATGCATCAGGTTATAATAAAGAGCAAGTAAAATACAAGAATCGTTAAATAGCCCATAAGCTTGATACTGCGGGCATTACAGAATAAATTTTATTTTGAGATATTTTCAAAAACTGAGACCGAAAAATAATTTCTTGGGAATAATATAGTATTACCTAATTACCAAACTATCGCCCCCAAAGTTATACTGTAAGGTGGTAAAATAATTAACATCTTGATTCCCTGTAAACTTAAAGATGCAGTTAAGCGCATTAGTCCTAATTTAAATTTAGGTTATATCTGGGATTTTTTAAATTAAGAAGAACAAATCAGTTTTCAAAATCGAAAGTTTATAAACTATAAAAGATGTAAGTAAAAATAATCCACCTATATTTAAGTCAAGGTCAATGCTAGCAATTGTGGAGCAAGACCATCTGACGGTTAAGAGCGAACTCAAGCTTCTAAACCAGGTACAACAATGGTTTGAACAATTCTGTCTGCGTAATTTGTCTGGGCTTAGTTGGCTCGAAAGTCAACAGTATCGACTTAATCTAGCATTAGCTGAGGGCTTTACTAATGCTGTTCGTCATGCACATCAAGCTTTACCACCAGAAACAAACATTGATATTGATGTTTTACTGTGGAATGACAAACTAGAAATTAGAATCTGGGATTACGGCAAACCATTTAATCCAGATGCAATAGCCGAACCAGAACCCGGTACTCTACAAGTAGGGGGGTATGGGTGGTTTCTATTACGACGATTAGCAGATCAAGTTGTTTACGAACGGGATACAGATGGTAGGAATTGTTTGCTCATCGTCAAGTATGGTAAGCAGGAAAATTAATCGCAAATAGTCTTACACATAGCATTTCTCTGTTAGTTAGAAAGCCGACTCAATTCACTCTCAATTTTGGTAAAAACCGATGTAATAAAAATTTAATCGCTACTTATGATTTTTGACTTTTAGTTACTTGTGTTTCTCCTATATTCAACTCGATTTAGGAGTCGATGCACAAGTTACTTGTATCTGTTTATGTAAAATACATCTGGTGGGAATTAATTATGCTTTACTCAAAATCCTTGTAGAGATTGGGTAATACACCTAATCTCTAGATTTTTATTGAGATGTGTAAAAGATTCAATAATTTTTCGCGCAAATTTAACTCAAAGTTCAAGTAACTTTTACAATTGCTAATAATTCTAAATAAATGTATAAAATAAAAGCCTTAATCCCGTATACTTAGCATTAAAGTTACATCGATATATTTGTTAAGGTTTGACAGCGAGAGTCAAAAATTGCTTAAATTTAGGTATCAGTGTGGTTGATCATGGTTTGCATGGTCATGATGACACGATAAGCAAAAAGACTAGCATTTCAACAGCTAAATTAGTCAAAATTGCGCCAAATGAAAAAACGATGTTTAACAATAACAATTATATTCAAAAAATATTAATTAAACTGAGTTATCAATTCATAGAATTAATTTTATTGAAATTAAATGGTGAATTAACATCATTCCCAGTATTGAGCAAAGGAGTATAAAAAAATGTTATTGAGCCAAATAAATAAAAAAAACAACTTAAACTTAATTAAAAATCAACAGAGTCAAAAGCTGAATCATATTTTCGTGTTTTTAGAAATATTTTCTCGTGAAGGTGGGATTCAATCTTATGTAAAAGATGTATTTCGAGCTTATGAGACATTACCAGAACCGATAAAAGCAGAAGTATATTTATTACGAGATTCAAAAGGCTGTGTCAATCCGTTTGAATCAGAACGCTTGCAATTTCATTATTTTCAAACAAAGTCTTCTCAATTAGGACGAGCGAGAATGACTTGGGCTTTATTAAACCGTTTGATTCACCAACGTCCGGATCATGTATTTTGCGGTCATGTTTACCTAGCACCTTTAGTTGGTATGTTGTGCCAACCGTTGGGAATTCCTTATACCGTAATGACTCATGGGAAAGAAGTTTGGCAACCTTTACCCAAGTTAACTCAAGCCAATCTACAAAAAGCTTCGCAAATTTGGACAGTAAGCCACTATACTCGTGAAATCGCTAGTAGTGCCAATAATTTAAATACCGATAAAATTAAAATTTTACCTTGCGCTGTTAACGGCGATCGCTTTACTCCCGGACAAAAATCAGCAGATTTATTAGAACGTTATGGTTTGAGAGGAGCAAAAGTGTTGATGAGCGTAACGCGATTGTGGTCTGGGGATATTTACAAAGGAGTAGATGTTACAATTCGGGCATTATCGCAAATTGCCGAAGTTTTCCCCGAAGTCAAGTATTTGGTAATTGGACGTGGGGACGATCAACCCCGCCTAGCACAGTTAGCAGAAGATTTGGGAGTGCAAGAGCGAGTTGTTTTTGCTGGATTCGTTGAAACAGAAGAACTAGTAAAGCATTACCGTCTTGCTGATGCTTATATTATGCCTTCTCAGGAGGGCTTTGGCATTGTTTATTTAGAAGCAATGGCTTGCGGAGTACCAGTACTATCCGGTGATGCAGATGGTTCGGCTGACCCATTGCAAAATGGTAAACTAGGATGGCGAGTACCACACCGCGATCGCGATGCTCTAGCAGCAGCTTGTATCGAAATTCTCAGAGGAGATGACCCACGGTGTAACGGAGAGTGGTTAAGAAAAGAAGCTCTTTCATTATTCGGTATGGAAGCCTTTCAAAAACGCTTGCAACAGCAGTTTTTATCCACAATTAAAAGTAGTTGATAGTGGTTAGTTGATAGTTGCTATATATTTCCCCCCATCTCCCCATCTCCCCATCCCCCCATCCTCCCATCCTTTTCTACCCCTTCCCAACAGTTTAATTTTTGATTCTTTAGTCTTGAGTATTGGATAAACTCGCTATCCTAGAAGGAGACTTGGATAAATTTAAAAATGAGCTTTAAATCTTTTCAATCGAATTTGTATTATCTACGTCCTTGGCTCACCGTATTAGCAGTTGTTTGGTTGCTAGGTACATTGGGCTTGGGTTGGTTGGTCAATTCATTATTAATTATTCTTGGATTGCTATTTTTGGTACCTATTCTGGCTTTTTTCGGGTTTAGCTGGTGGTTACAACGTAATTTGGTTACTGAAAATTGCCCGGTTTGCCGAACCGAAATTACAGGTTTAAATAATACTCAGTTACAATGTCCTAGCTGTGGGGAAAAGTTGCTAGTGCAAAATAGAACTCTCAAACGTTTCACACCAGAAGGTACTATTGACGTGACGGCTGTAGAAGTACCAGCAAAATCAATTGAAGATTGACTCCCTTGCAGCAAAATCTAAAATCTAAAATCTCAAATTGTATAATCTTGACATTTAGCTATTTTTGTGGCATCTTCTGTTTGGATATTGATAGGGTGTATGTATGCTGCTGTTTCGTGAATTCGCCTATATATAGTGAGTATTGACCTGATGCCCAATATCCAGAAATTTCTGGTCTATTTTGCGAGTAACTATCTGCTAATACACAGAAACGACCTTCTGGACCATCGATTAACAATGTTGGGTTCCCCTGACTTTCGACTGTTAACCGTAAATAAGGTAATGATTGTGCAACTTCAATAATGTGATTAGGTTGAGCGCTAATGTTACCACAATTAGTTTTTTGAGTTCCTCCAGATTCACCACTAAGAATTAATGGGTCTGGTTGAAAATCTGGTTTAATCTGTATAACTTCAGCTTGGACTAATTGAATGCCGATCGCAATCAAGCTTATCGTCAAAACGATAGGAGCAAATTGAATTAAAGTAGGTATTTTCATTTTGGGTTATGCTCCTAAAGATAATAGAGATGTAACAAAATCGACAAGGAAAAATATGATCTTTTCCTTAGTTAAATAGACGTGAATTCGATAAATATAGTCTCACAATCACAAGTTGGATTTTTAAGATGATGTCTTGTATGAAAGATATTTTACGTAGAAATCCGACTTCTGATCATTGACGTTAAATTAAATAGGATTAATATTTTGTTTTTAATAGAACTTAGGCAATATGTGAATGAAAAAGTTATTCTTGTGTGGTGGTAATTCATGAATTACCACTACGGAATGTCGGGTTTTATGTAAGTCCTGTTTAATTGGAAATGTGAATAAATATTAAGTTATAAATTCTCAAGCACTATCGTTTCTGTAAGTAAAATGGTGTATAAAATGATTAGTTTATCCAATATGTAGTTGTCTTAAACACATTTAATATTAGATAAAATTACATACATACCGTTAAAAACGGTATATAAGTTTATTTATTTTTATACAATTTTTCTGGCTAAGGTAGAAAATATTAATGAATCCTCAAACAGAAGAAAATCTAAACGAGTATGACCTCCAGAAGCTAGTCACAGAAATCGATTCCGACTCAATAGAAGTTGCCTCTTCAACCATTTTGCCAACGTCTAAATTGAATCGTACTAGTGTTCCTGACTACATAATCCAAATTATCGGTTGGTTTTGGCATTTACCAAATTTGGCAAAGCTAATAGTTTTGGCTGTAGGATTTTTAATGGGGTTTGCTATCTTACAAGCAGCACTGAAACTAATTGCTTCTGTTATAAGTATGGCATTACTGGCAGGATTAGTTTACCTTGGATACAATTTTTTCGTAGCTGGTAACAGTCCTCAAATAAAAGAATAATTTTATTTCTACCTACGCAAACTTTTTTGCGTAGAAATTAATTTATAGGGAACAAGGTAAATGACAACACCAACAGTGAGGAGAAGTGGGAATCAATTGAGACAACCAAAGCAACCCCGAAAAACCAGTACGCTTTCGCTTTCTTCGCGACGGGTTGCGGCTTGGCTAACGGAAATCACGCTTTGTGTCGTGAGTGGTGCGGTACCTTTTGGGATTGGGGCGTATATCAACAGTAAAACGAATATGGAGCGCGTACCACTCAATCCTGTATTGGTTGCGGCAGAAAGGACAGTAGCCTATCCTTTAGCTTTACCGATAAGTTATGGTACTCGTAATGTCGCATGGCCGACTAATTTTTTGTGGACGGTAGCCATATTAGCGCCCTTGTCACTTACTTGTTGGCAATGGTATTTATTAGGGAAAACAGGAAGTACCATTCCCAAGGGTTGGTTTGGCATTAAAGTTGTCAATGAAAAAGGGCAACCACCTGGTTTAGGGGCAGTTTTGTTGCGAGAAGGTAGTCGCTGGGGTGTACCGATGTCCGTGACTTATATGTTGTGGCGCTATACCTTATTATTCCCTCATCTTGGTATTTTTACGGTATTAGGATTGTTGATGTTGTTTGCAGAAGCAATGGGTTTTCCCTGGTTGCGGCAAGGTCGCTCAATCCACGATAGAATTGCCGATACTTATACGATAGATGCCACCATTCCTTTTGAACCTTCAGTTTTAGTCAATAGAAGGAATGTATCTGGGTGGATGCAGACAGATGAAGAAGCAGCAATCGAATCAATTGTAGTTACGCCCCAGCAACAGCAAAAGGATAATTTATGGGCTTGGATGCGAAGAAACCCCAGCCTGACTTTACTGGGAGTAGCACTGTTAAGCATGGCTGGTGTATTGACAACTTTAGTCGGGACTCAAGTTTATCTTCAAAACAGGCAAAATCAAAAAGCAATTAACCAAAACAACAGCAAGCAGTTTTTAGCACTCAAGCAGCAATTGGACGATAATTCTGGAGCTACTAAACAACAACGTCAGCGGACAATTGTAGCTTTAGGGACGCTCAAAGATTCCCAGGCGACGAAATTTTTAGTTGGTTTGTTGGGTAAAGAAAACGACCCAGTTTTATTAGAAACTATTCAGCAAGCTTTGGTCAGTATTGGTCCGGAAGCTATTTCCGAACTCAAACACATGAATATTTTACTTGAAGGTGAGTTGGATTCGACAGCTAGCAATGCCACTCAAGAAAGGGAATTGCGAGAAAAAAATTTGTATGCAAATCAGCAGGCAATTAATAAGATTTTATTGGTTTATAACGGCACAACAAATGGTATTGATTTAAGCCGTGCCAAATTGTCCCAAGAAGGTTCTGCCCATAATTCTATGTTCAGCTTGTCATTAGACAAAGTTGATTTATGGGGAATTGATTTCAAGTACGCAAATTTGGATCGAGCCAGTTTCAGTGGTAGTCGTTTCCGGGGACCTGGTAAAGATGGTCGTTGGGATACTTATGATGATTGGATTACC
Organism: Nostocales cyanobacterium 94392; assembly: GCA_035285725.1. Taxonomy (GTDB): domain Bacteria; phylum Cyanobacteriota; class Cyanobacteriia; order Cyanobacteriales; family Nostocaceae; genus Rivularia. The sequence continues at coordinate 167,160 of JAYKJL010000151.1, read as the reverse complement.
GATTTGAGTCAAGCTGAGCTAAAACAAGCCAATTTAAGTCGTGCTAATCTTAGTCGTGTCTTGATGGTTCGTACCAATTTGAGCGGTGCAAATTTGAACGAAGCGAACCTATTAGCGGCACGTTTGGTTGGTGCAAATCTGAGTAGCGCTAGACTCGGAAAAGCCGATTTGCGCGGTGCTGTGTTAGAAAATGCCAGCCTTACAGGAGCAGATTTAGGTGAAGCCAAGTTGAATGATGCCGATTTATACGGCGCTCGCTTAGGTCGTACAATCGCGATCGGCACACAGTTATCTAATGCCAATTTAATCAAAACTGAATGGCAAGGAGCAGACTTGTCATCAGCTTATCTTGACCGCGCTAATCTCAGTAATGCTAATCTAAGTGCTGCACGACTTACTGGTGCTATTTTAAGCTCTACCAACCTCTCCTATGCGAATCTAAGTAATGCTGACCTGAGTCTTGCAGATTTACGGGGTGCAAATTTAACAGGAGCAGATTTTCAAGGAACAATACTTTCCCCAGCACAGCAAAATCCAGCAGACCAATTTGTTGAAACTCCCGCTGCTAGGACTCAATCCGCAGTTGTCAAAGGAGTTGATTTTAGTGAAGTTAAAAATTTAGATGAGAAACAAAAAGCTTATATTTGTACTCAAGGGGGTATTCATATTCGTTATTGTCGGTAGAAGTTTGGGAAGAGATGGGGGGATAGGGAGGTGGGGTGATGGGGTGATGGGGTGATGGGGAAAAATTAACTGTCAACTCCAACTCCGGTGGTCCTAACTCCTAAATCCTTTAATTAATCCAAAATTTAAAATCTAAAATCTAAAATTATTTGTGGAGTAAAAAATGAAATATCTAAAATATTTAGCATCTGTATTTTTGGTTAGCTTTGGTTTGAGTGCGACTCTACTGATAAAACCCGCAGAAGCTCAAGTCGCATACGGTAGTTATGTTGGTGTCGGTCCAGCTGTAGGTATATCTGATGGAGCGCAAATAGGAGGAGTTCTTGCAGTCCGCTATAAGCTTTTAGAAAAACCTGTGTCTTTCCGCGCTCAAGCTTTAGTTGGTGAAAGTACAGCAGTTGTACCTATGGTTTCTTATGATGTCCCCCTTAATTGGCAAACTGATGCTTATTTAGGAGCTGGATTAGTTTTGGCTGGTGGTGATACACCTTCTCCTGTCGGGAATAAAATTAGTTTTGCTTTACAGCCTGGTGTTGACTATATGGTACCTAATAGCAATACTGTGATTTTCGGTAATGCGATTATTGCTTTTGATGCATATCGTGATAAGAGTGGTACTGCTGTTTCGGTACAGGGTGGTGTGGGTTTAAGGTTTTAGGTTTGAAGTGTTTAGAGACGTTCGACTGTAACGTAAGAAAGAAAAATTACCTCTTTATTAATGAAGAGGATTGTTAAAGCAGAAAATCTTTGATTTTTGGCGTTGCCGTCACATAAGTATGTTAGCGGAGCGTGAGTGCAAGGTCATATCAAATTTTATGGATAACCGAAACCTGTGTAGAGACGTTACAGTGTAACGTCTCAAAATCTAAATTCATACCCGGAGGAAGCAACGCCTGATTTTTTATCCTTGAAAGGAAAGGTGTTGTTACCAATAAATTAATAATTATCGGTTGGTAACTAAATATTGGGAGACGTAACGCCCGGCTACGTCTCTACAAAAAACAAAAAATACTAATGGCTACCAGCCCAACTGATCCATCTGCGGGATATAGCTATATAGGTTATTGTTTCAGTTATGTCTTGACTTATGATCTGAGATTTTGTTAAATCCGCGCCATTAATATATGCTTCATTGATATTGCTATCTGTCAAATTAGCATAGTTGAGATTAGCTTTAGTTAAATCAGCAGCGCTGAGTTCTGCTTCCACGAGATTCGCTTGATACATATTCGTATTTACCAAGTTTGCACTGCGTAAATCAGCTTTTTGCAAGTTGGCTCTTTCTAACTTGGCATTCATTAGGTCTGCACCAATTAGATTTATCTCGCTGAGGTTTGCGTCAGTTAGATCGGCTTCAGTCAAATCTGCATCAGTTAGATTTGCTCGACTTAGGTTAGAGCCTCTCAAGTTTGCTCTACTTAAATCGGCTCCGCTTAAATCGGCGGCACATAAGTTTATACCGCTTAAGTCAGCATTTTTCAGATTTGCTTGATGTAAAATAGCTCCGCTAAAGTCTTTTTCTCCTGCTCTGTATCTGCTTAAAAGCTGATTAACGTCCATATATTTCTCCTTTTTACTTTCACTAATCCAACTTGTTTATTAAAGAGATGTATGAGAAAGTAGTAATGTTTGTTATTTACTTATTGAGTTATTTCGAGCTAATTTTAAGTTAAACTCAATAAGCTTATTCTGCTCACATTTTTATGATATGGAACGTTTACTTAAAATAATTATGCAAAACTACTAAAAACTTTTCAGTTCTTATTAAAAGTTTGAAATTAACAAGTTTGAAATTATATTGATTTTAATGCTGGAAGACTTTCTTCTCATTACCTGCTCTACGCCGACTAACCACTAACAACTATCAACTATCCGCTCTACATTAGTTAATTTTTGCATCTTTTCGCAATAATTCGAGTAGTTTTCGTTCAATATTTTCACTAATTAACTTATTTCCTTGTAAATTGAAGTGAATGTGGTCATGATATAAAGCTTTGGCGTTTTGGGAAGAGTTAAATATAGGCAAAAAATCTATATATATTATACCTTTAAATTGCGTAAATTCTTGTAGACGCTGGCGAGCTTTAATTTCATAATCGCGGGGTCCAGGTTTCCCGATTTCTCGTAATAAGGGAGTCATCGCTAGTAGAAATTGAGCGTTGTTTTTGCGGGCGAATTCTTGAATTTGACCGATAGCTGCTAAATTAATGCCAACGGGATCATTTTCGTTTTGGATTTCTTTAAGTCCTGGTATGGATTCTGGCTTGAGGATGTAGCGGTTAAACACTTCCGCTAATGCAAATGGTGGTTTTTGATCTGGATAATTGCGATCGCGTCCCACTGGTAGTGAAGTTGGTGCATTAGAAAATAAATCATCGGTATTAATCAGCAAAACTACACAAGAAGCACCAAAGCTACCAAATTTTTGTAAGTAAGCAAGTTCGTTTCTCGGTCCCCAGGAATTCGCTGAAGCGTTTAATACTTCGACTTGTGTAATATTTGGAGATAAATTAGATGTCAAAGAAAGCATCATTAAGTGAGAAATTGTATTCTCTTGGTGAGTCCACCAACCACCATTAGCGATGGAGTCTCCTAAAAGTAGGATTCGCAAGCTTGAGGGTAAAGGTGTTGGTTGAATATTTACACCCCGCATCGAATACTGATTAATTTCTATAGGATTACCAAAGCGACGAGTACGTTGAGAAGGAGTTAATAAATAACCAATTTTTTCATCACCAATATAAGTTAAAGGATTGCCGAAACCAAATAGCAAGCGCAATCCGATTTCTGTGGCTACAAATAATCCGATAATGGCTGCAACAATAATTAATAAAAAAAATCTCACTTTTAAATACCTTCTTTGGCATAATGGCACAAATTATACCAATATACACGACCAGAGAAGAATTATCGAATTTTATTGATGGGTTTTCTCGCAAACCGGAAAGCTCGTACTTCGGCTATGAGGGAGCGAGACGCTCCCACTACAAATATATTATCCAGCAGAATTAATGATATATCTGGGTAATGCGTAAGTGTTGATTACTTAATTTCAGTAATTTTTAAAGTGTAGGGAAGATACAGTTCTTTTTTGTAGGAGCCGATCCAAACTTTGTATTCTCCGTTAAGCCATTCGCCAACTATACCCGGATTTTTACCTTCAAATTCATCGTTACACCAGATACCACCGGGACCTTTAATGATTAAAGTTGTATCATCGGGACTTTCTATTACTAGTTTCATATAATCAAATTTATTTTTTAAACGTAGGATGTGGTCTGGTTCTTTATCTACATAGCCAGTACAAGCTCCTGTCGGTGTGTCTACTCTTTCTGAGATTTCTTTTGCTGCTATACTACCACCGCTCATTCCGCGAACTGTTAGGGGATCTTTTGACAAAGGATGCTCGATGTTTATATCCCCAAATATCGGTGGAGCTGCTTGTTGAGCGCTAACTGGGCTGTTTATTCCCGATGCTGCTAAGGATAAGAATACAAAGGATAACTTTATTGCTTGATTTATGAATTTAGTAGACATTTTGATGAGATTTTTTCTAAGTGTTTGCAATGACATTAAAATCACACTTATAGTTCCCTATAACTCAGAGTAATTAACTATTCTTAGGCAACTAAAGTTACGTCCTAAAAAGATTAAGTTTTAAGAATTTTAAGAATTCATAATTATTACTCCCGCTAGTATCTGTTTTTGCACAGAATAAATAAGGGCGCATTTGATGCGCCCCTAAATTAGTTATTCAAGGTTTTGACTTAAGTCACGGGATTGTAATGGTTTTATTTATGGAATTTAAACTCAAATTGCGTTGATTGCCTTTTGTAAACGAAGCTTGTCCGATCCATTCTGGTTCAACAGTACCCAAGATTCTATGAGGTCCGGACCGTTCATTTCTCCGGTTAAAGCAGCCCGTAAACTCCTCATGAGTAAGCCTTTTTTGACGTTTTGCTCTTTGAGTACTTGTTGTACTATGTCTTTAGCATTTGACGCATTAATTTGACTTAGCTGTTGACTATCTAAAGCCGCAACAACTCCTTGAAGTGCGTTTTTTACCCCTTCTTTTTGCAGTTGCTCTATGGCTTCGGAATCAAATTCTACGGTTTCAGTGGAAAATATCTTGGCAATGTCCACGGCTTCGGTTAAACGGGCTATACCGGGTTGAATTAAAGCAACTAATTGCTCAATCCAAGGACGTTCTTTTGTTTGAGTAAATTTATACCCAGCTTCTGACCAGAAAGGAATCAGCATCTCAGTAAGTTTACTTACGGGCATACTGTGAATATACTGACTGTTAATCCAATCTAATTTTGCCCAATCAAATTTAGCTCCGGCTTTGTTAACACGCTCAAAATCAAAATTCTTAGCAGCTTCTTCTAAGGTAAATATTTCTTGGGTAGAATCCGGGGGCGACCATCCCAACAAAGTCATATAGTTAACTAATGCTTCCGGGATAAAACCCATTTTTTTAAAGTCAGAAATCGAGGTAACACCATCTCTTTTGGAAAGTTTGCGACCTTCCATATTCAAAATTAAAGGAGTATGGGCAAATTCTGGTACTTTTGCACCAAATGCTTCATATAATAAAATTTGTTTGGCGGTATTGGCGATATGGTCTTCTCCTCGAATCACATGGGTAATTTGCATATCCATGTCATCCACCACTACGGCAAAATTATACAGTGGTTGACCAATACTATCTTCAGAGGAACGAGCGATAACCATATCACCACCTAAATCGCTACCCCTCCATGACATCTCACCTCGTACCAAGTCATTCCAAACAATTTCGCGACTATCATCAATTTTGAAGCGAATTACAAAGCTACGTCCTTCGGCTTTAAATTCGGCTTCTTTTTCTGGGGTTAAATTACGGTGACGATTATCATAACGAGATGCTTGATTGCGAGCTTTTTGAGATTCCCGTAACGCTTCCAATTCTTCGGAGGTGGTGTAACAGCGATAAGCTAATCCTTTATCGAGTAAATCCTCTACCGCTTCTTTGTACATAGACAAGCGTTCGGTTTGAAAAAATGGACCTTCATCCCAGTTCAATCCTAACCAACCCAATCCTTCGAGAATATTTTCGGTATATTCGGGACGCGATCGCTCTGTATCGGTATCTTCAATTCGTAATATAAATTTACCGTCATGATGACGAGCAAACAACCAGTTAAATACAGCAGTTCTCGCTGTACCAATATGTAAATTCCCAGTTGGGCTGGGAGCAATACGCACTCTGAAAGTCATACAGTTAGTATTTTGGGAAATTTTGCAGCCATTTGCAATTCTAAAGCAACCGTCAGTTGAGATTTACTCGACAATTGCAAGTGAGGCGATTGTTGATTTTGATTGATCTGATGAATAATTGCAATAGTTAGATAAATTTAAACCTTCACGATTAAAAAAATAAGGCGTTGCTTCCTCCGGGTATGAATTTAGATTTTGAGACGTTACAGTGTAACATCTCTACACAGATTTTGGTTATCCATAAAATATAAAATTTGATATGACCTTGCACTCACGCTCCGCTAACATACTTATGAAGCAGCAACGCCAAAAATAAAGGCTAATTTACTATTACTCGGTTCCCGGTGGAAAATTACCAAAAAAAACCCAAAAAAAACTTTTCAAGACAGAGACGCGCTGGAAAACAGATAAAGAGAGATAGCTAATTTTCAAGCTCGAAGGAAGTAGCCAGATTTATGTCTGGATAATTCCTCAAGCATTTGATAATCTGCTTAACTTGAATTTTCTGATTTTAGAACGGGACTGACGGGGCTCGAACCCGCAACTTCCGCCGTGACAGGGCGGTGCTCTAACCAATTGAACTACAGTCCCATGTTTCTTCAACTTTTTGATTATCTCTCTTCCATTGTCCTTTGTCAAGGGGTCTGTGGGATTTTTTTTGGGGTAGTCGATGGTGTGATGGGGATGTGGGGTTAAGGTAGTGCCGTCAATCCGTTAAAATTAATGTGGCAGACTACTAGACAGTTTACTGAAAAAGTTAGAGAACCAAAGCTTTATATTTGTTTTATTTTGTTCCTCGGTTAATATTCTTTGCAGAATTTTCGGTTTGATTTTTGCATATTGTATTTTAAGAATGCTTTTAATTTGATTGGATGAGATTAAGCTTTTAGAATTTTGACTTGATTCCAAAAAAGTTAATAATTGTTCGCGCTGCTGGGGTGTAATTGTAATGGTTGTAACTTGAGGACTTTTTGTTGGTTCTTCTAATGAAAAAAATAATAGATGATAATATCCTTTCTCTGCTAAATGTCTGACTATTCTTTCTCCTTGTTTATCTTTAATATCTAAAAAGTAAGATAGCCAGCGCGTTAAAGATGAATTGGGTTCATGTAGAACTGTAACCCACATAATCATCGGGTAAATATTAACTTTTTGAATAAATTCTGTCGTATTTTTTTTGTCTAACAATTTAGAAATTTCTGTTTGGGGTAACATTGCCCAAAATGTCAAGACTTCTCCTTTTACTGTATATAGTAAATCAGGAAAAGCAATTGTTGCAATCGGCTTATTCCCTGGCCATTTTTTTTGTAAACAAATATCTTTAGATGTTAATTCTAATTCTGTTAAACTTATTGGATATTTGACAATTTTTTTGTCACTTATTTTGGTATTTTCGTGATTTTTACGTTGAATTAATTCTAATTCATCTATAATTTCTCTAATATTTTGGGGTCTATCTTTAAGTTCTTTGGCTAAACAACTCATCACTAATTTTTCTAAATCAAGAGGTATATTATCGGTGCTGACTTCGTTTAATAAAAGCGGTGTTTCAAAACGATGAGCTTGATACCATTCACCGAAGGAGTTACTTTTCAACTGAAATGGATGCTTTCCACAAAGCATCTGATACATGAGAATCCCTAAACTATAAATATCTGAACGTATATCTAATAGTTTGCGTCCTTCCATGTTTTCTGGAGCGGTATAAGGTAAACTATTCATAAAAAAAGGTTGAGAGAGGGTTGCTCCAGCCCTTTCTTTTAAGAGTTTAGCAATACCAAAATCTAATAGTTTAACTATTTTTCCTTTTTTTGCATCTTGAATAATAAATATATTTTCTGGTTTAATATCTCGGTGAATCACAGGACAAATTTTCCCTTTGAGACTCACTCCTTGATAAGCGCATTGTAAACCCAAACAAATTTGAGAGGCTATATCAAAGAAGTTTTCTAATGTTAAAGGCTGATTATTTATTAGTTCTAATAAATTTTTTCCTTGAAGATACTCCATTACATAAAATGGAATTTTATCATCAGTAATACCGTAGCCTAATATGCGGACAATATGTTTGCTTTTACGTCCTAATTGAGAACTGATAAAAATTTCTTTTGCAAAGCGTTGTGATATCGTTTGATTATCCAAGTTTAACGACAAAATTTTTACCGCTACTGGTATTCCAGCGTTGGTACAATCTTCTGCTAAATATACTTTACCCCCTCCCCCTTTACCAATTAAGTCTCTGATTAAATAACGATGATTTAGGAATTTTCCAATATAAGTGTCTAATTCTGTTTTATGTTTTTGAATTAACATCTTATTGACTTTTTGTTGCAACATAAATCAATGAATTAATACATTTTTTAATTTGGAAGGAAATTGATGCTTATGTAATTAAGTCTATTTTAGTATAAAACCTTACTGTATCTCAGGTTTCCTCCTAGATAAATCCGGAGAGGGATTGAGAAATGGGTATTTAATTATACTTATTTCCAGGTGTTCAGTAATGGAAATCTATTTTTAAAGTTTTAACTAAGCATACCGAGATTTATAGGAAACATACTAAACATTATGTAACACAAGCAACTAATCTTTCCTATGAGAAATTTTACGGAAACAGTTTTTGCTGCTACGTGGAGTTTGGCAAATAGTCTAAGTGAATATACTGCGATCGCAATGCTGGAGAATTCAACAATTGCAGGTGAAGCCTTGTAAATGCAAGTATTTTAGATATTTATCAAACTTAGTTTTTATTGAACTATACTGTATGTAGATTGTATGTAGTTAAATAGCTGTATATAAAATATTGCTGGAAATATACGGAGAGTAATTCTGCTGTTGTACGGAGTAGGAGTTTATATTTAGGAAATGCGATCGCGAATTAAACGTAAGAGTCTTTCGAGTCGTGATTCTATCTTGAGTTGGAATGCTAAAAATTGAGTGCGTTGAAGTTTGTTAAAGTTATTGTCGCTGACTAAAATTAATGAAGGTTGTCCGTTTGCTAAAGTTTCTCCAATAGTTAACCCTTCGGTATTATCTAATGCAATATCTAGCTTAGCTAAGTTTAATAAAAGTTCTTTGTTAATAGGTTTAATGGTTTTTAAATCAACTTTTTGTAGACTGTCGATATTTTGTATATCATCAGCATTTTCTAAAGATATTTTGAATAATGAATTCACAAAACCTAAACCTGTAAAAGTTCTTTCTATGCTCAGAAAATGTCCTTGATTGTCGAGTGCAACTAAATCGCTTAAACCGCTAGCAAATCTACCATTAAAATTAAAGAATGGTTTAACTCTTTCAGTAGGGTAAAGAAATTCTTTTTCTAATTTTCTAGTAATCAAATTATATTGTAAAATTCTGCATAAAGTTCCTTGATTAGGTTTAGCTTCTTCATCATCTTGAATAATTGCATTTTCAGTAGCTGTAAATAAATGTTTTTGATCAGGCGTAATTGTCAGACTTTCAAAAGCCAAGTTATTACGAATACCACGCTTTTTATCTTGAGATGGTAAATATTTTTCAGGTACTGTTAAGCTAGAAATTTCTTGTCCAGAATTGAGTGAAAACTCTTTGATAAATGGATTTATTCCAGCGATTGTGTCACCTTCTGATGAAACGAATATCGATGAATTATTAGTTAGTGCTATTCCTTCTGGATCTATACTTCCAGGAGAAAAGGTTTTACCATTTTTATCTTTTAAAGTTGTTACAGCCACAGGTTTGATATCGTTATTTTGAAAAGAATCTATATTGAGATTAATCTTAAAAGTATAAAATCTCGCTGGTGATTTTTGAGAGCGGTCATCGGATATTATGTAATAAAGTTGGTTTTGGCTATCATAAGTTATTCCCGATAACCCTCCTAATTGAGTATTTTCAAACTTTGTATCTGTAGGTAAAATTGCTTCTCCGATAAAGTTTATACCCGTTACCTCGACAGCAGAAGTTCTGTAATTACTAAAGAAAAACGCTAATATCACAATTGTGACGAAAAAAATAATAATTAATGGTAACTTAAATAATTTTTTAATTCCCACAGCAAATTTAGGTTATAGGTTATAGGTTAAAGGTTATAGGTCAAAGATTATATCAAATCCGTTTGTATCGGAATTATATATTTTTAACGCAAAGTGACGCGGAGGTAAGCGCAGAGGAACGCAGAGTTTTTTTGCACATACTTTTTATTATTCCGATGTAAGCGTAAAGGATATTAAAGGTTATAGGTTAAAGATTGGTAATAAACATCTATTAACTGTCAACTGTCAACTGCTCGTACTGACTTTCAAAAAAGTTAACTAGCCAATCTTTGACACTGTGGGTTGCTCGACAATCGTCTTCATTGTAACGTTTGATGATTTCTAATAAAGTGCGATCGCCAGTTTTCAACCATCTATCATACCAGTAAATACACTTAGCTCCGCTGGCTTCTGGGTCACGCCATTTAAATCCTAACCACCGAGCAATGGCTTTTAAAGCATAACTTTCGACTGGCAATGTGACTGTAGCCGTTAGTTGTTCGTAAATATCGACAAATCGATTCAAGACTGGTAATACTTTTTTGGAAGGAGTACGGTAAAGTTTTGCTAGTCGTTGTACTGTATCGAATTCATAAACACAAAAATGATAAATTGGTGCATCGGGATATTGCCATACTAATTCTAAAAATTGCTGCCAAATTAATTTTTCTTCCTCTGGTTTTTCTGCAAGAAAAGAATAGAATTGTTCGGTGTTCTGTTCTCTGTCAACGACTAAAACTCCTAATAAATAATTTAAATTCAAATCTGGCTGCGCTTCTATATCAAAATACAGTTCGATGGGAGCCGTATAAGTAACAGTTTCGTATACTACGGGGTCAATTTCTATGGCTGTAGGATATTGAATTGATGGCAATCGCCGTTCAATTATCGCCTTATGGTTTGGTAGAGTCAGTAAGGATTGATGTGTTGAAAATTCCTCGGTTATCGTTTGTTCAACAAGCGCTTGTGGTAAAAACAGCGGACGATTTTCCAATAAAGATTTTCCCTGTAAAATAAGTTGAGTAGCAACTTCAGTATCAAAACCAGGTAAGTCTTCTAATTCTTGTGGATTGGTTTGAGCAAGGGATTCTAAAGTTGTAATGTCAAGGTTTTTTAACCAATCGTAACGACCTGGAGTTACTCCGGGTACTAAAGAAAGATGTTTTTGTGTAGAAGCGGTTTGATGACAGTTGCTGTACCAATTACAAAGACTACACTTTTGACGAGAAATAAAGACTTCGGGGGGAGTTGGTAGATAGAGGGTTTGGATGCATTCGTCCAAGATTTCTTGCATCCGGGGTATCCATTTGACTAAATCAACATTGTACCTGGTTTCTTTTCCCCGCAGCATCAACCAAGCCGTTTCCAACTTAACTTGTTGTACGACTTCTAAAACAAAAGCATAAAATGCGGCAATAACTTGATATTCTTGTTTGGGACGCTTACCTAATTCAACTCTAGCGGGAACGTACATCCAATCTCCGAATATTGAATTTCCCTGTTGCTTGATCAGTAAATCCGGACGTGCTAGCAGAGTATGATTGTCAGCATAACTTGTTGTCAGTATCCCTTTATAAATATATTCAACTCCCTGCTGCATCAACTCCAAAGTTGCCGCTTCCGCAGTTTTCGGTTCCCCCTTGGAAAACTTCGGACGTTGATAATTGATTTGTTCTAAAATCTTTTTTTTATGAGCATATTTATCTTGATACAGTTTTAGAAGTAAGTCGCTAGGAGCATCTTGCTGATTTTTATCGCCGCGAACATTCAAAAACGGTCGGCGTTTACACTTTTGATATTGTAGTAGTAGTTCGGCATTAATTAACATTATTTTAAGTTAACAAGAATTAGTACAATCTGGGAGTAATCAAGATAACCAAAATTGGTGTTGTGTAATGTACATTGCTTATAGCAGTATTCCCGGTTCGGATAAGCAAAGGAAACAGTTTTTAAAAGATAGGAAGAAAAATCGTTTTGAAATATTTAAAAGTTGAATTTACTGTTTAAAAACCCTTATAAGTAAATAAATCGGTCGCTTTTAACCCGTTTTATAATCCAAAATCTAAAATCTAAAATCTAAAATTGGTATGACAAGTATATCTGCTAGACAAACAGGGTTGCATCAATATCGACAACAGTTTCCAGCTTTAGCGAATAAAGCTTATTTTAACTTCGGAGGTCAAGGACCGATGCCGCAAACGGCAATGAATGCCGTAATTGAAGCCCAAGATGAAATTCAGAGAATCGGTCCATTTGGCAGCGAAGTTAATGCTTGGCTTATACAACAGACTAAAGCTACTAGAGTAGCAATCGCAACCGAGTTGAATGTACCATCGGAGACAATTACACTGACTGAAGATGTAACCGTTGGTTGCAATATTGCCATGTGGGGCATTGACTGGAAAGCAGGCGACAACATACTTTTGACAGACTGCGAACATCCAGGAATTGTTGCTACATCTCGCGAAATAGCACGCAGATTTTCTGTAGAAGTCACTACTTGTCCAATAATGGCAACTTTAAATAATGGCGACCCTGTAGCAATAATTGCTCAGCATTTGCGTCCTCGCACCCGTATGTTGGTCTTAAGTCACGTACTTTGGAATACAGGACAAGTTTTACCCCTAAAGAAAATAGTAGTCTGCTGTAGAAACAATAATACAAAATTAATGGTGGATGCAGCGCAATCTGTCGGATTATTGTCATTAAATCTGGGCGAATTGGGAGTCGATTTTTATGCGTTTACAGGTCATAAATGGTTGTGTGGACCTCCCGGTGTCGGAGGTTTGTACGTGCGTCCCCAGGAACGCGAAAGTCTTTATCCTACATTTGTCGGTTGGCGTAGCGTTGTTATTGATGGTCAAGCTCAACCTGTAAAATGGCAAGAAAGCGGGGAAAGATATGAAATCGCAACTTCAGCTTATCCGTTTTATATTGGTTTAACCGAAGCAATTTCAGTGCATCAAGAATGGGGTACGTCTGAGCAACGTTACCAACAAATTTGTCGTAACAGTGAGTACCTTTGGAATAAATTAATGGCAGTATCGGGTATTAAATGTCTACTCCATTCTTCTCCAGAAGCCGGTTTAGTTTCATTTAAACTGGAAAGCCATATATCTAAAACCAGTTTGGAATTAGTCAAATTTTTAGAAGCGAAAGCAATATTTACCCGTACAATTGCTGACCCCGATTGTGTCCGCGCTTGCGTCCACTACTTTACTTTGGAATCGGAAATCGATCGATTGGTTGAGGAAATTGAGGAATTTTGTAAATAGGGAATTGGGAATTGGTAATAGGGAATTGGTAATAGTTATAGCTCTGAGTTGAAAATTTTAATTGTTCCCTCTCTCCATCTCCCCATCTCCCCATCCCCCCACCTCCCCTGTTCCCTAATATGGTAAAAAGTCTTAAAATTAAGTTACATTTAATTAAGAATAATAATAAATTCTTGGCAAATGTCGTAAAGCGCTTTCAAGCGAATGCGGCAAGTCATGAAAATTAAACAAATCGGGATTTATATACATCCGTTTCACATAAATTATGTTAACGGGGTGATGCATCCCATTGGTATCTAGAGGCAAATTAAAATGAAATTCTCTTGGAGAGTCCTAGTTCTTTGGACCTTGCCTGCTTTAGTGATAGGCTTTTTCTTTTGGCAGGGAGCGTTCGCGAATACTCCTGCTGATATGGGTAAAAATGCAGCTAGTACCCGGATGACCTACGGTCGCTTTCTGGAATACTTAGATGCCGGTCGAGTCACTATGGTGGATTTGTATGAAGGTGGTAGAACGGCAATTGTAGAAGCTGTTGACCCAGACCTGGAAAATCGGATTCAGCGCGTGCGAGTGGACTTACCTGTTAACGCTCCAGAGTTGATTAGCAAGCTCAAAGCAGAAAATGTTAGTTTCGATGCCCATCCTGCAAGAAATGATGGAGCTATCTGGGGACTTTTAGGTAATTTAATTTTCCCTATATTATTGATAAGCGGACTATTTCTTTTGTTCCGTCGTTCTAGCAATCTTCCTGGTGGTCCCGGTCAAGCCATGAATTTTGGCAAATCTCGCGCACGTTTTCAAATGGAAGCGAAAACCGGAGTCATGTTTGACGATGTAGCCGGAATTGAAGAAGCCAAGGAAGAACTTGGTGAAGTTGTGACTTTTCTTAAGCAGCCGGAGAAATTTACTGCTGTCGGCGCACGCATTCCCAAAGGTGTATTGTTAGTAGGACCTCCGGGAACTGGTAAAACCTTACTAGCAAAAGCCATTGCTGGAGAAGCAGGGGTACCTTTCTTTAGTATTTCCGGTTCCGAGTTCGTGGAAATGTTTGTCGGTGTGGGTGCTTCTCGCGTCCGCGATTTGTTCAAGAAAGCGAAAGATAACGCTCCTTGTATCATCTTTATTGATGAAATTGACGCTGTAGGCAGACAGCGGGGTGCGGGTATCGGTGGTGGTAACGATGAGCGGGAACAAACCCTCAACCAGTTGCTTACGGAGATGGATGGTTTTGAAGGTAACACTGGTATCATTATTATTGCTGCTACCAACCGTCCTGATGTACTAGATGCGGCGCTGTTACGTCCCGGACGCTTTGACAGACAGGTGATGGTTGATGCACCGGATATTAAAGGACGTTTGGAAATTCTCCAAGTCCATGCACGCAACAAGAAATTAGATCAAAGTGTATCTCTCGAAGCCATTGCGCGTCGGACTCCCGGCTTTACGGGTGCAGATTTGGCGAACTTGCTCAACGAAGCAGCAATTCTCACAGCCAGACGACGTAAAGAAGGTATTACCCTTACAGAAATTGACGACGCTGTAGACCGGGTAGTTGCTGGTATGGAAGGTACACCTTTGGTAGACAGCAAGAGCAAGCGTTTGATTGCTTACCATGAAGTCGGACACGCTTTGATCGGAACCTTGGTTAAAGACCACGACCCGGTACAAAAAGTTACTTTAATTCCTCGCGGACAGGCACAGGGTTTAACTTGGTTTACCCCCAGTGAAGACCAGGGATTAATCAGTCGCTCTCAGCTGAAAGCGAGAATTACTGGTGCTTTGGGTGGACGTGCTGCTGAAGAAGTGATTTTTGGTCGGGATGAAGTGACTACTGGTGCTGGAAATGACCTACAGCAGGTTACGGGTATGGCGCGACAAATGGTAACACGGTTTGGAATGTCCGATTTAGGACCCTTGTCATTGGAAAGTCAACAAGGAGAAGTATTCCTTGGTCGTGATTGGACGACACGTTCAGAATATTCCGAATCAATTGCGGCTCGGATCGATTCTCAAGTTCGCAGTATCGTTGAAAAGTGTTATAACAATGCTTTACAGATGATGCGCGACCATCGCAGCTTGATGGATAGATTAGTTGATTTGCTAATTGAAAAAGAAACCATTGATGGTGAAGAGTTCCGTCGAATTGTGGCTGAATATGCGGAAGTACCAGAAAAACCACAATACGTTCCAACTTTGTAAGATTTTCTAATCAACATTTCTGAAGTTCGAGATGTTTGTCAAAATATAGTAATTAAGCGGATGCGATGATATCGCGTCCTTTTTTTTGTTTGTAGGTGAAAGTGTTAATAAATTACATTACCCAAATATTAAGAAAAATAAGGACGATATAATTCTCTACTCAGGATTACACTATCAGAAGTGAGTTTAACTAATCCTATACTTTATAATTTGTAAGCAACTGTAGGGGAAAGATTAAGACCGATAAAACTAAGGGACTATCAGTAGCTTCTAATATATAAGTTTGAAAATAAAAAGTTTGGAGCGGAGCCGAGGAAAGATGCGTAGCGCAAGGTGCAGCTAAACAGCCTGCGCCGCCCGACGCGACAGAACGACCCCGTTTACCCGCCGCTAGAAACCTTTCGGACTCACTAACCAACTTGATACGGTCGGTGTGCAACGGGATTGTTCAGTTATTAAATTACTCAACTACTCAATTACTAAATTACTCTAATTATTAAAAATAATTAAAAAATATGACGAATGTAATCATTATTGTAGTTTGCTTGACAATTGGTTTTATAGTTGCTCGATTGATTACCAAGAAGTCTATACAAACCAAATCATCGAACTATAAAATATACAGCAATTCGCCTTTATTTCATAGTGATTATTATCCTATTAATGCAGAAGTTAATCGACAACTTTATCAACCCGTTGCAGAATGGAGTGGTCGGTTAATTTTACCTACAGAAAATAACCATGAACGTTTTGTAGAATTTGAAGTGCAAAATGCTCCCGATTCACATATGCACCTTGTTGGTAAAATCGTAAAGTTGAAGTGGAGTAATGATCAGAAGGTGCAAGAATATGTCAAACGGGTAAGTTTTGACGTTAACTTTACCAAACAAGCAAAAAAAAGTCATCAAAGAGGTAAAGTTCATCCCGTGAGATTGGATGGACGTTCTCAAGTTGACCCTCTGGAATCTTTAGCAGGTGCAAGACCGATGGATGATGTCTGCGTTATGCTATTGCAGCCAGAAATAGAAACTAATGATGTAGGAGAGACACAGTTAATTATTGACTGTGAACCCGTACAAATTCTTGGACGTTTCGTTGGTTTGGTGAAAATTCAAGCCAGAATTGATTCAGCAAGGGATTTATTTCGAGTTTGTCACTACAACAAAGCAACTAAAAACTTTGATCGAGAAATCGAAGAAATTCTGTGTATACCGCAAGTACCGCAAGACATACAGGGGGTTGCTCGTTCGAGTAATAAATATATCGAAAAATCACCCCTTAATTCCCAAGGCTGGTATATTTACGGCGCACCTAATGCTGAAGGAACCTTTGTAGTACAAGCAATTGAACCCCGTGCTTTAGTCAAAGTAGAGCCACAAAAAGTAATTTTAAAATTAAAAAATACACTTGAATATTTTAAGTATGAAATGTGGGGGAATATTAAATTACAAAAAGGGAATTATGAAACAGTTTTACTTGCACCAAAGGCAGTAAATGCAGTAAATGCCCTGTCTCAATGGAAATTGGGTGATAAGGCTTTAGTCATACATTTATTTGGTGGTATCGGTGGAGAGAAAGCAGAAGCACCAGCTTGGCTTCCGGTTCCGGGTCACTTTTCCTATGGTATTGCAGAAGTAATTCGCGATCGCATTACCGATGAATTACGCTTCGATATCATTTACTATCAAGTTTACTGTCACAATCCGGAAGCAGTTATTTCTGGTAGTTTAACTTGGGCTGCTTATATGGGTTCTTTGTGGTCGGGTTGGTTGGGAACTCGTCCGGTAGCCGATATTTTGGTGAAATACGAGCCAATAACTACCGATTATGATTTTGATGGAGTCAAATTGTCTCCTTTAACAGAATTTATTGAGGAACTTAGAGAAATTACTGCCCGGTATCGTGTCGGAGACGGAACAGGTGCATCATTAATTACACCAACCGCTTCCTGTGTTCAAGATTCCAATCAGGCACTGTACTCCACGATTTATGATATACAAAGGTTTGTGGAGTCAAGCCCGAAGATTAGGGAATGGTTACAAAACCATCCAAAAGATAAACAAACTCAGTATTTTAACGATTTAATATCTTTAGGAAACAGCTTGGAAAAACAGTTAGTTCCTCTGGGAATTGTACGACGAGACTGGCAAAAAAATGCCAAGGATTTATTTGGAACTAATAATAAAAACGACAATATTATTATAACTGCAATCAAAATGCTCAGAAGTTGGCGAACCGTATTACCCAAGAGAGCGCAAGACGAGACGGCCAAAATTTTTCTGAAGCAACAAGCTGTGGAATGGGTTTTGAGAACCAATCAAGTGGGAGGGTTTGACGATACCATTTTACCCGTAGCTCCGACTACTATTTTTAAGTAGGTAATGGTTAATTTTGTTGCATCCACTGAATAATCTGAGGATTAACTAAATTCGGGACTTCATCATGGGGACAGTGACCTGCACCGGCGATAGGGACTATTTTGATGTTTTTACCATTTTCGAGGGCTGCTTCGTACACTTTTGCGCCGCTAATTGGTGTCCACGGGTCCTCTGCACCCCAAATTACTAATAATGGACATTCGACTTTGGGTAATAATTCTTCCGGAGAATCACCGGGAGGTGCTGTCAAAATTGAGGCAAATACTTGCTGTGCGCCTTCGTCACAGGAAGGTTGGTAAAGCATATCTACTAATTCGTCAGTCACAGCATTGCGATCGCGATAAACTTGGTAAAGGGTACGGCGAATTTGGGATTTTCTGCGAATATTATTAAATACGAATTTACCCGTTAGCGGATGACTCACCAATTTGTTAAAAGAACCCATGACAAATCGTAATGCTGGGTTAAGCTCGTGGGGACGATGGCTCAAACCTCCCGCTGCGTTGATTAAAACGGCTCCATTGGTGATTTGCGGATGTTGCACTGCGATGGTTAAACTGATCAATGCACCAACGGAATTACCGATAAATACGGCTTTGTTTTGGATATGTTGTTGATGGAAGTCTTTGAGTAATTCTACCCATAAATCAACGCTGTAATTGATCGGAGCTTTATCGGAACCACCAAACCCTAATAAATCTAGTGCAAATACCTGATAGCCAGCATCGGCTAATACGGGAATATTTTTCCGCCAATGTCCGATAGATGCACCGAACCCGTGAATTAATACTAAAGGTTTCCCTGTACCCATGACGGTATATTGAATTTTGTAACCTTTCCAATTCCAGAACAGTTTTTCAAAGGTAGTTGTTGATTTTGTTGTAGTAGTCACAGTTTTTGTGAAGTTTAGTAAAGGCTTTCTTATTATGGTAACGGTTTGTGGGCTTGATTAGTTATTCAACAGTCTAAAAATGGTATGTTAGCCGAGGGAAAAATATTTATGCTGACAACTTCGTTAGAAGTTGGTGTAAGTCAGGCTTTAGAAGAATTTGAAATATTTATCGGACTTACGCAATTGTCACAAGATACAGGTGGTGCGTGACGCTACAAATCTTGTTACTACGTTCAAATTTTCTCTAAACTACACACCCTACGGAAAAAATGTGCCGGTTGCGTAAGTCCTGATTTATAAGAGATGAGTTAATTAAATTAAATTAAATTAAATTCAATTAATTAACTGATTATGTCATCATTTTGCAATTAAAAAAATAAAAAATAAAAAGACGTAGTATTCCTACGTCTCTAAACGATTACTTCCTTCTAGGTAGAAAATTACCTATATTTTTTCGGTGATTTTAGAACGGGATAGGAGTAATATTTTATGTGTATGAATGTTAGGTATTTAGACTAAAATCAATCTTGACGATAATATCATTAAAATCGCGATCGCCACCTCCTTTTAAGTCTTCAAAACCAAAGATGTTATCACCGAGCATCATTACGTGGTCTCCAGCGTCTGAATTAGCACCAAGAAATGGGAAATAAATATCAGTGAATGTATCAAAAGTGCCATCAACTATTAAAAAAGGTACGAAGATTGCACCAGGCTCAAATTCGCCTGTAAAGCTTGCTGTAGATTGGTTTTGTACGCTCAGCTCAATGTTAGTTATCCGGCTTTCTACTGCGGCTTTTGCGTAACCTTCTTGTCCAACTAATATATCAGCTACACCGTCACCGTTAGTATCGATACCGCCATTTTCATCAGCTACTTTGAAGAAACCTACCACATTATTAAATGTAGCTTCGCGGTGAATGGTAAAGGTTGCTTTTTGTTTGATGGTTATTTCGGTACTTCTGAAGTCAAGCACTTCGATTCTTTCTTGTAATCTGCTACCAATGGCTTTTTTGGCTTTACCATCCAATTTCATATTGATTTTGACACCTTCAAAGTCTAAATCAAAGCCATTTGTTTCAACTTCGGATATTTGTAAGAAATTAGCAGAAGAAAAACTTAGTTGGGATAATTGAATTTGACCTTTTTTTACACCATCAATAGTACCGTTTTTGACTGAGAAGAAACGGAAGTTGGTATCACTACTAAATTCCAGAATTTTTTCAATATTAGTATCGAAACCTTGAGGTGCATTTCCTAATATAGAAAAGATGCTTTGAGCGCGTTTTAAAGCAACTTCTATATACTTTTCATCGTCGGGAGAAATTCCATCAATAGTTCCTTGTTCATCATCAACGGTAAAGAAACCAATTTCTTTGATTTCTTGGACAGTTTTACTTTTGAAAGAAAACTTGATCGAAGATTTACCACCTTTGAAAGCAAAGCTTTTATTACTTTTAGATGTTAAGGTAAATTTCCCTTCGTCATCTCCATCATCATCTCCATCGTCATCATCGTCGTCGTCATCATCATCCCCAGTTATTCCACCGGAATTTTCATCATCGTCATCGTCGTCATTGTCATCGTCGTCATTGTCATTGTCGTCATTGTCATCGTCGTCATCATTACCAGTCATCCCACCGGAATTTTCATCATCGTCGTCGTCATCATTATTACTATTATTAGTGATAGTGATAGTACTCATAGAGATATCTGTGGTGGCAACTTTATAATCACGTGTTGTTTCCAAGCTTAAAGCAATAGTTTCATCTACTGTACTTGTACCACTGGTAATATTTAAAGTAACGGTAGCGGTGTTTTCTCCAGCTTTAAAGGTTATTTTTCCTTTGCTACCATCAAAATTTTCAGAACCTGTTAAAGTGTAATCTTCATTAAAAGTTGCGCTACCAGAAATAGTAAAATCAATAGTTAAAGCCGCAGTAATTTTACCCGTGCGAGTGAAGGTATAACTAACTGGATTCTCACTACCTTTAATAATATTGTTGGAACTAACTGTAAAGGAAATTTCTGGTTTATCTTCTGCTAATGCGACAAGGAAACTATCAGATTGATTTTGAGTAGTAAGAATTTTATCTTCAAAAGTTGCTTCTTGATAAAAAGTACCCGCAATATAGATTTTGCCATTTTTGACAGCAATATCGGAGATAGCATCTGTATTAGTTCCAGCGATATTTTGCGCCCATTTTACTTCACCTGTACTATCAATTTTAGTGATAAAAGCATTTTCACCTTCACCACCTTCACCACCTTCACTGTACAGCATGAAGTTATCAATAGTCATGCTTTTATTGTAATAGTATCCGGTGACATAAGTATCACCCATTTCATCTACAGCAATACTTTCAACTTTGACATTGTTATCATTTTCAATGTCAAAGTCTTTCGCCCATAATACATCACCTTCGCTATCTAATTTGGCAACAAATACATCACCATTGTCACCACCTTCAAGACTTGTATTACCAAACTGGAGCCTTTCTTCAAATTGTCCGGTAATAAAAGTATTGCTTTGATTATCTATAACAATATCGGAAGCTTCAACATAACTACTATTTACAAATTTCTTTTCCCACCCTTTCGTACCTTCTTGATCAAATTGAGTAACTGTGATACTTTTTTTATCAACTCCAGTCATCAATTGATAGGAATTACTATCTTGATCTACAACAATATCTTGAGCAAAATGGTTGGTATTATTCTCACCTAACTTGTTCACCCACAATCCATCACCGTTAATATCAAGCTTCGCAGCGAAAGCATAATCTAATAAACTTGTAACAAGGGGGGTACCAAACTTGATTTCTCCTCTAGATTCTCCGGTAAGATAGATATTACCCTGACCATCTACATCAATACCAGAAACTTTATCATTGTTTGTACCACCAAAGTTTTTTGACCATAATTGATCACCATTTGTAGCTAGTTTCGTGACAAAAATATCATTTGATTCACCACCTGAAACAGTAGATTCATTAGAGCTAATTGAATTTTTAAATGTTCCGCTAAAGTAGACATTACCACTAGTATCTACAGCAATATCTTCAACTTCTTCTTTATTAGTAGTACCAAAACTTTTTACCCAATCAAACTTTCCATCTTTGTCTAATTTAGCAACGAAAACATCTGAATCACCTTGAGATGTCAGAGATACATCATCAACAGTAACTGGACTTAAAAAATCTCCCGTGACATAAGTATTTCCTTGATTATCCACAGCAAGGAATTCGTAACCGGGAGCATTGCTACCAAATTGCTCTCCCCAATCTAAACTTAATTTGGGATCGTCATTGCTAATAACGCTCATTACCATCACATCTTCATTTGAAGATACTGATTTTAGTTGATTATTTAAAGGTGCTATTTCCATTTCACGAGCCAAAATTTGGGGATTATCATCGATGATGTAATCTCCCTCAGTCAGAGTAAACATAATAGTTTCATCCGACTCAATCTCAGTATCTGCAATCGTTGTAATGGTAACGATAGCTTCAGTTTCTCCCGCAGCAATGATAACTTTACCTTTAGTAAGACTTTCAAACTCTGCACCCATTTGCTTGTAGTCTGTATCTAAAGTCGCAGTACCACCAAGGGTAAAATTAATAGTTAGAGAATTGGTAGTATCACCAGTACGATTAAAAGTATATTTGAGTGCTTTACCGCTATCTTCTAGCACACTCATAGAATCAACACTAAGAGTCACTTCTGCCGGTAAAATATTCTCTTCCATATAAAGTAGCCTTATGTTTTATCAATAAAAAGGGTTCCTATTGGTTGTAACTTAAGCTACTTTTAAATGTCAAAAAAAGATGCTTTAGAGAAAAATATTTACGTATTTGCACCTAAATTGGTCGCTGAATATAATTGTTTAACTGTAATAATACTGTTGTTATTTATGTAATTAGATAACCCGTAACTCCCAACTCCTAACTCCCAACCCCTAACTCCTAACTCCTAACTTATATTTGTATTCGTGTTTTCTTTCATATAAATATCTCGAATTGGGAATGGAATTAATATTCCTTCTTGTTTGTAACGCTTGTGTAATTTCTTCACAAGTAGATGTTTGCCAATCCTTTGGTCAAAATATTCAGCAACCCGCATATAAAGCGTAAAATCGATACTGAAATCATTAAATGTATGAAATCTGAGATACGGTTCGTTTTCTAATAAATTGGGGGCAATTTCTTGCATAACTTCTTTGGCAATTTCTACAGTAATTTTTTCAACTTTTTCCAAATCACTATCGTAACTAACACCTATATTCATCGTTAACGTGAGTTGCTTAGCTGGTAAATGATAATTGGTAAAATTGGCTGAAGCTAATTTAGAATTAGGAACAATAATCGTATTTTTAGAAATTTCTTCTATAGTTGTATTCCGCCAAGTTATATCTGTGATATAACCTTCTTCACCACCTTCTAATTTTATGTAATCCCCTGTTTTTGCTTGCTTGGAAAGAATTAAATAGAAACCAGAAAATAAATTTGCCAAAGTATCTTGAAGTGCTAAACCAACTGCTAAACCAGTAATACCTAATGTTGTAATAATCGGTGTAATTTCAATTCCTATGGTTTGGAATATGATTAACCCTCCCAAAACAAAAATAGTAGTTTTTACTAAATTAGAAATTAGCGATGCAGAAACTCCTTCTGTTCGCTGAATAAATAAATTAACAAACCCAGCCGCAAGACGTGCAAGAACTAATGTTACGGTAAATAGAAAAATCGCTATAATAATTTTTTGTAGAGCAGTGGTAACATCTTCCTTGAGGGAATAACTCAATATTGCCCCAAAAAAACCAGCTAAGACAAACCAAGTGAAGGGGATACGTCGCAAAGAACTAAATATTATCTCGCTTCCCGGTATACCTTTTTTAGTAATAATATTACCGAGTTTATTTAAGACAATTTTTTCAGCAATTATTCCAGATAATAAGCCAACTAAAATAAATAAAAGCGGTCTAATCCATTGCATTATCATAATTTCAGGGATGGTATTTTGCATTTTATACACAAAATTCTAAATAAAACAGTGTTTTTTACATGAGTATTTCTGCTTATTTTTTATTTACCTAAATTTGTGAGCGTAATTTACGTCTCAATGATAGACAATTGATTACATGAATTTGCCAATCATTTACCATCTAGATTATGTTACCCCATTACCCGACGCGCATCGTTTCCCGATGCCGAAGTTTCGCTTACTTTACGAGTTACTTTTGTCCGATGGAGTCGCTGATTTACAGCAATTTCACGCACCCGAAGTTCCAAGTCAGGAAACTATCGAGTTAGTTCATACACCCGATTTCGTACAAGCTTATTTACAAGGAACCCTTGATGCAAAAGCACAACGACGCATCGGTTTACCTTGGAGTCCTCAATTAGTAAATCGTACCTGTACGGCAGTAGGTGGTACAATAATGGCTGCACAAATGGCGTTAACTCATGGATTAGCTTGTAATACTGCGGGAGGAACTCACCACGCTTTCCCCAGTTATGGCTCGGGTTTTTGTATTTTCAATGATTTCGCGATCGCAACTCGTGTCATTCAAAAACTCAACTTAGCGCAAAAAATCCTCATTGTTGATTTAGACGTGCATCAAGGTGATGGTACTGCTTTTATATTTCAAGATGATGATAGCGTTTTCACTTTCTCGATGCACTGTGAAGTCAATTTTCCTGGTATCAAACAAAAAAGCGATTTGGATGTACCTTTACCCGTGGGAATGGAAGATGATGCATATTTACAAACTTTAGCGAAATATTTACCGGATTTACTCGCAAATCTAAACCCAGATTTGGTATTGTACGATGCTGGTGTTGATACCCATATCGGCGATAAATTAGGTAAACTCGCTTTAACTGATACGGGTATTTATCGTCGGGAAATGCAGGTTTTAACTACTTGTATCGCGGGTGGTTATCCGGTGGCTTGCGTTATTGGTGGTGGTTATGCGGATGATATGAAATCTTTGGTGTGGCGGCATTCTTTGTTACATCGGGCTGCGAGTGAGGTTTATCGACAATTTGGACTATAAATCAATTTTGGATTTTGGATTTTGCGGAAAGTTTGGGGTGTAGATTCTCGAACCCCAAAACTTTTCAAGCTAGATTTTGGATTTATTCCATAAATAAATTAATAAATTCCGGAGCATGAGACTTTTTTCAAATATCTTTTTTCAAATATAAAATTTGGTAATCTAGTTTCAGTGGTTTATTTTATTTAAAATGCAATTAGATCGATTCAATCAACAATTACAATTCATTATCGAAATTGACAAGTTAAAAAATGTCTTGCGTCAAACATTATTAATAAATGCCGAACGTAGAGAAAATAGCGGTGAGCATTCTTGGCATTTAGCAATGATGACAATGATTTTAGCAGAATACGCACCCGAAGGAACCGATCTATTTCGTGCGATGAAAATGTCATTAATTCACGATTTAGTAGAAATTGATGCTGGGGATACTTTTTGTTATGACGTGGAGGGAAATCAAAGTAAAGTAGCAAGAGAATTACAAGCTGCAACTCGAATCTTTGGATTATTACCGGAAGAACAGGGAAAAGAATTGCGTTTACTTTGGGATGAATTTGAAGCAAGAAAAACACCTACAGCTAAATTTGCGGTAGCTTTAGATAGAATACAGCCTTTTATTCACAATCAACAAACCGGAGGTGGTACTTGGTGTATTCATAATATTAATCGCAATCAAGTTATGAAAAGAATGGCTCCTGTAGAAGAAGGTACGCCGAAACTTTGGGATTTTATATTAGCAGAAATTGAAAATTGTATCAATAAGGGATATTTGAAAGAACAATCCTGAGAAGTCGGATTTTTTCTAAAAACCCGACTTCTTCACCTCACAAACAATCCTGAGAAGTCGGGTTTTTTCTAATTTGTAATTTGGTGATAGATATTGTTTTTAAAACCCGATTTCTTAATCTCTGACAAAATCTATCATTTAACCAAAGACCAAGCAATAAATCTCTCAATATAATACAAAGCTAATTGATTACTTACACCATTGAAAATAGTATCAAAAGAATGTTCTGCCCAAGGAATTTCTAACAAAATTGCCGTATTTTTATCCCGCAATTTATTATACATTTGTCTGCCAAATCGGGCTTCTACCACATGATCGCGACTTCCGTAAATTAACAAAGTTGGTGGTAAATTAGGCTTTACGTAATTTATCGGTGAAGCAGTTTCATAAAGTGCGGGAAACTGTTGAGGAGAACCCCCCAAAAACGCTTCTAAAATAGCACGAGCATTAATTGGATCGGGATTTGGTGGTTCGTTATATCCTTGAGTTAGATTCACCGGACCATAATAATTTACCACAGCACGGATTGGTGGAGCATCCCGTTGGTAAGCTGCGAGCATTGCTAAATGAGCGCCAGCAGAACGTCCTAATAATACCATTTTCTCAACATCTGCTTCATACTCAGCAGCGCGATCGCGAATAAAATTCAAGGCAAAATTAACATCATCTAATTGAGCAGGAAACTTGTATTCTGGTGCGTGACGGTAATCGATGGCAAATACAGTATATCCACGAGCCGCCATGTATCGATTAAAGTCTGGATTTACAGATGGATTACCATTTTGCCAAGCTCCACCATAAATAACTATAATTGCTGGATATTTCCCAACTTTCAACGGTTGATAAATTTCCATATTTAACGCTACTCCACCAGGATTTGCAAAATTAATCCCAGTTAAATGACGAGTTTTGTTCAACTTAATTCCCCGAAAAACATCAGTTAAAATAAACGGCTGCTTCCGCATATTTTTTTTGATTTGTGCTGGGAGTTTTTGCTGATATTCTGCACCTAATACTTGATTCATCGCCGCATTCATTTGCATTTGAGTCGGTATTATACTTGCTAGTTGCCAACTGCAAATCAGCAATCCGATGAAGCTAAAAAGATAGATTATTCGTTTTAATTGAGGTTGATAGATAAACAATAAAGATAATACTAAAATAATAATATTTAATCCGAATAGCCAAGGAGAAATTTCTGGTGCTACTACTCCAAATTTGAGTAAAAAGAAAGTTGGTGCAGGAAGTATAATCCAAAAAGTTAAGAAAAAAGTTGCAAAACTGAGTATTAATGTAAGAACAAATCCAATTTTATTTATTTTATTTTGGTATAACATAATAATCAATCAATTTTCCGATTGCGATTCAACAATACTAAAAATTTCTTCCCATTCATCATTACTCAAAGCTTTCTCCTCAAATTTCACTCCAAAACACTTTTGTGCAGCATCAACCAAAGCTGCAATTATTCTTTCAATTGCCAAATTTTCTCCAACTACCACCCGATCTAAATCTTCACCAAAAACTTTTTTAAACAACTCTACATCCGGTTTGAAATTCATCGAACCATGCTGTAAAACAACGTTACCACGTCTTAGCTGAGCGCTACCAATTAACTTACTACCATCAACCGTGACTAAATCGGCAACTGTTGCGGTACCGAAACAGTTAGGATTCTTAATATAACCCCGTCCAGCAATACCGTAATGTAACTCAATCCCTAAATTTTGCCATCCTTGAATCAAAAATTCGCATATTTTTTTATACATTTCAATTCGACTTCCAGAAAGCCCAGAAGTCACTACAGCATAAGTTAAATCACCATGATGTAACACCGCACGTCCACCCGTAGGACGACGTATCAAGTCGATTTTCTCGCCTTTCCAAGTCAAATTCTGCCAATGCTCCGAGTATTTGTGCTGATGATAACCAAGAGAAATTGCAGATGGCGACCAAGTATAAAAACGTAAACTAGGCGGATGTCCCGATTGATGCTTTTGTAACAACCATTGATCGATCGCCATCTGTAATTTACCATTGGCTTGTAAAAACGGAATTAATCGCCAAGTTTGAGAAATCAAAGTCAGTTGTGAGTTGGGAGTTGTAGAGACGTAGCAATGCTACGTCTGTACGGGAGTTAGGAGTTAAGAGTTAGGAGTTGGAATTTGGGAGTTGGAGTTGGGAGTTAGGAATTAAGAGTTGAAATTTGGGAGTTGGAATTTAGAAATTGGAACTTAGGAGTTAATATCTCGAATTGAAATTTTTTCATAACTCATAACTCCTCACTCATAACTCATAACTCATAACTCATAACTCCTCACTCCTCACTCAACTGTATTGTTACGCTGCACCAAATTTAGACTGTAAATCTTCGTCATTATCATCTGCAATCGTCGCGACGATAGTAATTAAACGAGAAACTTCCGCAGCAGACAAATCTTCTAAAGTACGCATGGAAATAACGACAACTTGGTTCTCGATAATACCAAAACGTGCTTCTAAAGTAGCGGAACAGTTCATTTGCAAAAGAGAGCGCATCATTGTAGATTCATCTTTGGCTGGTAACTTCAAAACCGAAGACCAAACTGTGATTGTATCTTCATCAGTTGTACCTGTTAATCGGACAAATACTTCCACGCTACCGTACTTAAACTTCCATAAGTAAGCACCTTCGGAAGGATGACTAACCATTGCGCTATCGTTTTCTTCTAGTGTATCGATAACGTTTTCAATCACCTCTACATGGTTGATAGTGGTTGCTTCTGTCATCAAATCATCCATTAATTCGTTGCTGTCGGAATCGGTTTGGTAAGATGTCATACAAATTGTCCCTCAAAATGATAAATATTCCACACCTACTTTATACCTAATCAAATAAAGTTAGGGGTAAGAATTATTAGCGCAGCGTTTCCGCAGTTGATAAGTTGTCGCGCATTTAATTTGTATTTTTCTAGCGGGCTAACAACCCGCACTACAAGACTTTAATAAAATTTAAATCTACAAATTAAAGGCTTTTTAGATTATGACTCTATGTAGTGTCGCGTAGTAGTAAACTACAAAAGTCGGGTAACTTTTACGAAACCCGACTTCTAACCGACTTCTCAAAATTCAGTTGAAGATAATTAAGTTTTGTAATTAAGAACTATAGCTAGTTAATCTCCCCAGGAAAGCCACTCTCGTGCAGCTTTTTCCGCAGCTTCAGGGGTATAGTATAATTTTCTCTCACCAAACACTTCTCCACCAGAACTTATTATTCTAAATTGCCATTCCATTGCTTCAGTGTAAAAAACCAGTAATGTCAGATTTTCAATGCCAACAACTAAATGAACGGTTGCTTGAGTCATGGGATTACATTTACACAGTTACAGCCTTTTTATATACTTCACACTCAATGATTATCAAGTTTATTCTATACTTTGTATCAATTAACAATCAACAATTATCAATGAAAGTTGATTTATCAAATTAATTTTAAGTAGTAAAAAACTTGGTTCTTATGAACTTGATAAAAATCCGACTTATAAGGATTGCTCGGTGAAGTTTATAAGTCAGGTTTTTCAAAACAGTATCTGTAACACATTTATAGACTTGATAAAAACCCGACTTATAAGAATTGAGTTTCCGGCTCAATGGTTCATTGATAACTGATAACTGATTATTGATAACTGATTATTGAATTTCCTTAACATTTTCCATAACCTGTTTGTATAGCTGTTGGTTATTTTGTTCTTGAAAAATCTCTGCGGCTCGTTGTAAGTCGGCTAAAGCGCCATCTTTATCTTTTTCGGCACGAGCATTTCCTCGATTATTATAAGCAGCACCAAAATTAGGATTGATACGAATAGCTTGATCGTAATCGGAAATTGCACCTTCTTTATCACCTTGAGCAGCGCGAGCATTTCCCCGATTATTATAAGCAACAGCATAGTTAGAATTAATACGAATCGCTTCAGTATAATCTGCTATAGCTTCGTTTCTATTTCCTTGAGCAGCACGAGCATTTCCCCGATTATTATAAGCTTCAGCATAGTTGGGGTCTAAACTAATAGCTTGGTCATAATCACTAATTGCACCGTTGATATCACCTTGAGCAGCACGAGCATTTCCACGATTATTATATGCTTGAGCGTTGTCCGGTGAAATGCGAAGGGCTTCATTATAATCAGCGATCGCACCTTGTCTGTCTCCAGTGTCAAACTGTACTAAACCCCTACCGTTGTAGGCTTCCACAAAGTCTGAGTCCAGGGAAATCGCTTTTGTATAAGCCGCGATCGCTCCTTGAGTGTCACCCTGAATATGCTTATACTGACCCTGTGCGTAAAATTGCTTAGCGGTCGATGGGTTAGGGACCGGACTTGTTGCGGGACTAACTCCTATTTCCGTGACTAATACATCTTTATCGTTGCTGCAAGAAACAGTTACAGTTGCGATAAATCCACTTAACAAAATTACACCAAATCTTTTGCAAACTCCTGTCAGATTTTGCTCGAACAACCACTGTTTCATAAGCCACTTTTGATCAAAACACCCACAATTTTGACATTTATATAAAAAAAATACATTTTTCTTAATATTGAATAATCATGACTCTAATTACCTATGTTGACTATTTTTGCATGGATTTTGTGGCGAATTTGTTTAGATTTTACCAAACGAATTTTAGATGAAAAAAACAAGCCCGCAGCCTTTGATAATCTAAAATTAATGTACTGATTCTTTATTCTTCATTTTCGGCTTGCTTGGAAATTAATCTTAAACTGGTGGTTTTTGATATATCTACAGCAAGTTGCTCGATATTATCCCCTAAATTTTTTTGAATATCTTTAGTAAGAGTAATATCAAAGTCTAAATCTAAATTTTGAGTTTCTACTAACCGCACCAGTTCGGAAAATGGCACTTTAATTGTTGTACGTTCGGAACTATTAAGTTTAAAATTTTGAGTCTCAGATAATTTTTGAGCCAGCATTGCTTGTTTGATTCGTTCTTGGAGATGTTCAAATTCTGATTTTACAAGTTGCCATTGCTGTTCTAATTCAAGATATTTTGCACCAAGTAAACTTAAATCTTCCATTCTTGGATCAAAGTTGAACTTTTGTGTTATTTTCAACAAACTTAAATGAACTTGAGCAAGAATAATACAGTCTAAGTAAGCATATTCAATTTGTTCTTCACTTAAAGGTCTAATTCCCCAATCGCTGCTTTGTTGCTGTTTATCAATATCTTGAAAATGGCAAAGTTCTATTGCCAGAGTTTTCAATTGATAATTAGGTAAAGGTAAAATATAGTATGGGATTTTTTTCGCCATTTCCAAAGTGCAAGTCACATTTTTGGCTTGCTTTTTACCTAAAAATCTTAAATCATATTTAGCATTATGAAATACCTTTTCTATGGAAGAATTGATCATAATTTTTTGGATAAATTCTTCAACAAGAAAAGGCTGTTCAAGTACATCCAAAATATAAACACTTTCTCCAGTTAAATCTTTAGAATCATCTAAAACTTGAATTAGCGATAGTCTAGGATTGCGAGTATCATAATCAGCAACTTCTGTATCTAGCCAAAGAGTTGTGACTTTAGTATACTTAGCAACAAGAGAACGAATTTCCCAGGCAGATTTGAGATAAGGCATTGAGTAATATTCCCTAAGAAAAATTGGATTAAAGTAACCAAGTTCCAATTTCCCAAGGTAACATTTTGTCTATAATTTATTTGTAGTGCTGTATCTTTTTGCTACTACTAATCATGACCACGGATTCAAAAAGATTTCACAGATTTCACGGATTTAATTACGAATTATCAATTAGCAATTACCAATTCCCAATTCCCAATTCCCTTATGAATCACGAATAGAATTAGCTTTAGATAACTTTTCTGCTTCAACCTGCATGATTTTAATATCTGATGGAGTCCATAAACGCGGTGCTTGGCAATGATGAGCTACTAGCAAACCCCATAAACCTTTCTTAGTTAAGATGGGTACTACTAAATTAGCGCGAACCTCTAAATTACGTAAAAATTCGCGGTGACAATCAGCAATAGATTCTGATTCAATATCTGGAATTGCCCTTACTCTTCCGTTTAAATATAAAGCAGCATACTCATTATTGAAACATTCTTCTGGACCAGTAGAACCAAGAATAGACCATTTATCTGAACTCAAAGACTCAAAGGTGACTTGTCCATTCCACTGAGAATAGAAATAATACAATACAACCCTATCTACACGCATAGTATCTCGTAGACGACTTGTGGTTTCGATAATTAAATTATCTCTTTCTATTGTGGTTGTTAAGCGATTAAGTACTATGCGTAGACCACGGTCAAAACTTGCGTTATAATCTTCTGTCACCGTTCTAATATCACACTTGAGTAATGGTTTATCCGCTGATGATATATTACCAAGTACTTGACTCAATTCGTTTTTAAGTAATATTTTTTTAAAGGTTAGAGGTTAGAGGTTAGAGGTTAAAGGTCAGAGGTTAGAGGTTAAAGGTTAAAGGTCAGAGGTTAGAGGTCAATAAAGGTCATAGATTGGTAATAAACAACTGTCAACTGTCAACTGTCAACTGTCAACTATCAACTGTCAACTGTCAGTTAGAGTAATAGAATAGACAAATTAATTGCATCTATACTCCTGAAGATACTTACTATGACAACTTCTCAAATTCGCTTTTTGATGTGCGCTCCGGAATATTATGATGTAGACTATGTGATTAATCCTTGGATGGAAGGAAATATTCACAAGTCATCTCAAGAGCGAGCGGTGCAGCAATGGCAAAAGCTACATCATGTACTTAAGGAACACGCGATTGTCGATTTGGTACAACCCCATCAAGGTGTTCCTGATATGGTTTTTACCGCTAATGCTGGTTTGGTTTTAGGTGAAAATGTGGTATTGAGTCGGTTTCTACATAAAGAGCGTCAAAAAGAAGAGCCTTATTTCAAAGCATGGTTTGAAGAAAATGGCTTTACTGTTTACGAACTACCTAAAGATTTACCTTTTGAAGGTGCAGGTGATGCTCTTTTAGATAGGGAAGGGCGCTGGTTATGGGCTGGTTATGGTTTTCGTTCGGAATTGGATTCCCATCCCTTTCTGGCAAAATGGTTGGATATTGAGGTATTATCGTTACGATTGACTGACGATCGCTTTTATCACCTCGATACTTGCTTTTGTCCTTTAGCAAATGGCTATTTACTCTACTACCCCGGTGCTTTTGACTCCTATTCTAACCGCTTGATTGAAATGCGAGTCGCACCAGAAAAACGCATCGCGATAGAAGAAACTGATGCGGTAAATTTCGCTTGTAATACGGTGAATGTGGAAAGCATTGTGGTAATGAACAAAGCTTCCGATACACTGAAAAAACGTTTAAAAAAAGTTGGTTTTGAAGTCATCGAAACACCGCTTACAGAATTTCTCAAAGCTGGGGGTGCGGCTAAATGTTTAACTTTGCGGGTTAACGAACCTGTAAGAGAAGAATTACACGCTAACACCTACGTCGAAAGTCAAATTGTCCGCATGGAAGGACATTTACTTGATTCCGGTTTGATTAACCGTGCCTTAGATTTAATTATAGACAATGGCGGTAGCTTCAAGGTGATGAATTTCCTCTTAGGGGAACAGCGTCAAAGTACTTCTGCTGCTGAGGTGAAAGTTTCTGCTCCTTCCCATGAAGTTATGGAAAGCATTGTATCCCATCTGATTGATTTGGGGGCGATGAATTTACCAGAAAATCAGCAAGATGCCAAACTTCAGCCGGTAATTCAAAACGGAGTCGCACCGGATGATTTTTACGTTAGTACTATTTATCCTACCGAAGTACGGATTAACGGTGAATGGGTGAAAGTACAAAACCAGCGTATGGATGGTGCGATCGCAATTACCCAAACCAATCAAGGAACTGTAGCGCAATGTAAAATATTGCGAGATTTAGAAATAGGTGAAAAAGTAATAGTAGATGTACAAGGTATCCGTACCATCCGTAACCCCGAATCGCGAGAAAAACGTAACACTGAGGAATTCAGCTTTATGTCTGCTGGTGTTTCCAGCGAACGGCGTGTAGAGTTAATTGTAGAACAAGTTGCCTGGGAGTTACGTAAAATCCGTGACTCTGGAGGTAAAGTTGTTGTCACAGCCGGTCCCGTAGTTATCCATACTGGCGGTGCGGAACACTTGTCGCGATTAATTAGAGAAGGTTACGTACAGGCATTACTGGGTGGCAACGCGATCGCAGTTCATGACATCGAACAATCAATGATGGGGACATCCTTGGGTGTAGACATGAAGCGTGGTGTTTCAGTACGAGGAGGACACCGACACCACCTCAAAGCTATCAACAGCGTTCGTCGTCATGGTAGCATTGCCAAAGCGGTACAAGCAGGAATGATTCAAAGAGGTGTGATGTACGAATGTGTCAGAAATAACGTACCTTTCGCCCTTGCCGGTTCGATTCGCGATGACGGACCTTTGCCGGATACTCAAATGAATTTAATTAAGGCACAAGAAGAGTACGCGGAATTACTTAAAGGTGCGGACATGGTATTGATGTTGTCTACAATGCTGCATTCCATTGGAGTGGGTAACATGACACCTGCGGGAGTGAAAATGGTTTGTGTCGATATCAACCCAGCAGTAGTGACAAAATTAAGCGATAGAGGTTCCGTAGAATCAGTTGGTGTAGTCACAGATGTGGGATTATTCCTGAGTTTATTAGTACAGCAATTGGATAAATTGACAAGTCCCTACACCGCTGAAATAGTTTAAGGAAAGTAGAGACGTAGCAATGCTACGTCTCCAGAATCACGATTACCCAACCACAGAATTTGATCACCCCAGACAATGCAGCTAACAATTTCCAACAAACAACTCCAAATCAACCCCGTAAGTTTTATCGCTGACTTCCTACTTACAGGAATGGTTATTGGACCGATCGCGGCTCCTTTTCTTGCCGCTTCTAAGTTGCCAATTTTACCTCAAATCGCCAATATAATTTATTTCATGGGTAATCATGTATGTCCCCAACCCCAGATGGGAATTGAATTAGCGTCACCCTTCATTATGGCTGTATGTATGCGCTGTTACGGAACTGTAATGGGTTTATTTATTACTCGCTTACTATATATTACGGATAATGGTAAAAGTTCCTACTGGTTGCATCAATACGGTTGGAATGGTAGCGCGATCGCCACAGTATTAATGATGGCATATCCGGTGGAAATGGCAGCGCAAATTTTAGGTTGGTGGAATTTTGACAATTTTGTAGTTGTACCGTTTGGGTTAATTACAGGTTTGGCTTGGGGATTGTTTACGATGCCTATTTTACATGGTGATTGGAAAAAATTTCTTTAACAGTAATAATCAGCTTCTTCTGTGTCATGCACCATCCGAATCTTGTGGCACTTGCGGCTATCCTTGACACATATTTATATCAAGATTCCTGAGATTTTTTACAAAATAGAGTCGATTGGTAGTCCGAAACCTAAAAAATAGCGGATAAAAATAAATAAAGTAAGCACTCCCACAAATAAAGCAGTAACCTGTATATCTTGACGAATACAACAGAGTTTTTCACGCCAAAGTCCATATAGATTTACTATATATAAAGGTAAGTCACTCAAAGCAATGACAATAATTGCTCCGAGAATACCAAAACGGAAAAACCCTAGCGGTAACACTATACCAATCATTACAAAGCGAGCCAAGTTGCTTTGAGCAGAGTACAAAGGTTTGCTAATTGCCAAGAGAGCCGGACTGACAGTATAAAATAACAGCGAGAACCAAATACCCGAACATAAAATAGGCATCATCCACGTTGCTTCAGCGTATCTACTGTCATAAAGTTTAGCAATGATTAAATCACCAACTGTTGTTAAAGCAGCTAATCCTATCGCAAAGCCCATTAACATTGTTCCACGCTGACGCAGAATTTTATCCCGTAAACTAGAACGCGGTAAGTCAACTTGAGTGGAGATAGTAGGAAATATAACTCTGTAACTAAGCTTTTTTATAACTTCTTTAGGGATGCTTGCCAAAGTGTAAGCTACTGTATAAACCCCTAAAATTTCAAAAGACAACAGCTTACCAAGAATCAAACGATCGGATTGCTCGGATGCAAACATTAAAGCCGATGATATAAACATCCATTTACCGAAAGATAAAATCTCTTTAAATGCACTTTTATCCCAAGCAAAACGGTTTGTATATCC
The DNA here is from genome assembly GCA_035285725.1 of Nostocales cyanobacterium 94392. Lineage (GTDB taxonomy): Bacteria > Cyanobacteriota > Cyanobacteriia > Cyanobacteriales > Nostocaceae > Rivularia. The sequence goes on along the minus strand of JAYKJL010000151.1, from coordinate 131,406 downwards.
TGGAATTAGCCAAAAGCTCCCTACCATCCGGTATACTCCAGCTATCACTACTCCCATAGCCAAAGCCAAAAGATTTGGATTAAACCAAGCCCAAATAATCATCGTCAATAAAGACAATATCTGTACCGCTAAATCAAATATGGTAAATCTTGCTAAATCTATGCGACGCTGACAAGTAAATATTGCCGTTGAAGTAAATCCATCAAAAACTGAGTAAAGCCCTACCAAAGGAATTAACCATAAAAAACGACTATCGTTATAGAAGTTCGCAGCAGGAAAAGAAATTAATAGGCAGAAAAGCCAGAGTGCAAAGCCACGAATTACTTGAAGCGTCCAAGCTGTGTTTTGAAATGATGGTTCATCAGCATTTTTATTATTAATCAGACTTGGAGAAATTCCAATATCTGAAAATAACTCAATACCCATTCTTAGGGTATTAACCACCGCCATTAAACCAAAATACTCTGGTACGAGTAAGCGAGTCAAAATTAAATTGCTGCCAAATCTCAATACTTGGCTAGCTCCGTAACCCGCAAAAGTCCAAATTGCACCTCTAATGGCAAGCTTTTTTACAGATGTCATAATATAAATTGAAAAATCGGTAAGGAACGTAGATTATGCTTTCATAAGTCAGGTTCTTCAGCACCTTTGCTCTGAAATTTGCCATTCATATTTTTAAAAGCTGACTATAATATTGCTTTTTCTCACTATTCCCTTTTCGAGAATTTAATCACAAAAAATCAAAGCTAAAATATCCTTGATGATTCTCAAAAAAACATCGGATAAAAAAAGCAAAATCAACCTTATATTTTTAGAAACCTTAAAATTCAAACTGATAGTCAGACTCTTGCGATTAAATCTTCCTCAAGATAATACCAGTTTTCTACACAATTAAAACTTTATCATTTTACGCAAACTAATAATTACCTTTTTGCAGCGATTTCGCTTTTTAACTATTTTTCGCTCCTTGCACAAAGGTTAGGACATCACATAATATTTTTACCAAGAAAAATGAATCAAGGAATATAAAATTAAAGTGTAGATAGTCTTTTTTATATGAAGTTACTGTAAAGATTATTATCACGAAAATGGCTAAATATAACAGATTTCAAGTCAGGAGAGGAAGGGGTGTACTTTATTTCCTTGCAACTGCGATGTATATATGAACTATTGAAAAAGCAATCAAAATCATCTGCCGAGGAAGTTATTTTCACATAGAGATGAAGTACTAGCTTTAGTCGAGTAGAAATGCTTAAATCTTAAGATAAGAGCATTATCGTTTGTATTTAGTCAAGGTAATGTATTTATTTGAGCGTAGGAAGAAGTTAATGATAAAATTCAAAACAATTTTTCTATTAATGATATTTAGAAGTTAGTCAGTCAACAGCAGAAGTACACAATATTGAAAATATCGCAACTGCAATTAGATGTAAAAATGGCTTTTTAACAAAAGACATATCTAGCTAATGCAAATAAGAATGTAAAAAAAACACCACAAAAAAATCAGTACAAATCAAAAACTCAAGAATTAACAATCTATCTATAAAGTAATCAAAGTAATCGCTTATGAAATTATTAGTTACGGGAGCATCTGGTTTCTTAGGAAAGTATGTAGTTGCTGAACTATTACGACAAGGTTTTCAAGTTCGTGCGGTAATTAGGCATACTTCAGATGAAAAACATTTACCTTGGCGCAATTTTGCAAATTTGGAATTAACACGTATCGATTTAACTCAATCAGAAAAACTAGAAGATGCTTTGAAAGGTATAGATACTGTAGTGCATTTAGCCGCAGCCAAACAGGGGAATTATGATACGCAGTATGCAAATACAGTTGTTGCTACCGAAAATTTACTCAAAGTAATGGAAGTGATGAATATCAAACGGTTGGTTGCCATCAGTACATTTAGTGTGTTCGATTACTTACATATTCCTGCTCGCGAAATCATCAACGAAGATTCACCTATAGAAAATCAGCCTACGAATAGAGACGTTTACGCTCAAACTAAGTTAATTCAAGAAAGCCTGTTTCGAGATTTCGAACAGAGAAATCAAGGAGAAGTGACAATTCTCCGTCCAGGGATAGTTTACGGAAGAAACAATTTATGGAATGCCCATTTAGGGATAAATTTAAAAAACCGTCTGTGGATTCGCATTGGTGGAAACGCTCAACTTCCCCTTACTTATGTAGAAAACTGCGCTCAAGCAATAGTTAATAGCTGTATATCTCAAGAAGCCATAGGTAAGACTTTGAATATTGTCGATAACGATTTACCAACCCACAAAGTTTATACGGATAAAATTCTCAACCTGCTACCGCGTCAGTCTTCCACAATAGGTATAAATTGGACGATAATGCGTCTATTATCCCGTAGTGCTTGGTTTTCTAACAAAGTACTATTTTTTGGAAAAATCAAGCTACCGGGTATCTTGATTCCGGCAAGATTGGAAGCTCGTTTCAAACCATTTCGCTATAGCAATAAAAATGCTCGACAAATATTAAATTGGCAACCTAAATATTCTTTAGATGAAGCGTTGAAACGTAGTTGCGGCGATATAGATTTATTTTCAGATGGAGCAAAGATAAAGGTTAAAGGTTAAAGGTTAAAGGTTAAAGGTTACTAACAACCATCAACTATCAACCATCAACTAACAACCATCAACTAACAACCATCAACTAACAACCATCAACTATCAACCATCAACTAACAACCATCAACTATCAACTGTCAATTATGCGTATCGCTTATTTAACCGGAGAATATCCCAGAGCTACAGATACTTTTATTCAGCGGGAAGTTGCTGCTCTTCGTCAACAAGGTGCAGAAATACATACATTTTCCGTGCGCCCTACTGGTGAGGAACATATGGTGGGAGAAGAGCAAAAACAAGAACGAAATCAAACTTTTTATATTCTTCCTCCACGCCCTTTTAAATTAGCGCGATCGCATTTAAATCTATTGCTAATTTCACCCAAAAGATATTTAGCTGCACTTAAATTAGCTTGGTCAACAAGACTACATGGATTCAAAGGTAATATCTATCAATTGTTCTACTTTTTAGAAGCAGGTATTCTCGCTCAAGAAATCAAACAAAGACAAATTCCTCATCTACACAACCATTTTGGGGATTCTAGTTGTACTGTTGCGATGTTAGCAGCAGAATTAGGAGGTTTTAGTTACAGTTTTACCTTACACGGACCATATATTTTCTTTCAGCCGTATTATTGGAGACTGGATGAGAAAATAAACAGAGCCTTATTTGTGAGTTGTATTAGTAACTATTGTCGCAGTCAGGGAATGATATTTGCACCCATTGACAAATGGAGCCAAATGCACATTGTTCACTGTGGTATCGACCCGGCATTATTTAAATTAGTATCTCATCACGGCAAAGGAAAACGCTTATTGTATGTCGGTAGACTCTCTGCTGTTAAAGGCTTGCCGATACTTTTACAAAGTTTAGTCTCTCTCAAACAACAGCATCCAGATGTGATATTAACCGTAGTTGGTGACGGTAGCGATCGCACTTCTTTGGAACAAATGACAACTAATTTAGGCTTGAACAGCAATGTAAATTTTGTTGGCTATAAAAACCAAGCAGAAGTACGTAAATACTTTGAAGAAACAGACGTATTTGTTTTATCCAGCTTTGCCGAAGGAGTACCCGTAGTTTTAATGGAAGCAATGGCAGCAGGAGTACCCGTAGTTGCGACCCAAATCGCCGGAGTCAGCGAATTAGTAGAAAATGGTGTTAGCGGCTATATTGTACCTGCGGGTGACATAGTTTCCCTCGCTCAAAGCATCGAAAAATTACTTAATGATGGCGAATTAAGAGCTAAATTTGGCACCGCAGGCAGAAATAAAGTAGAAACAGAATTTAATATAAATCTCGAAGCTGAAAAACTCTATCAAGTCATGAGCAAAGCTTTGCAACCAGTTGACAGTTGACAGTTATCAGTTAATTGAGTGATTCGTAGTGGTCGGTTTCCTTTGATATGTAGACCTTTAACCTCTAACCTTTAACCTTTAACCTTTAACCTTTGACCCCTACTTAGCCCAATCCATCGGTTCTACAGGCTCAAAAGAAGTAGTGATTTTGTAAGGAGAACCAGTTTCTAAAGAGTTTTGAATTGCCAAAACTATTTCATTATTGTGGAGGGAAAATCTAGATGAAAGTCTACAAGGACGATTTTCGATCATTGCATCAGCCATTTCTGCCACACCCCGACAAAAATCCATCTGTTGTGCGCCCTTATATCCAAATTTAGGGGCTTTTTTGACTAAAGGATAATTTTTCTTCCATATACCTTCAAGTCGTTTTCGTCCTATGGTAAGACTGCGGCGAATATAAACAGGTGTTCCATAATACCAACAATCATCAATGCCAAGTATACCGTCATCGCCAATAATTTTTAAAGAATGGTCATGAGGTGCGACAATACTACAAGTTAATCGGGCAACTACTCCAGAATTAAATTTAATACAAGCAACTGAAAAGTCTGGAGCCTGAATATCTAACGGTACATCAGTCTGTTTATCTGGAATGACACAAGATGAAAATGCAGAAACACTCTCCGCAGGTCCGAAGAAAGCTGTTAGCCAATTGACATAATAGCCTGCGTGTTCCAACGTACAACCAACTTCAAATTCATCTTTATAAGGCCATGGTGTACCAGATTCGCTTAACCATTTTTGATAAGGCATTTGATGAACTAGTCCATCATCCATTTCAGCATAGACTAAACGAACCTTCCCGATTTGATTTTCTCGCAATGCTTTCCATAATGTTTGTGCGGCTTCACTCAATAAGCTACATGGTGCAGAGGAAAGATATAAACCCTTTGTTTCGGCAATATTTACCAATTCCTCAGCTTGTGCCATTTCCATCGCTAAAGGCTTTTCAGAATAAACGTGTTTCCCAGCTTGCAAACAAGCTTGAGAAATTTCGTAATGACTAGAAGGATTAGTTAAATTTAATACTATATCTACAGTATTATCCTCAAGGACATCGGCAAGAGAATTATAAACCCGATCGACATTATGGTAATTAGCAAACTTAGTAGCGCGATCGCCAATTTTATCCATTACTCCCACAAGCTTCAATTGTGAATGCATAGAGAGAGTTTTCAGGTAATAATCAGCAACATAACCGCAACCAATAATCGCAATAGATTTATAGGATAAATTATTTTTCTGACTATTTTGATTGGCGGAAGATATCGAGTCTTTAAAAACAGGAAAGTTCGTCTTTTTGACTAAATTAGAAACTTGGAATATATTTTTGAGTAGCATACTTTTAACAAGGTTAAAGGTCAAAGGTTAAAGGTTAAAGGTTAAAGGTCAAAGGTTAAAGGTTAAAGGTTAAAGGTTAAAGGTCAAAGGTTAAAGGTTAAAGGTTAAAGGTTAAAGGTCAAAGATTAAAGGTCAAAGGTTAAAGGAAACGCGACCATTACCAATCACTCAATTAACTGTCCCAGGTCAACTGTCAACTAACCACACCCTTGTATTCAACAATAGTGGGTTTTCTTTTTAATAAACGGGATAGATGAAACTGAATCTGACCTATAAATCCAGGGAATTTATCTAATACACAAAACAGCGCGTAAAACAATGCATCTAATGAAGGAGTTTGTTTTGTTTTTGCATACCGATAAACGCGAAAAAATAATATTCCATAAGCGAAGAAAAGTATAATTATACTGATTCCGTTAGTTAACCAAGCGCTAGCAACTGCTAAAAATGGTAATATAAATCCCCAAAACCAAATTCTCCGACTCTCTTTCACCCAATGCTTTTCCGGAGGTTTTCCATGCAACCAAGCACCTTCAGCATAAGCGTGTCCGTTGCGAATCGAACGCTTCCACCACTGTTTAAGATGCATAATTTGAGCATCGTGTAAAGTCATTTCGGCATCTATACGCAATATTTTGCCACCAGCTTGACGCAACCGCACGCATAATTCTGGTTCTTCTCCAGCAATCAAAGTCGGGTTAAAGCCACCAACCTGTTTCAAAGCTCCGACGCGCATCATCGCATCACCACCGCAGGATGAGGCTTCACCTACAGGAGTATCCCATTCGATATCGCACAAGCGATTATAAACAGAGTTTGTGGGAAATTCTTCCCGTCTTCTACCGCAAACCACCACAACTTGAGGATTTGCATTTAATACACTAGTTGCCTTTTCCAGCCACCCCTCTACTACTAAACAGTCTCCATCCACAAATTGGACAAACTCAACTGACGGTTCTATTTGCAATAGATATTCAAACCCCCTATTTCTCGCACGTGCAGCAGTAAAGGGAATTGATAAATCTAGTTCAACAACCCTCACACCTAGACTACGAGCTAATTCCACACTTCCATCGGTAGAACCAGAATCAACATAAACAACCATTTTCGCTTTTCCCAACACCGATAGTAAACATTGTTTGAGTCGATTTCCTTCATTACGTCCAATTACAACTATGCCGATTGGATATAACATCATTCTCCTGTGACAATCTTGATAATTTTACGGTTAGTATTAATTTTAGATATAAATAAATACGGTTCAGTTAAGATTGTCCGTCAATCAATTTATTCAGAACCAAGACTTGGGGGAGAATCCCCCAAGCTCCCTTCAAAAAAGTCGATCTATTTTGTTTGCGGTAATTAATTTATATCCTTAACTGAACTGTATTTAGATATAAATCAATTTAACTATTTATCTTACTCTGACTATTTCTTCTATTCCCTTAATTACAAAAAATATAGAATCAAAAATCAGCAACTAATTATTAAATTGGAACTTTTTCTTTTTGATATTTTTTGAGATTATCTACCTCTTTTATATAATTCAACTCTCTCACTGATTTACCTTTATCAACAGATAAAGCAACTGCTATATAAAGAACCCAATATATATTAGCTAAGCGTAATAAGTAACTCTCCATCATATTATTCATCGCTAAAAATAAGAGGAAAGCTAAAGGCCATAAATCGGGAGAGCTTTCTACTGCATAAGCTCGCTTTAGTGACCTAAAAAAAGCTATAGTAAAGCTGATTAAAAACAGTACTAAACCAATTAAACCGATATCAAGTACCAAATCCAAAAACCCATTGTGACCGTGAGGAGCAATAAACGAACTTGTGACTGCATTTCCCACTTCTATCGGATACTTGGTTCCTTTCATCCAAAATGCACCTCGCCCATATCCCAACCAAGGTCTATCTTCAATTCTCATTAGCATAACCTCCCACATCAGCGTTCTACCGCTCATCGTATAGTCTTTGCCCAAATTGGTTAAAATATTGATCCAATTAGTCAAAATGACAGTCCCAAAGCATCCTAGGAATAGAACAGTTATATCTAAATAGATAACTGTTAATTTACCTTGCCAACGATATTTTCCATAAAAGATTAAAATACCGACAAGTAAAAAATAAACAATTAAGGAAGTTTTTGAGGTAGATAATAAAACAATTGCTAAAGATATAGCAATGCCTGTAAGTTTAAGAAGTAGTCCAATTTTTTTACGTATAGGAGTTTTGAGATTTTGAATAGGTAACAAAAAATAGGACAAAGATCCAATTACCATCATACTACCAAGAGTATTTTTATAATCATAAATTCCTTTCCATGCTCCTGGATGGTCCCATGAATGTTGTCCGATGGAAGGACCAGCTAGGGCAAAGAAAGCACTAGTTAAAGCTCCAATACCGAAAGTAATAGCTAATAATTGAACTTGTTCTTTTAAGCTAAAACGTGAAGCTAAATATAAACCAAATGATGTCATTTGCCAAATTTCGCGTCCTCCTAAATAGGTCATATCGGAAAAGTCCGACCAAATATATGATTGTAAAATTAACGTTGTTAATATCCACAACCATATATCTTTACTAGCTACGGCTAAGGAATGTTTCCATCTCAGTCCAATTAAGAGAGTTGAAACTATCCAAACAAAATATCTAATAAGTGAAAGTACAATAGGTGGAATAATTCCTGGCAATGGGGGATTTGTTCCCAGGTTTGCCCCAACACTAAAACCTCCGGAGAAGAAGGTTAAACCTATAATGGCAAATAAGGTTTCTGCAATACTTAAATATTTCTTATTCATTCATCTAATATTTATAGACTAAACTTACTGTTGAATGCTTGTAATTAAATTACTTTTTTGCTGTTCTTCCTCAATAGTAAGCAGAATAGATTTAAGTGCGGCTCCCCAACTTTTACTCATTTCATAAAACTGTTCTTGTACTTGTAGACAAGCTTGTCTTTTTTGTTCGTAAAGTTGCTTATCTTCATACAGTGTTAACAAAGCATCACCATAAGCTAATGTATCATTTGGTGGTACCTCAAATACAGCATCACCCATATAAGACAAAGCCGGACAAACTGATGAAGTCACAACTGGACGACCGGATAAAATGCTTTCACATACTACCCGATTAAATCCTTCGATAAAATCTTTTCTAGTAGGTACCACTACAACGTGGGAACGATTAAACATTTCTCGCATTTGCGGTTTAGTACAGTAACCGTGACATATGAAAGAATCATCAACTTGGGCTTTGTTTGCAGCCAAACGTAAAGATTCTAATGCCGAACCCGTACCGCAAATGTGAAAGGTAATATCTTTTATTCCCTGTTTAGCAAAGCGTTTGGCGATTTCTAACAAATCAAACACACCTTTATTTTTCTCGATTCGACCTGCGAACAGAATCGAAAATGACAAGCCTGATTTCGGTGGTACATCTAAGCCAGCAAAATCAGCCCGACGAAATGTAGGAAAGAATTCTAAAATTGGTCGATGACGCTCACCTGTCAGTTGAGAAATTTGTTGCGAGATATCATGAGATACCGTCATTATGGCTTGACAATCCGTTGTAAAAAGATTGCGACTGAGCGCCAAAATAAATTGATCAACTTTACGTACTGGTAAATATTTGCACCATAATGTGCAGTGAACCGATGGAATTACCTTAATTCCCAACCAAGAAAACAGCGAAAACACAAACCAATAAGTTGTTCCAGTAGATGCGATCACGACATTGGCTCGGAAACGAATTGCACTTTGGAGTAAGTGTAGTCCATACCAAATTTGTCTTAAGTGATAAACAATCCCCGATGCTTTTGGTAATGGTACCCGACGACTTTCAACAATAAAAAGCTCATCCCGGATCATCTGCTTTTTTGTAGACTGTGCAATTACATAACCCTGTGCATTTAATGTTTGACAAACTTCATAAAATTGACTTGAATAAGGAACTGATACTTGTGAAGGAGCATCTTCACCTTTAACCCAATAGTTATAAGCATCGATTACATTTTCAGGTCCAACTGCGTAAAGAATCCGTAGAGCTTTAGACATATTTTGTTTCTCTTTTTCCGATTTAGGGCATCATTAAATCATTCATAATTAATTCACTGGTAATTTCTCTATTAATTTTTCATATTGCTGAGGAGACATACTCGCTTTGGAGCTAATATGAACGGCGATATCTTCAGGATGAATATTTAAGAAGAACTTTTCTAATTCCTCATTTGACATTGCTTTTGTCAGCCAGTAATCATGGCAAATTCTCTTTGATTCGTAATAATGTCCTGAGTCTGGAAGAACATAGTCAACGTACATTCCATATAAAATATATTCCGCTATTTGCCAAGAGCTACAAGTTGCTGCAATCCAATTTCGCTGACAAACATTTTCTATTCTTTCGTACATTTTTAACAGATTATCGTGCCTCCAAGTTGGAAGCTGTCCGATATAGCCATGAACGGGAAATTGAATATTTTCTATACCCACTAAATTACCCGCTATTTCAACCCAAGTTTTATGTAATCTATAGGTTTCAAAAAAATTATCGTTGTATTGATTATCCACCCGAAAAAGCCGAACTGTTCCTCCTTTAACAAAGCTTTGCGGGTTGAAGTGGCGTATAAATGCAAAATCGGAATCAACGAAAATATAAAAGTCTTCTTTCGCGTACAAAGCAACAGAAAGTTTGACTATTTGTTGCAATATCCAACCGCGTATAAAACCGTTCTTTGCACTTAACCAACCATTTTCCATTACGGGTATGCGTTTAATCCACCAAGGTAAAACAGATTCAACCGTAATAATTTCCGTGTTTCTTCTTTTGATCTGCTTAAAAAGCGGTAAATCTCTTTGAGGTACAATAATGTAATGAGTTACAGAAGGTGGGATAAAATTATCTACACTTTGACATAGCAACCGACACCTTTCAAAATCCGGGGCATAACTGGGAGTAACAATACTACCATTAAGTTTTTTCATTTATATCCTCGTTTGATTAACTTTAAGAATCCCGTTCGGTTCTAATCCAACTATTCTGGGGTTGAACTAAAAACTTGAAATAAATAGGTATTTTAAATAGAATATACAAAGGAATTGTTAACAGTTCCATTAGCGGTAAATCACTACGTCCAAACTTATTCCAAGCTGACAAAATAGCAATTATCAATAAACATCCTGCTGCACTAGCAATAGTTAATGGCATCCAACTTCCTAATACGGCAGCTAAAAGTGAAAGTACCATCAACAACGACCAGAAAACAACGAGTAAGGATAAAGGTGGTATGCATAAATCTATTGCACTGACAAACAAATCAAAACGATGCTGCTGTATCCCTGCCTTTAACAATTTTGGAACGTAGGTAAGTAAAGTTTGTAAATGACCGTGTTCCCAACGAGTTCTTTGACTTTTAGACGCTTGTACTTGTGAAGGTAAAATTCCAGTGATGTTTGCTTGCGGACAAAATAGTGGTGGATAGCCAGCTATACTTAAATCGAAACCCAGCTTCATGTCTTCAACAATACTACCGTTTGCCAAATTTACAGCGCGAATTATATCCATTGGAAAAGCCATGCCCGTACCTGTCAACAAACAGGGCATTTTCAGTTGATTTAATCCATAAGGACGAACCAAGTTCTTGACTTTAAAAGCAAATGCTGAAACAGATTCTTTAGGACTCGATGACTTGGGTTTTTCCATCAAATAGGTAGCTTGAACTGGTCTTTGAGTTGCGATCGCCATTTGAGATAACTGCTCGATAGCACCTCGAGCAACTTCGCAATCAGCATCGACAAATACGACTACCGAAGGCGATCGCGATTCAATATAACGCAAACCGTAATCCAGCGCATACCCTTTACCTCTTAAATTATCATCATGACGCTCGATGACTGTAGCACCGACAGCACCAGCAATCTCCGCTGTTTGATCGGTGCAGTTATCGGCTACCACGACTAGCTCGTCGTCATTCTTTAACTGTTCTTTGAGGCTCAACAATGTTGAACGGATCACAGTTTCTTCGTTATGAGCCGGTACCAATACAGTAAGTTTTGTATCTTGTTTATTTTGATTTTGCTCTTTATATTTGCTTTGATATGGAGCCACAGACAAACAAGCCGCGATACATTCCACAAACAATATGAAACTGAGGAATAATAAACCTGATGTACAAACAAGTATCAAAAAATTACCAAAAGCGAGTAAAAATTGGCTGATTAACATTCAATCCACCTCCAATAACTTAAGAGTTCCCTCAATTAATTTCTATTAATCCCATGCTGGAAGAATTAATAATTTTTGCAGGTATACCCACTGCGGTAGCTCCACATGGAACATCATGCAAAACCACGGCATTGGCTCCAATGTTTGCTCCATCTCCAATTTTCACGTCACCAAAAATTTTTGCCCCAGCCCCAACATTGACACGTTTACCCAAACAAGGTGCATCCATTGGACGCTCCATATATCTATTTCCCAAAGTCACACCTTGACGGATAATCGACTCATCACCAATAGAGCAGTGACCGTGAATTACGATTGCTCCTTGATGCTCAATCACCACTCGTCGTCCTAACTTAACCGTATAAGGCAGTTCAATTCCATAGTGATTACGAACTTTGCGAAACATCATCCGATACAAAATACTTGCAGGTGCCCGTAACAATAAGGGCTGAATTTTCATCCTCCAGACTCCAAAGCGGTGAACTGCCACAGCTCGAAATCCAGGCTTAGTCCAATCTCGTCCATGAGCAATCCAGTCTTCTTTTATTTGCCCCCATAAACTTAAATTAAGAATTTGTTTGCGCTCAATATTTGCATTACTATCTAATTGCAAACTCATTTTTTTATTTTCAATAGACATTTAAGAAGAAATCACATTTTCTGCTTTATTAACAGCAGAATCAGAACGGGATTCATCGTAATAAAAGTAGTTCTGAGGCTCGTACTTGATATTAACGCCATTGGCTACAATTCCCAAAACATTAGCTTCAGAACGCGCTAATAGAGACTTAGCAGCAGTCGCATTGTTTGAATTCACCAAACCAGGACGAACTACAACCAAAACCCCATCTGCCATTTGAGATAATACTGCTGAATCCGCAGTTCCCATGAGAGGAGGAGTATCAAATACTATATAGTCATAATTCTGAGACAGCATATCTATAAAGGATGTCATTTTCTCTGAATCAATCAAAGCAAGTGGGTTGGGAGGCATTACTCCAGCAGTTAACACTGAGAGATTTTCTGTAACTCTTTGAACAGATTTTTCAAATTGATTTTCGCCAACCATAACGTTACTCAAACCTACAGAGTTGATTAAACCCCATAAATGATGTTGAGATGGTTTACGCATATCGGCATCTACCAACAGTACTCTTCGTCCGACTTGAGCCATTACCGCAGCCAAATTAGCCGCTACTTCTGTTTTACCCTCACCTGAGATGGAACTCGTTACTACTATGGAACGAACTTTTTTATCTAAACTAATAAATTTTAAGTTTGCTTGAAGCATTTGGTAAGCTTCGTGAATTACAGTACGTGGAGTAGTTGCAACAATTACTCTTTCAGAAACTTTATTAGAGATAGTAGGTTCAAGAACCGATATACTATTGCGATCAAATTTAGGAATTAATCCCAGCAAAGTATAGCCTAATAGAGATTCTGCTTCTTTAGCTGTCTTAACTCTTCTATCAATTAGGTCTACGAAAAAGGCTGCTGCAATACCAAACAATACTCCAGCAAAAGTACCACCAACTGTGATTCCTAATTTCTTTTTCGTAGCTCCCGGACTGGGGTAAGCTCTAGCAGGTTCTAATACACGAGCGTTACCTAAAGCCTGACTTTCTGCTACCTTAATTTCTTGTAGGCGATTTAATAAATTTTCGTAGCTCTTTTCTGCGACTAATAAATTTCTTTCTAACTCACCTTGCGTTTTTTCTAAATTAGGAAGATTATCGCTTCTGTTTTTATAAGCAGTTTTAAGCTGAAATAAAGTTTGAATTTTTCTTTCTAAACCCAAACCTTGTGATTGGAGTTGGACAAATTTCTCAGCTAATTCTTGCTTAATTGTCCCCATCTGCAACTTGCCCAGAGGAATTTGTTTATCGTATCCCAAGGACTCAGCAACTGTACTCTCTAATAAAGCTTTTAAACCAGCTTCTTTTTCCCTCAGATTAACCACAGTCGGATGTCGGCTGGTGTAAAGACTTTGTTGAGCGATTAATTCTGTTTGTACTTCTTGTAATTTGTTTAAAAGCTGTTGTATCCCCGATACTTGACTTAAAGAAGTTACATCTACAGCAAACTCATCAGGTAAGTTCATTTGACGACGAATTTCTGCTTTTTGGGCGTTGATATTCGCAAATTCAGATTGAGCTTTAGATAGTTCTTCATCTATAGCAGTTAAACTTTCAACTGCGGCACTAGTCTCTTTTTGCAGCTCAATGATGCTATTTTCTACTTTAAACTTACGTAAAGCTTCTGTCGCTCGTTCTAATTCTTGCTTGGTTCTCGGTAACTGTTCTTCAATAAATCCACCAGCAGCTGTAGCTTTTAAACGATTATTTTTGATGTTATTTCTGATGTAAATTTCCATTGCTAAATCAACTACTTCTTTTGCCACCTCCGGATTTTGAGAAACAAAAGAAACATTAATTACATCAGTTCCAATCACAGGTTTAGCTTGAATCGACAGATAAGCTGGATTTAAAAGACCACCATTGGCTCCTTTTAAATCAAGAGTTTTTATAACATCTTGAGCTACTAGTTTTGATTGCAATAATAAAGCTTGGGTATCTAAAGGATTAGCTTCTTGTTTGATAGCTTCAAGATGTCCAATTTTGTCCCCTACTTTAGTTAGTTCAGAAGTTCTATCATCTTGAAACAACAGTTTGCCACTTGCTTCAAAAGTTGATTCTTGCGCTAATAAAGCAAATCCAGCTAACCCAGTACAAGCTGCAAAAACCCCCGTTGCTACCAACCAACGACGTTTTAAAACCAGCAAATATTTTTGTACATCTATCTCTTCGGGATAGTTGTTATTTTCCATAATTAGTGATATTCGTTAATGTTTAATTTCAAAAAATGTAACCCAATCTTACTTAGCTTTCAATAATTAAGAGAAGTAAAGTAAAAATTAATTTTACATTCTCTTAAAACTTCTAACTACAGAAGACGTAAAACTTTTATCACCTTGATTGGGCTTGATTTGCGACCAAGGATTTCTATACAGTTGAAAGCGTTGTTTGAAAATCAAGTAAAGGAATGGAACTGCATCCATTAAATATCTCTTCCACAATCGTTTCGGTTCGCTGCAAAGTCTATAGAGCCATTCTAAACCAACTTCACTCATCCATTTCGGACAACGTTTGATATTTCCAGCTTCAAAATTAATCGTTGCACCAATTGCCAAAAATATCTTGATTTTAGGTAAATACTTTCTATGTTTTGCAATCCACATTTCTTGTTTGGGAGCGCCCACTCCAATTGCTAAAACTGTTGCATTTGAAGAATTGATTATATCCAAAATCTTTTGACATTCTTTGTCATTTTTCTCAAACCCAAAAGGAGGTGAGTAAGTATCAACGATAATTTCTCTACCCACTTTGGAATTAATATTTTTTTGAGCAATTTCTGCAATTCCGGCTGCGGCTCCAAGCATAAAAATTCTTATACTTTTATCGTTTTTGTAATAAGTATAAAATGCTGGAAACAAATCGGAACCTGAAATTTTTTCTTTTATCGGTGTTCCCAAAAAATGAGATACATACATCAATACTCTACTATCGCAAACTCTGTATTCTGCTTGTTGATAAACTCCATAAAAATCCTGGTCTCTCTGCAACTTCATCAGATGATCTACGTTCGGAGTCACTACAAGACCACCATTTTTCAGATTGTTTAATAAGTCGCTCATTGCGACGTTATGAATGTTTACGTTCAGTAACTGCACCTGTGCCATCACTATGTATCCAAACAATAATACTACGTTTAAAATCAAATAACTATTAACTACTAGCCAGGTCTATCAATAATCGGGCAAACACAAATAATACTATGGAAGAAGCGCAAATTAAATGCGGCTCTCACGATATTGGAATCAGAGCATTTACAATACTGTTTGGTCTTATATTCATCAACCAACAGCCTGCTTATAGATGCTCGTCTTTAGGGCAGCAGAGGCTAAAATACTCTAAATAGTTAGCTTTAAACAAAAAAGTTGATGAACGAAAAACAATTTAAACAGTTAAAATTCATACAAAATATGATGGGTTATATCAAATTCTTCATTTTTTTGTGGACAAACTTTAATATAGCTTCAATTGGAATCATTTCAACAAATTACTATAAAGTTAATGTGTAGAAGTAATTTATTTTGGTAAAGGAATTGTAAAGTTACCGTAAAAACCCGGAAATAACGGCGGTTTTTACGAATGTACAAAGCTTGTTTTCTAGTTTTTGAGAATATTTAATTTTTTGCTTAAGTAAAATCCACATCAGTATGCTTATACTTAAATTAAGTAAGCATCAAATATGGAAAATATTTGCAAAAAATATATACTTTCTAGTGATATTTCTGTTTGATTCATTGTTTAATGAATACGTTTGGTTTGGCTGCGGAGTTTTACTTTTAAATAACCTTAAAACCCGACTTCTTACACCACGGACAACCATAGAAGTCGGGTTTTTAAGAAACTTGTATTCTGTGACACAGATTTATCTGAAAAACCCGGCTTCTCACGCCCGTAAAGGACATAGCCCCCGGATTTATCAGTGGATGTCCCTGACGGGGCGGCAATGTTCGGTTCCCCTAAATTTTATTTATGGGGAACCCTAATTACGTTCGCATAGCGTCTCCCGGAGGGAGATATTACGAATTACGAATTACGAATTATATTGACACCACCCTTTTAAGGATTACTCTTGAACCACTTTGTAATCCCATCAGCAAGAGTTTGGGCTAACTTTTTCTGTTCTTTAGAATTTGTCACCCATTCAAATTCCTCTGGGTTACTCATAAAACCTAATTCCAAAAGTAGTGACGGTGCTGCTTCTGGACGAGTCAATGCTAAGTTGTTCCAAAATACACCATAAGAAGGTCTATCTAATTTCTCAACTAAATAATTATGTAGATATATCGCCAAACTATGAGCTTGAGGATGATACCAAAACATTCCTACACCCTTGGTCTTTTCGGCATCACCATAATCGGGGAGAGCATTATAATGAACCGATAACGCTAAAGTGGGTTCTTCTTTGGCAATGATCACTTGTCGTTGATCTAATGATACAAATTTATCATCTTCCCGCGTCATTACTACCGTTGCACCTCGTTTGAGCAACTCTTCACGCAACAAGTTAGATACAGTTAAGTTTACATCTTTTTCTGGTAAGCCGGTTGGTCCAACTGCTCCCGATTCTTTACCACCATGTCCAGGATCTAATAAAATTTTGATTCCCGATAAAGGTTTGCGTCTGCTACGAATCAATTGGGGAGGATGACGTAATTTTAACTTTAAGGTTGTTCCTTCATATTCCAGTTTGTATCCCCACTGTTGATTTTTCTTCAAATTAAAAATATATTGCACTGCACCGGAATTTATTCCTGGGGAGGGAGGTATTTGTTGCCAATCTATGCGTGATATAAATGGATTGTCATTAAATGGAATCGTGTCCGTTTGAGCGATGGTATTGTGCAGCGTTAAGGTAAATTTGTCCGAATCCTGTTTGACGCTTACGGCTACCGGAGTTTGCAGGGGAAAACTGACCAAAGTTTCGGTTTTTGATTGGCTAGAAGCAACGCTGCGAATAATAGTATTGGGGATAATAGCATTCGGTAAAGTTACAGTTTCCGCGCTTTTAATCCAACCACCATACTCCAAGCGCAGCCATTCACCCGTTTTCCCCGTCACAGCCGAACGAGTACCCTTTGGTAATGGGGTTAGTCTAGAATGATTAGTAGAAGGACCAGTGCGAGCCACACCAAACTCAGCATTTACTTCTACAACTGGCAAATTTGCTTTTTGTAGAATACTTATCTTTCCAGGGGCTTTTTGAGTTATTGTTTGACCGTTAAGAGTTAGTTGATATGTTGGTGAAGCAAATTCTTCAGCCGCAGATTCCATTGTGGTACAACCAGAATATTCGCTCTTTGTAACCTTTTGGGGTTGATTCGTTCCAGTTAAAGCCGCTAAGTTACTTGGCAACTGTGCCTGTGGTGGTTGAAGTAACAGAGGAACCTGTTTATTTTCAGCCAATTTTACAGATACTGTAGCGCTTGGAGGTGCGATCGCGCTAAAACATATAAGTTCTCCTGGAAGTCTAGCAATATCAACCTGTGGAATTAAAGAATCGGTAGCAAACGCTAATCCTTGAGGTAACTCAAGTTGGTCGTTAAGCCTAGTTACTTTAATTTGAATTTCTTGGGATAAATGGCGAATTGTAAACGAGTTCTCCCCTATCTGTAAAGGGAAACTAGGTGCAAAATGACCGGACTCAGAACGATTAATTGGTTCACCATTTATCAAAACTTGTCCGGTTGGTGAAGCCGTACCAATGAAAAAGATTTTATCCGAAGTTGTTTTGTGGTTTGTCGGGGGATAAACCACTTTCAGGGATTGTTGTTGTGCCGAAGCTAAGTCGGGAGTCGCGATAGAAGCTAGTAGTACTAATCCTAACAGTGGTTTCACGTCGATATTACACAAGATTCTCAACATCTACTGTGGCACAATGACGGGATGTAATTTTTAGAAGTTGCTTGAAACTTAAAAATCCTATGACGAAGTTTGTATTTGTTACTGGTGGCGTAGTCTCCAGTATCGGTAAAGGAATTGTAGCAGCAAGTTTAGGACGTTTGCTAAAATCCCGCGATTATTCAGTATCGATACTCAAACTCGACCCATATATTAATGTTGACCCAGGAACCATGAGTCCGTTTCAACATGGTGAAGTTTTCGTCACTCAAGATGGTGCTGAAACCGATTTGGATTTGGGACATTATGAACGCTTCACCGACACTTCTATGTCCCGTCTCAACAGCGTTACCACTGGTTCCATTTACCAAGCTGTAATTAATCGAGAACGGCGTGGTGACTACAATGGTGGTACCGTACAGGTAATTCCCCACATTACCAACGAGATCAAAGAACGAATTACTCGCGTCGCTCAAAGTACTAATCCTGACGTGGTAATTACTGAAATTGGTGGAACGGTAGGCGATATAGAATCCCTACCGTTTTTAGAAGCAATTCGTCAGTTTCGCAAGGAAGTAGGACGAGAAAACGTGCTGTATATGCACGTAACTTTGATACCCTGGATTGCTTCCGCTGGGGAATTGAAAACCAAACCAACCCAGCATTCGGTAAAAGAACTGAGGTCTATTGGAATTCAACCAGATATACTAGTTTGCCGGTGCGACCGTCAACTACCAGAAGGAATAAAAGAAAAATTATCCGCATTTTGTGACGTACCAGTAGAATGCGTCATTCCTTGTATCGACGCTAAAAGTATTTACGAAGTACCTTTGATTTTAGAACAAGAAGGATTGGCAATCCAAACCCTTTCCTTACTTCAGATGAAGCAAAGACTACCAGAATTACAGCAATGGCAGACCTTAGTCAAGCGGATGTACAACCCCAATCATCGCGTAGAAGTTGCCATTGTTGGTAAATACGTCCAGTTGAGTGATGCTTATATTTCCGTAGTCGAAGCACTACGTCACGCTGCGATCGCAACTCGTGGAGAATTACATATACGCTGGATAAATTCGGAAGAGTTGGAAACCGAACCACCAGAAATGCATTTGGAGGGAGTAGATGCAATAGTCGTACCGGGAGGATTTGGTTCTCGCGGTATCGATGGTAAAATAGCCGCCATCAAATACGCTAGAGAACGGCAAATACCATTCTTAGGTTTATGTTTGGGAATGCAGTGCTGTGTAATTGAATGGGCAAGAAACGTCGCAAAACTAAAAGATGCTCAAAGTGCTGAATTTGACGAAAATTGCCTGAATCCAGTAATTAATTTACTGCCAGAACAACAGGATGTAGTTGATTTAGGCGGTACAATGCGCTTGGGTGTATATCCCTGTCATATTGTCCCCAATACCCTAGCTTTTAAATTATACCTTGAAGAAAAAACCCTGGAAAGACACCGCCATCGTTACGAATTTAATAACGCTTACCGAAACCTATTTTTGGAGTCCGGTTATTTAATTGGTGGCACATCCCCCGATGGAAGATTAGTTGAAATAGTCGAACTACCCGAACATCCCTTTTTTATTGCTTGTCAATTTCATCCAGAATTTTTATCACGTCCGAACAAACCACATCCGTTATTTCAAGGTTTAGTACAAGCAGCTATTAACCGTTCTCGCGAACTCGATGGATTAACAGCACCCGTTCAAGTGTCTTAGAATTTCCAGAGTATTTACTCACAACGAGAAGCCCGTAAAGGCTTTATACTCTGAATACTAAGTGTTGCATTAATCATGTTTCGCCCAAATTAAAGGAAAATTTAAGGAGAAGTTGTGACGTATTGGGTAAAAATCTACTACGAAAAAAAAGAATATGTAGTTGATTTTAAGCGCGTTACAGCTTTCTGCTGCGAACCAAATGGTCGGGTGACATTTTGGTTACCAAATAGCGCTATACCGATCGTGATTATTCCCCACAACAACCAAGAAGATTACCAAAAAATTCTGGAATACATCGAACGTGTCAACAACTCCGAATCAGAAGGTGCTTACTGGGTAAAAATCTCTTACGAAAGAAATGAATACGTTATTAACCTCAAATGTATTTCATCTTTTTGTCACGAACCAAACGGTAGGATAACCTTTTGGTTGCCCGACAGCAGCATACCCGTAATTATCAACCCCGCCAGCAATCCCGAATCTTATGAAAAAGTTTTACACTACATTCATCAAACAACGGGATATTCTTTAAATAAAAGTTGATAGTTGATAGTTGTTGGTTGTTGGTTGTTAGTTGATGGTTGTTGGTTGTTAGTTGATGGTTTTTGGGGTTGATGGTTGATGGCTGATGGTTGATAACTGTTAACTGATAACTGTCCACTGTTTACGGCTTTTTCCCAGTATTCCGCACGTTAGTAATTTTACCAATTAAATCAAACCAGAAAGGCGCACCCATTGCGATCGCAATACCACTGAGAATCCAACCCGGAATTGCTCGTGCAAATCTAAAAAAAGACATGGGACTAGTATTGAGTGATGGTAATAAACCTATTTGCTGTTTGATGTTAACTTCAGTCCAACCAATAGGTAAAGAGATATCCGATAAAGCTTCTTCTGTTTGACTTTTAAGAGTTCCGATATCTACATATTTTAAATTTTCTTTATTTTGGACTACTATTTGTCCAGCATTATTAACAATTGTATTTCTTAAGGCTGAATCTGTCGAAAGTCTGCTTATCATGTGAAATGCATCGGCGTTTGACAAGACAGCTATAGTAATACCAATTAATAATGCGACTCCTTTTGCATTACGCTTGTAAACTCCACTAGCTCTTTCCATTGAACTGTTAAAAGAGTTTTGCATTTCTTCTCTTAATAAATTAATCCCAGATTCTGTAGATTGAATTCTTGCTTGGGTACGATGAGCTAAAACAGTCAGATTTTCTGCGATTGATTCCGGTAAAATTTCCGTTAATTGCTCAAACTTTTGATAGCTTTGACTATCTTTATCTTTAATTGCAGCTTTGAATTCATTGTAAACTCCACTACCTTTTTGCATTAATTGCACAATTTCATTAACATTGGGTTGCAAACCTCCTAAAGTAATTGCTCTTTCCTCAGACGAAAACATATCTTTTCTTAAAAATTTCAATTTTCGTAAAGCTTTAGTAGAATATTCACTTTCTGGTATTTCTATTTTCCAAGTATCAATAAATCTATCTATACTTTCTGCCATGCGAGCAATGCTAGTATTCAAGGTAGCTTTATTTTGGTTATAATTCCACATAATTTGCTCGAAATCAGCTTGCATTTCTACAAATTCTTGATAAATTTTACTCAAAGAATTAGTAAAATTATCGTCACCTTGTATTTGTCCTTCTAAAGTAAATAAAATATCTTGTATTTCTGTGAGTCTTTCAGTTTTAAATTTTTCTAGCCTTGATTCTGAAAGTTTTTGAGAAAATTCAGGAATTTGCAACGTTTCCATCAAAGTAGTTGCATAAATATCGGCAGGAATATAAGATGGACCACTACGTTGATCATTACCAAAAATAGTTTCCTTCTTAGTATTTCCAGGACGTGCTACTGTTAATGGACGAGTGAAAGAACCAACAGCCCAAGTCGCTTTTCTAGGTAAAGTCGCTAAAAACCCTTTCGCTTCTTGATTAATATTTCTCACCAAAGGATTACTATAAATTTGATTTACCAATTGAATTATTTTCGCTTCTTCAGAATTACGAGTACCACCCGCGAGTAAAATTTCAATAGATTTTCTTAGATGTACGGCACGCCATTGTAACAATGTAGCAATTAATTCCTGTATTTCCGAGGCTAATAAACTTAAAATCAAGTAAGTAAATATTAAACCTAAAACGATATCTAAGATAAAAGGCAGATTCATCCGATTTTCCTCTCACAAAATTCAATAATTAATGTTGCTAAGATTCGGTTTAATTTTCTCTAAAATTAAAAAAAATCAAAAATTAATCAAAAAAAGATCAATAAACTAGATTTAACGAGATAATAAAAATATAGTAGTTTTATGCTGATGTTATCATTTGAGATTATCTCAAATAGGACTTACGCAACTGGCAGATTTTTTTGTAGGGTGCTGTGACACTTTTATTGATTTTTAACGCAATAATAAGCTTTTTGGTGTCACGCACCATCCGAGTCTTGTGACAATCGCGTAAGTCCTGTCAAAGTCTCCACTTTATTTAAAGTTGCTTTAAAACGATTGATTTTTCCACTTAATTATGCAAAAAGGAAGCTTTATTTGGGGTTCTATTGAAAACAAGTATCGTAGTATTGACAAACGGGTAGATAGAATATGGGTAGTAATACTGCTGATAGCCGCAGTCATACTTTTTACGATTAACCTCGGAGTGTTGCCCCTGCGAGACTGGGACGAAGGCACGATTGCACAGGTTGCGCGGGAATTGGGACGTGGCTCAACTAGTGATATGCGATGGCTTTTCCCAACTCTGGGAGGCGAACCATATCATAATAAGCCACCATTGGTGCACTTAATTATTGCTTGGGCTTATTCCCTAGGAGGTGTAAACGAGTGGACTACACGTTTACCAGGTGCAATTTTAACAGCTCTTACCGTACCTTTTCTGTATATTATTGGTCGAGAAATATTCCACCAGCGCATTTGTGCTGTTTATAGCGCTTTGGTTTATCTCACAATGTTGCCAGTAGTACGTCACGGAAGGCTGGCTATGTTAGATGGTGCTGCGGTTTTTTTCTTCATGGTGATGCTGTTGTGCGTATTGCGATCGCGCCGCGATTTACGCTATTGCTTGGGAGTAGGTATTGGTTTTGCCCTAATTTGTCTGACTAAAAGCATTTTAGGTGTTTTACTGGGTGCAGTGGCGATGATATTTCTATTTTGGGATACACCACGATTGCTCCGTAGCAAATATATGTGGATGGGAATATTTATCGGTACTATACCAGTTGGTTTATGGTACGGCGCACAATTGTGGAATTACGGAGATACTTTCACTAGCAAAGGGATAATGAATCAATCTCTGAGTCGTATTTGGACTTCGGTTGAACAACATGATGGTCCCCCTTGGTATTATTTACTAGAAATTTGTAAATATACATGGCCTTGGTTGATTTTTTTGCCCGCTTCTTTACGTTTTACTTGGAAAAATCGCAATCTCAGTTGGGCAAAATTAGTATTAGTTTGGTTCTGCGTTTATCTAATCGTTATTTCTGTGATGGGAACCAAGCTTCCCTGGTATGTTTTCCCGATTTATCCAAGTATCGCTTTAGCAATTGGAGCAAAGTTAGGTGAAGTAGAAAATTTACCTTTATTAACTCCACTACCTAAATTTTGGTTAGTAATGTTAAGCCTTTTAGCTGTAATTTCTGCTGTTGCTAGCACCTATTTCAGTTGGAGTTCAACACCTTCATCTGAATTACAGATGATATTCGCAGCCTTTAGCGTCACAATGGCTTTAGCTGCTTTAAGAGCGCAAAGAGGTGACAGACAATTCATCAAGGTTCTTTTATGGGGAACTTATGTATCTTTACTATTATTCGTAAAATCTAATTACTGGGTATGGGAACTCAATGAAGATTATGCAGTTAAACCTGTTGTCCAAATGGTAATCCAAGCAAATCCAGGAGTCTCCCCAGTTTACATTTCCTCAACCAATCATCGTCCATC
This sequence comes from Nostocales cyanobacterium 94392, assembly GCA_035285725.1. Lineage (GTDB taxonomy): Bacteria > Cyanobacteriota > Cyanobacteriia > Cyanobacteriales > Nostocaceae > Rivularia. The sequence continues at coordinate 107,729 of JAYKJL010000151.1, read as the reverse complement.
ATTAGATTTTTACAGCGATTATACTATCAAAACTGCTTCTCCAGATGATTTAAAATATTATTGGCAGCATGATAAAAAACCTTATTTCTTACTTGACGAAAATGCTTTGAAAACTTTGCCATTAGATTCTCTAGAAGAAATAGCCAAGCAAGAAGGTTGGACTTTAGTTACAAAAAGTAATACGGGACGTTTAAAGACGCTGGATCAAAAATAATCCTGGAGGTGAATATAATTCGTAATTCCTAATTCGTAATTGTTGCCCCATAAATACTCCTATTCCGCTCTAAAATTACCGATCTCTTTTTACCTCTTTCCTCTGCGTTCTCTGCGTCTCTGCGGTTTTTTTATCGGTAATCTTCTGCCGGGAAGGGAGTAAAATAATGGTGCTTCAACATTGTCTACAATCAGGACATCCACGGATAAATCCGGGGGCTATGTCCTGACGGACACGAGGAGCTAACAGACCATAAAGTTTACTCGGTAAGTATGATAGCGTGAGTACGCTACACGAAGCATTCTCACGAGCCGATAATCATAGCAGTCGGGTTTTTACAATCTAAATATCCGTAACATCAAAAAATCTTTATAAAAACCCGACTTCTTACACCACGAAAAATTCAGATTTTACAGCTTCTTTTCGTCTGTGATTGAGTAATCGAGGATTTACCATCCTGCTAGCTTTAACTTTTTTTCTTTACCAAATAATTAATTTTATATATAAATATCAATAACTTTATTATTCTTTATTTTTCTTCTATATCGGAAATGTTCTCCACATTAGGAACATTTTGACCATCTTGATTGGCGGTATTTGTTTGAGTAACAGTAACCACCCCTAATATAATAGCGCTACCTAATACAAAAGCCATTAAAGGATGCTTAAAGAATACAAAATCGCGTAAAATTCGTGCTAAAGGTCGGCTTTGACGACGCAGTACAGACGAAAGAGTAATTTGCTTTAAAGGAAACGGATCGCGCACAAAATTACCACTACGACATACTACCAGTCTTTCCTGGCAGTAAGGGCAGTTGTACAATCCAGTACAAGTTTTCAAACCTTTCCCCGCAGGATTTTTTTGGCAAATGGGGCAAGTAACGTAATGATTATCAAAGGTGTGTGTATTCATCTACCTCGTCCGCTTATTCTATTTACTCGCTGTATAACAACTGATATAACTGACAAATTTGTGCTTAGACTACCGAAATACGGTAAAACATAAGCAGCACGCGATACATACAAAATTCCTTGAGTTAAGGATATTTTTTTGGCTGCAACACGAGTATAGCTATATTTAAATAAATTCGACCTTGCTTATTTTAGATTTTCAATCAAGCAATTGTCGATTAATTTTGTTTTAACCAAAGCGAATGTGTTGAATACTACATTTGTCTACCTTCATATATCTATATTTATGAGTGTTGATCGCTTACCAAACTAAAATTTCAGTTATTCGTTATTCATAGTTTGCGTGAAACTAACGGTTTTAGTCCATAACTCTTATCTACTGTTTACTATTTAAGCATCTCCTCCACAAAAAGTCTGAGCAAATAAAGGTTTTTTTACCAAAGCTTTGTAAAGCGATCGCGTAGTGTAAGCAAAGCCATCCATCGCCTTCGTTATGCAAATTATCTGTGAATTTGATATCGAAAGTAATTTAGACATGGATTTTTGATCGAGAAGACTTTTTTCAAGACAGTGTTTAAGTAAATTTCACATTTTTTTATCAATATAGCTAAAGCCATATTATGCGAAATTAACAAACTAGAATCGAGAAGATTAAAAACAAGCAAAAATTTTCAAAAAAACTTAATAATACCTAAATAATTTACTTTACAGACCGATTACATTTTCTCCACTATTTTTCCAGACATCTATATTGTTCTTGATATTAATCGCTGATGAATATAGGCTGAAGCTTTGATTAATAAAGTTATTAATTGATATGGAGAATAGAAAATGGATTTACTCCGCAGCAGGACTATATCAACCAAGAGTAAACTAATCATTGAGCATTCAGGTTTACTCTTGGCTGTTTTTTTCGCTTATAGTAATGGTGATTAAAAGTTGCGGACTTCACGATTATCTATCGATAGTAGCCATCAACAGATATATTTGGTCTTAATCACTTGGATGGAGGGTCAGCCCCCTCAACGGAGGTGACTGGCATTTTTTTGTTATCTAGTGATGTCAAAATCTCCACCTAATAATCAACATTCATGCTGTTGACTATAGAACTACAAAAAAGCAGCTTAATCTTCTTCTTCAGTTCCTTCTAAATCTTCTGGATCTACTTGTTTGAGACGAATGTGCTTTTTCCCTAAAGTAATGATAAATTCATCTCCTGGTTCAAGACCCATTTGTTTTGTATAAGCCGAACCAATCAATAAATTACCATTAGACTGGACACTAATTCTATAACTAGCACTGCGTCCTCCGCGTCCGTTAGCACCAGAAGAGCTATCTAACTGAATTCCCTCAGCATCAATTAGGGCATTCAAGAATTTCATCATGTTAACACGCTCTATACCATTTTTCGTAACGGTATAGTAGCCACACTGCTTGGCTTTTTCTTCTTTGCTTATATTTTCTAGCTCCTTAACTTTTTTGAGTAGATCTTCGCCGACTAGGGGGTCAATTTTTTTCTGTTTAGCCATCAACTTAAATTGAAAATGAACGATTGATGTGGTGGAATCGATTTTATTTTAACTGAAGTTGAGCTATTAAGAACACGTATCGCGATGATTTTTATTTTTTTTATTAAACAACATTAGACAACAATATGTTTTAACCATGTAGATTGCTTGGCTCGATTGATGCTATTAAATAAATTAAGCCAGTCATGAGAACTATACAGTCAATTTTTTTAGATATATATATAGTGTTAACTCTTGCTCCAAAAGCTTTCTCATACTTGATGCTGCTACACTATATTTATTCAAATTTTCTGAAAATATTCAGGTAAATATTCCTGTATAACCTTCCTTTGATATAAAAAAGTAGTTTGATTAGCACATACAGGTGAACATCCAACAAGTAGAACATTAAACGTTGCAAAATTGTCATGAAACTTACCACAAAAGGACACTACAGTGTAAAAGCTTTACTAGATTTGAGCTTGCAGCGAAATTATGGTCCATTTTCAACTAGGGTGATTGCAACCCGTCAAAATATTCCCGCTCCTTATCTAGAAAAACTGCTAATAGAAATGCGTCGTGCTGGATTGGTAAAATCAATTCGCGGTAAAGATGGTGGATACCAATTAGCGCGAGAACCACTCAAAATATCTTTAGGAGAAATTTTAGAAGCTGTTGGAGAAACAATTGAACCTCTACCTCACCATACTGCTTATCCTCAAGCTTCTGTTGATTGGGTAACTTTTAGTCTTTGGTACAGACTATCTCAAAAGCTCAAGGAATCATTATACAGTATTACTTTGGCAGACCTTTATTATGATGCTCGCAGCTGGCAAGCTTCTTTAGGAGAAGAAGCAAGTTTTGTGGTTTAGTTTGTGGTTTAATTATTAATTATCATTTATTTTATGCAAATTTTTGACGGAATATTCATCCATAAAAACTGTTTTGACATCTTCTGCTGCTGTCTTAATCCTTGCTGCTAGTTTGGATTACTTAATCGGTGATCCGTGGAATTGGATTCATCCCGTACAAGTAATGGGTTGGTTTATTTCTCGCTTAAGTAAATTAGCTCAGAAATATTGTCATCATTCTTTCACACAACGTTTAGCCGGAATAGCCCTGACCATATTTTTAGTAATAGGTAGCGGTTTCATTGCTTGGTTAATAATACGATGTGCTAAGTGGTTTCATCCAATTTTAGGAATCTTAGCTGAAATTATTCTACTAGCTAGTTGTTTTGCGCTCAAAAGTTTAAGAACAGCAGCCGAAACAGTAATCAAACCTTTAAAAGTAGGAAATATTAACCAAGCTCGTTCAATTCTGAGTAATTTTGTTGGACGAGATACCCAAAATTTGACACCACAAGAAATTTTACGCGCAGTATTAGAAACTGTAACCGAAAATGCTACTGATGGGGTAATGGCTCCTCTTTTTTATGCTGTACTTGGTGCCTTTGTACCATTTGTTGGCTCTGCTACCTTTGCTTTAGCCTATAAGGCTAGCAGTACTCTTGATTCTATGATTGGTTATCGTGAGGTTCCATTTACTTATTTAGGATGGTTTAGCGCCCGTTTGGAAGATTGTTTAACTTGGCTTCCTTGTCGCTTAACAGTTATAACTTTAGCTTTGTTGTCTCGTAAACCTCTAAAGGTAATTAAAATTTGTCAGCGAGATGCACCCAAAGATTTAAGTCCTAATTCTGGGTGGAGCGAATGCGCTTATGCAGCAATTTTAGGCGTACAAATGGGAGGTATTAATTGGTATCGTGGAGTAGCAAAAGTCAAACCTTTACTCGGAGATGCCATTAATCCGATTAGTTTAAATTCTATTAAAACTGCTTTACAACTGACTCGATATTCGTTTTTGCTGTGGTTGGGGGGAGCTACATCTCTACTCTTATTCACAATAAAAAGGTAATGATAAATATAGAAAATTAGGTTTGGATATCAGGAGAATTAAGTTTTAAGTATGGAATTTCTACTTGAAACAGAATTTTAATGAGTTCAAAATTATCTAATTTTTTCTCAAAAAAAAGTATAATTGATGACTCAGTGATATCGGTTTATGAGTGTGTCCCTCAAAGTAGTTAAAATAATTTCATCAGAAGAACTTCCTCGTACCTTAAGAAGACTCGCATCTGAAATAGTCGAAAGAACCCGCGATTTATCTCAATTAGTACTAGTCGGTATTTATACGAGAGGAGTCCCTTTAGCTAATTTATTAGCAAATCAGATTGAAGTACTTGAAAACGTAAAAGTTGCCGTAGGAGCTTTAGATATTACATTTTATCGTGATGACCTCGATAAAATTGGATTGAGAACACCGTTCAAAACTAATATACCTTTTGATTTGACAGGAAAAACTGTCGTACTTGTTGATGATGTTATATTCAAAGGAAGAACGGCTCGTGCTGCCTTGAATGCGGTCAACGAATATGGTAGACCAGAAGTAATTCGTTTAGCTGTTTTGGTAGATAGAGGTCATCGTCAAGTACCAATTCATCCGGATTTTATTGGTAAGCAGTTACCAACCGCAGTAGAAGAAATTGTTAAGGTTTACTTACAAGAAGTTGACGGCAAAGATGGAGTCGAATTAATTGAAGATTAATGGGAATTGGTAATGGTTAATTGGTAATTGGTAATGGGGAATTGATAACTTCCAATCCAAAATCCAAAATCCAAAATCGGATCATCTATTACCCATCACCGGACTTGCGTGATGGTGAACCACATACCATTTACTATCACGTAATTCAAATATATTAGTTGCTAGAGATTCCGCTTGTATTATCGAACCTTTGATAACTTGCATCACATTTTCAACTAATACAACATAAGCAATATCTCCCCGGATTTCTGTGGAAATGATATCTGTATTTATCTCGATATAAGGAGTATTTTTAAAAATACTTATCCAAGAATCCCTGACTTGGTTCCAACCACGAAGTATACTCCATCCCGGATGAACACAAAAGCTACTATCTCCTTGAAACCATACTTCATCCATTGCATCAATATCTTTTTTCTCAAAAGCGCGATAAAATGCTTCGTTTACTGCTAAGACGCATGAATGCTGCTCTGTCATAGTTAAATATAGGGAATTGATAGTTGATAGTTGTTGGTTGATAGTTGTTGGTTGATAGTTGATAGTTGATGGTTGATGGTTTTTCTAATAACTACTGTCCACTGTCCACTATCCATTAACAATTATCTGTTTTAACATTACCAATAGTTTGCAACAGTTGCTTTGCGGTGTAAGGTTTGGATAAAAAAGCTTTGATACCCATATCGCTAATTGCGTTAACTTTATCGTTAGAAACTAGTCCGCTAACAGCAATAATTTTGACTTGAGGATTAATTTTTTGTAAGGTGCGGATAGTTGTTAATCCATCCATCGCTGGCATAATTATATCTGTTAAAACAACAGATATTTTATCTCTATGTTCTGCGTACAAAGCGATTGCTTCAATACCATCACTCGCTGTTATTGCTTTATAATTATAGCTTTCTAATGAAGTTTTTGTAATATCTCGAATCGAATCTTCGTCATCTACAACCAAAATCAATTCTCCTTCCCCTGTAGGAAAATCTACTTCTGCTTCTTCTGTAGTTTCTTTTACCTCTTGTGCTGGTAAATATATTTGAAAATTACTTCCTTGATTAACATTGCTTTGTACGTTAATAAATCCACCGTGACTTTTGACAATTCCAAGTACTGTTGAAAGACCTAATCCGGTACCTTTTCCTAGCTCTTTTGTTGTAAAAAATGGCTCAAAAACTCTATCTAATATTTCTGGGGAAATACCAATTCCAGTATCGGCTACAGAAATCATTATATAAGAACCCAATTGTGCATCAAGATGCATTTGAGCATAATTTTTATCTACAGTGAAATTATTGGCAGAAATTGTTAATTTACCACCATTTGGCATTGCATCACGAGCATTTACACATAAGTTCATCATTACTTGATGTAGTTGAGTTGAATCTCCAGAAATCATCCAAAGATTTTCTGGTATTTCGTCGGAGACTTGAATTGTTTTGGGAAATGTTTCTCTAACTACTTGTTTGATTTCATTGATTAAATGCTTTGGTTGTAATAAAGTGCGATCGCCTTCTACTCCACGGGTAAAAGCTAGCACTTGTTTAACTAAGTTGGCTCCCCGTTTGGCATTGTTAATTAATATTGGTAAAAGTCTTTTACTACGCTCATCATGCAATTGCGATTCTAATAGTTGTGCTGTCATTAAAATCGGTGCTAGTACGTTGTTAAGGTCATGAGCGATACCGCTAGCTAATGTACCAATGCTTTCTAATCTCTGAGCGCGAAAAAATTGCGATTCTAATAGTTTTTTCTGGGTAATATCAGTATTAACAATCAAAATAGATTGTGCTTTATTTTCAAATTCTTTTAATCGTGTCCAACGACTTTCAACGATGATTTCTTTACCAAGTTTTGTCGTTTGATGAAGTTCTCCTTCCCAGGAACCATTTTTTATTAAAGTATTTAGAGCCGATTGTATGACAGATATTTTCTTTTCTTGCCATATTTCTGCTGTTTTTTTACCTATGGCTTCATTTTTATGACAACCATAAAGACATTCGGCTGCTTTATTCCAATATAATATTTTTTTATCTAAATCCCGTACAAAAATTGCATCTGTAGCAACGTCAAGTAATGCTGCTTGTTCGCGAATTTTTTGTTCGGTTTGTTTCCTTTCTAAAGCGTAACGAATTGAACGCTCTAACAAAGGTGCATTTAACTGACTTTTCTCTAAATAATCCGCTGCTCCAGCTTTCATTGCTTCAATATCTATCTCTCTATCTCCTCTACCAGTCAGCAAAATAATCGGAGAAGAACATCCGTTTTCAATGGAAAAACGCAATAGTTTTAATCCGTTTTCCGCTCCTAAACGGTAATCTAATAGATAAATATCATGTCGCTTACAACCTATAACATCTTTTGCAATTAAATAATTATCTATCCATTCTAATTCGCACTCACCTAACTGAAATTCGCTCAACCAATCGCGAATTAAAATATAATCGTCTTCATCATCATCTACTAGCAAAACTTTGATCGGATTGCTATTCATAGTTTATTCCCCACCGTTTAATATGGTAGTTCTACAATCTCAAACCAATATTTTCCTATCGTTTTCATAACTTCCACCAAAGAGGCGAAGGTTACTGGTTTAATAATAAAAGAATTTGCACCTAAATTATATGCAAGTTCGATATCTTCTTCTGATGAAGAGGTTGTCAGTACTACGACGGGAATATGTTTAAAAGTAGGGTTTACTTTGATTTCCACAAGTGCTTCACGACCATCTTTTTTAGGCATATTTAAATCTAATAAAATCAAAGCTGGAAGTGGTGCATTTTCAGGGTTTACATATTCCCCCCGCTGATACAAATAATCCATTAGTTCTTCACCATCCTTAACAAAATGTATTTCATGTTGCCAATTACTTTCTGTTAAGGCTTCACGAGCTAACATACAGTCATCTTCGTCATCATCAGCCATTAATATTGTGATGCTTGTTTGCCGATCCTCCACGCTTTTATTTTCTCCTTTACGCTGGTTGCGGAATTAATAAATTATTAAATTGCAACAAAACTTGCAATATTTTTTAATCTTTGTATCCTATATTCGTTATAACGGGTATGATAACCCTTTTCTAAGTAAGAATAAATTAGGGATACTACGATAGGGAAAGAAAGAAGGAACAGGAGGATAGAGACTTGGGTATGAATTCCCCGAACAGGAAAATTATCCGTAAGCAAGGGAAATAAGTCTGGAGTTATTATCTGAATATTATCCCCATTTTTTTTCAATCACTGAACCGGAATTCGATATAACCCATCTACCCACCTATAGTATATTTGCTCAAAATATCAATGGAAGTTAGTATCATATCCCGTTAATCAATTTGGGATAGCCAAGTTTCATTTTTAATTCTTTCAGAAATTGGATGTATGGTGTCTACACCTGTTTCGGATGTATCTTGATGCCATTTTTGCCATATTTGGGCTGCAAGATCCAAAAAATCATCTCCTATTTGAAACCAAGTTGGATTGTCTTCTCTACTGTATAAATCACAAAGCAAATCTAATACTTTTTCGGAAGTACTATTACTCATGGGGTTGAGTTTCTTTTTGTTTGCTTCAATCAATTTATCTGATTCTAAAAATACTCGGTTCAATCCTTCTTTAATACTCAAATGACTGAGTGTTTCACAACATCTTGATATATTAAATAAAGAATCGCAAATTCGCCTAGTTAAACCTAAATATATAGCCCCTTTTAGAGCTTGAATAAAACTTTCTAGGGCTGCAATATTATCATGTTGAATTAATAGTAAATATTCTCCACGAAGTAAACTTATTTCTGAGAGGACTGCTTGACAAAAACTTTCGCAATGACCTGTTTTTAAATCAGTTTTAGCGAGTTTATCTGATAATTTTAAAGCCTGTAAAGATAATTCTTTGTCTCCTAATCTCACCCAGACTCTTCCTGCTAAAGCTATCCATCTAGCGACTCGCTGAATTAAACCAATACGTAATGCGTAGTATGCTGCTTTCAAAAAATTTTTGGCAGCTTCTTTTAAAGTAATTCTATTATCAGAAATATAAAAATACATCCTCGCTGCATTCCCGTGAATTTCTGATAACGATTCATACACATCTGTTCCCGCATCTTTATAGCAAGAATTTGTATTAATAATACCTCTAATTTTCTGTTTCCATTCAGTTAACTCGGACCAATTTTTTATTCCATTATCTAAAAATAAATCTGGATTTTGTCCGCAAGAAAGTTCGTATAAATAAATATCTGAACGGATTAAAGCTTCGATAGGCGAAATTTCATTTCTATCTACTTTTAGTTGAAAAATATCAATATTTTCCACTGCTTCTGTAAGCTCTTTAATCAAATATTTGGCATTAATCATATTACCCTGGAAAATTGATAGTCTCAATTCCAATCGCTTTGCTAAACAATAACAACGATAAGAATTAAGCCGATAGGTAAAATAAATATCTTCATGGGGAATATTTAATAAATGTTTTTTCGCTTCTTCAGCAATTTTCTTGATTTCCCATAACTGACATCCTTCATCTAAAAATTGAAAGTTATGAAACGCTCTTCTCACTTGAGTAAGTCGTTTGATTAATTCCGAAAGGTTCCTGCAAGCTGAAATATATATATCATTATCAAGGTTGTGATTTTGTCTGTTATCCGCAAACCATTGTTTTACAGCACAAACAATTGCTTGCAACATCACAATCATTGAGTCTCTATCTACCCAAATACCCTGATATTGCTGTTTATCTCCTAAAATTACTGTGGTTTCAACTAAAGAATGAATGTTGCTATCAAGAGTATTTGTCGATATTGTCAGTAAAGTATCTTCCTTCAAACCCATATTCAATGTACAAGCACTAATAGCGTTTTCAACCATAGTATTGCTAGATGTATATATCCACTGCAAAAGTTCGCTATTCTCGCTATTATCACCAAAATCACAGGTGACGATCGCCATCACCACGGGTTGAAGGGAATCTAAAATTCTAGCCTGAGAGCTTTCTTGCAGCGACAAACCTGGAGTTCGCAGCTTGTACTCGGCATCAAAGGCAATTTCTTCTAAAAGAGAATAAACGTCACAGTATTCGTCTCTATAGTCAATCGAGCGAGATAAAGTTTGAAATTCCAGCTTTTTGATTATGGCATGAAGCGAACTATCATGTGATGTTTTCTCTTTAATTAAAATACTCAGAAACAGTGCGATCGCTTCTTTACGACTAAATTTTGTTTTACCACCATTGTGCAAATTTTTTTGAGCTGCTTCCAGCTTTTCGATTACTCGTAACTTTAATTTTAAACCCAAGGTCGGATGAGGTTCGCCAAGTTTTTTGATCAATGCTTTTAAAGCATCTTCATCTTGATCAGAATTATCAAATAACTTTGTACTAGCAATAGTTAGTTTGTTACTAGTAATTGTCAATATCTCCCTGGTTGTGGGAAGCAAATCTTCAAATTCCAAAAGCTCAAGTAATGCAACTATTTGACCAATATGAAAAAATCTTTCTGGAGTGACACGAATACTTTCAGTTTTATCAGGTAAAAAACCAGCAGACTCTAAAAGTTCGTCAGCACCAATTTTTCCTAATTCCTTTCTTAATTCGTTAGGAGTAATCACAGATTTATCTTTTTGGCTATCTTTCTTTAATTTTCTCTTAGAAGGTCTGCTACTCTTCAAATTTTCGCACAGTTTGACCAAGCCTTCGCTACTGACAGGTAAATGTCCTTTTTTTTTACTCAGAAAGTCTATCACTAACGGACGGCTAACACCCATCCCCTCAGATAATTCTATCTGGGTCGCTCCCATTTCTTCCAAAAAGAAAAGCAGCATTTCCCGGAGTTTTTCTTGGTCTCCAACTTTATCCATGCCCATATTCCTTTATTAAACATCATTCAAATGTAAATCAAATTTACTTATATTTGGTATATCTCCATACAAATACACAAATCGAGACATTCACATTAATCATGAAAGTACCATCTCATCTTGAATTTTCAGGTAAAATCTTTGTGTAGCAATACTTTTAACTTACTTTCTCCCCTCTCTCCACATCAATTAGCCTAAATTATACTTTGACTATTTGTTCTCTGATTTCACAATATATCCAATCAAAATGTAACTCAAATTAACACATTAAATAAATTTACATTTATAATAGGTATAAATCACGATTCTCTAAAAGTGGAGGAAAAACGTCAATTAAGTCAGTAACAAGCGATTGGCTATTTGCACGGAGAACTAAAATATGACCTTCCCACAGTTACAAGAATTCTTGGAAACAGCTCAACCAATGACGATGTACTTGGATGTTAGAGACAAGTTTTCCCAGAAATCAGCTATAACTATTCAAAAATCAAATTCTAATACTCTTGTACTACCTGTAGTATTTTCTCACATGAGTTTTCTGCTAATTCAAGCATTATGCGAAACCGGACACGGTGAATTTCGCATTATTAGTGAGAAAAAGAACCACGAAATTGCGGTTTATTTGGGTAGTCACATCACCTACCGCTACTTTTTAAATTCCCAGCAGGTTGCACCAATTAAAAATGCCTATTCTCAAGTTACCAATACTTGGAACAAATGGCATTTTTCTGAATAACTGTTGCTCCAATTCGAGTTTTCCCAAACCCGCACTATCCTCAAAATTTAACATCTAAAATTCAATATGGCTTTCGATAAACTAGAAGTTTACAAGCCGGTGAAGTGTTTTCATGACATTTACCGGCTTTTTAATTGACCAGATACAATTCAACCAAAACATCATTTAATGGAGAATAAAAACCATGACTACTAACAAATTTAATCCTTTGTTCAGATTAATTTTAAAAGCTCTCAAATACTTTATATATATAGTATTTGGTTTCATCTTGGCTGCTGGTTTATCTTCAATTATTGGCACTTGGCAAATAACTATCGCTCTTTTCCCCATAGTATTTGCAATTATTTGGCGTTGTGGAATAATTTTAATTTGTTTAGCTGGAACCGCAGTACTTATCGAATCTTTTCGATAGTTTGACAGTTGACAGTTGAAAAGCACCAAACACCAACAACTAACAACCATCCACCATCCACCAATTACCACTAAAAAAACCCAAGCAGTCGTGCCTGAGCCCTAGGTTAATGAAGTTAATTTACCAAATTAAAAAATTAACTGTTTTAAGATAACTTAATGAAGTTTAGTAGCGGTTGCGGAAATTATTATTTCTACGATTACCACCAAAGGAGTTTCTTTCTTCTCTGGGTCTAGCCTTATTTACTTTCAGGTCACGTCCCATCCATTCAGCTCCATCAAGAGCTTCTATAGCTGCTGCTTCTTCATCTTCTGAACCCATTTCTACAAAACCAAAACCACGCACACGACCAGTTTCCCGGTCAGTAGGGATTTGAACACGTCTTACAGTACCATATTCTGCAAAGACGGCATTCAAATTCTCCTCTGTAACGTCGTATGAAAGATTGCCTACGTAAATCGACATGGATCGTCTCCGAAATCATGAGTGTGTAGAGATTTACATTTCGGAGATAAGTCTGTGAATGCTAAAAACAAACGCTGTCTACCGAATTAATTCTCCTTGGTAAGTATAACATACAGGTCAAATAATAGGGGTGAGAAATATTATTCTCACTTGAATCTGACCAATAGCATATATTTTCATAGGCAACCTAATCTCTAATTAATGGGCAATGAAAAGGCTAATTTGTTCTGGTTGCTCGTTTAAATCGCCAAATAATTATACTTTATACAACCTTGTAAATGTCCTCCCAACCAAGCCAAGTCTAATAACCATCTGACAAAACTTTCTCGATCGCGAACTTTTACCAAAAATTTCAAAGGTAGAATTGCCGCATCTTTAGATAAATTTCGCCATTGAATTAATTTAGGCATTCCCATTTTTTGATGCTTTTGATGCAGCAAAATATCATAACAGCCTAATCTCCAACATCTACGGTACATACCTTTAACAGTGTTACGAAACCGAAAATGAATGACTGCATTTGCTGCGGAGTCTAGTTTGATGCCGGTTTTTTGGATTCTCCAGCAGTAATCTATGTCTTGGAGCAACAACATTGTTTGATCAAATCCACCGACTGAATTATGAACTAAGCGTTTAACACCAAGATTGTTACCTGCTGCATATGGAAAATAGACGTAATTTTTGATTCCGTTAGCTTCTCTTAATCCGCAACAGTTTACTACCCACGGTTCATTTAGTTTGGAATAATCGCTACAACCCGCTACAAAGTCATATTTGGATAGTGCTTCTATCATTGCTGCTACCCAGGAGCAAGTGACTTCATCATCAGCATCACAAAATGCTAAATTCTCAGATAAAGCTGCATTTGCGCCTACATTACGGGCATAAGCAGAACCTTTAATAGCAGATGCGTCAACTATACGTAAATTAGGTAGATTCTGCTGATATTGTTTGACAATCTCTAAGGTTTGATCTGTTGAACCGTTATCAGCAATAATAATTTCCCAAGGTTCGCAGCATTGCTGTTGAATTAAAGCCTCTAATTGAGCCACAATCGTATCAGCTGCGTTCAGACATGGAATTATTACACTTAGCTTCATGGAAAAACTTTTTTTAGAGTACTTTAAAATTTACAATAGGAATTTGCTCATAACTTTTAATTAATGGTATTTTTTTCGTAAAGAAAAGATAATTAAATATAAATATAACAAGCAGTTATTTAAGTTATTTTACTTAGACCATTAAAGTTAATTTTAAAAATGAGCAAAATCATTTATAGAAATCATAAATACAGGGTATCATGGAAGAGAATCAAACTAACGTCACCACATCTACATCAACGGTTGCCCAAAGTAGCTCCCTAACGGCAGAACAGTATCGTAAAAAAATGCAGCGACGTAAAGAAGTGCAAGACCAAAGAATTGCTGACGCTTCACTGGAAAAAGGTTTAGTTATTGTCAACACTGGTAATGGTAAGGGCAAGACAACAGCATCTTTGGGAATGGTGCTACGTTCCCTCGGGCATGGTTATAAAGTAGCGATAATTCAGTTTATCAAAGGCGCGTGGGAACCTTCGGAAAAAAAAGCATTTAGCGCTTGGAAAGAAACTGGACAGTTGGTATTCCACGCCATGGGTGAGGGATTCACTTGGGAAACTCAAGATCGCGATCGCGATCTTGAAAAAGCTCAAGCTGCTTGGAGCAAGGGATTAGAATATATCCGCAATCCCGAATACAAGTTGGTTTTGTTGGATGAAATTAATATTGCGATCAAGCTCGGTTACTTAAGAGTGGAAGAGGTGTTACACGGATTGTCACAAAAACCTGAACGAAATCATGTCATACTTACGGGTAGAGGCGCACCTCAATCTTTGATCGAACGAGCTGACCTAGTTACTGAAATGAATTTAATTAAACATCCTTTCCGCGATCAAGCTGTAAAAGCACAGCCAGGAATTGAATATTAAATAGTGGTTAGTTGTTAGTTGATAGTTGTTGGTAGATAGTGGTTCATCTTAGCTGGTCAACAACTATTAATTATTAACTATCTAATAACCGTTTGACACCCAAATCATTCAAAGTTTGCTTTACAGGCTTTCAAAATACGTCGTTCATCATCGGTAATGTTATCAAGGTGATAATAATCTTGTAATGTAACCGAATAGGCGTAGTTATCTAAATTATCTTGGTTTGATTGGGGTAGTCCATATCTTGAAGCCACTTGAGTTGGGTTAAAATCACCAGCATAGCCTTTAACTGTCATTGCTATTTCTCCTGAACTATCTAAAGTCCCTTGGAAGCAATTAAACTCGGAAGCAGGCATATACATTGCTCCTACAACTTTATTGCTAATTTTTTCAAAAATAATATATCCTTTGCCAAGTTGTCCTGTTTGGGGTGAAGCTCCATAAAGAAATATACCATTATGGTTAGGAAAATTTCTTCTCGGTATTGCTGCTTTGATCGAGGCTTTATCTTCATTCATTTTGGGTTGAGTGGTAGATAAACTTTCTATTTCTTCTGCGAAACCTTCTGAAGTAGTATTTCGCTGCATCCAAGTATAAGTCTCTCCTGGAGATACTCTACTGACCGAATTATCTAATACTCTTCGCAAACGTGCTTCTTTAGAAATTGACTCGGAAGCATCTCCGGAACTATTTTCCATCCAAGTAATTGTTGGTGCTTGTTCTTCCAAGTCTATTACTTGCAGTCGATAAATTTGTTTTGATAAAACTGGTTGTGCGCGTTGACTTATTGCACCAATAACGATAACTAAGCCCAATACAGGAATTGCAAAACTAGGGGGTGGAAGAAATTTACTAATCTGTTTGAGCACCCGACGATTCTCCTATAAATAAAAGTTGATTTTTCAGTCTGCAATGATGAGTTTGATTTTCAACTAAGTATGTATTTAAATGGCTTTATTAAAAGCTTAATTTATATTGTCTAGTAAAAAAAACCGTAATTTTTGAAATTTTATGTTTATTTTTTTAATGTTAACTTTATACTACCAGTACTATAAGTGTTCGTATTCATCCTAATGGTTGACTCGAAAGACTGAATCAGGAATAGTCGCAATTGTCACAATACACGGGTGGTGCGTGACGTTACAAGTCTTATAGAACCGTTCAAATTTTTTCCGAAGCGTCACAGCAACGGCAATAAAGGGGGATATTATCTACACCTCTTTTTGCCTCCCCTACAAAGAAAATGTGCCGGTTGCCTAAGTCCTATGAATGTAAAAATCAAATATTCTCAAAAAAATCGCCCCCAAAAAGGAGGCGTATCGCTGTTAAACTATTAGTAAATCTAACTATTAACTTGCAACATATTCTTTAACATTGCCACGACGACGACGTAAATGAGCAAGTGCTTGATGTTCTAATTGACGAACTCTTTCGCGACTCAAGCTTAAACGTTCCCCAACTTTCGCTAAGGACATTTCATTACCATCGTTTAATCCAAAGCGTAAAATCAACACTTCCCGCTGTTGAGGAGTCAGTTCCGCTAATAAGTTTTTCAAGTCTTGACGCAAAAATTCTTGAGTTGTGTAATACTCTGGTGACGGACCATCATCTTCAAGCATTTCTTGCAACTCGGTATCTTGGTTGTCACCCACTCGCACATCCAAAGAGACTGGTTGACGTGCCATATTCAAGTATTCGCGAATTTGTGCGGGTTCCAAATCCAGCTCCTTGGCAATTTCTGCTGGAGATGGCGATCGCCCTAATTTTTGAGCTAGTTCACGCTGTACTTTCTTGATTTTGTTCAGCTTTTCAGTAATGTGAATCGGTAAACGAATAGTTCTTCCTTGCTGTGCAATCGCTCTTGTAATAGCTTGACGAATCCACCAGTAAGCATAAGTGGAGAACTTATAGCCGCGAGTCGGGTCAAATTTCTCCACACCCCGCTCTAATCCTAAAGCTCCTTCCTGGATTAAATCCAGAAATTCCATGTTTCGCTTCTGGTATTTTTTGGCGATCGCCACAACTAAACGCAAGTTCGCTTCAATCATCTTCTGCTTAGCGCGTTTACCCTCAAAAACAGTCTTTTTCAGTTCTGTTTCAGATAAATCAACTTCCTCAGTCCATTCTTCTAAGCTAACTTCCCGTCCCAATTTCTTTGATAAAGCCTCTTTGGCTTCGACAAGATTCATCATTTTTTGCACCTGCTTCCCGAAAACAATTTCTTGCTCGCGGGTAAGCAAAGGTACTCTACCAATCTCCCGCAGATAGGTTCGCACCATATCAGCCGTAAATTTGGTATCGTTTTTTTCTGTTACAGTGTTTTCGATGGGCATTGGTGCGTTTTCCTCTACTCCGTAGACACGATGAGCATTTAATTACTAGGGAGGGTATGGAAAATAAAGATACTAATTGTGGAACCAACAGGAAATACCAACTTTTCAGTCTCTAACTTTTACAGAGAATTTAAAGACGGTGAACTTTCCCCATTAGTTCCTCTGCCTCCCCCTATTTATCAATCCCCTAGAAGTAAACTTTTTATGGTTTCAACAATTTATTTTTTTCCTTAGTCGCTAAGGGCGATGCTTAAATATGAAGTCAGTATGAGTTTTACTTAATTTAATATTACGACAAATCTTGTCGTTAGTAAAGAGGTTCAAATAAATCTTTCCATTATAATGCATTCAGGGTTTGTTTGCCAAAAAAGAGAACTAATATCTTTTTTACTGGCGACTGGATATATCTATCTTGACGTGAAAAATGTCAATCCGGTTCTCCGCAAATAGCCGGATTACCGAACTTAAGCGGATTTGTCGTGGGTGGATGTTACTAAGATAGAATTTTTCGGAATCACTAATTATCAATTTGTAGTTAATAAGCTGTGACTTGATCAGTATTTTCGCCGTTCTGCTTCAAATACTGCTCTATCTAAAGATTGGTTTCGGAGGTTGAAAAAGCGATCGCACTACAATGTATCGTTTATTTAGAACGGGGTTGCGAGTAGAATTTACCAAAATTTCACCTTAACCAAAAAAAATAGATCAAAATGTAATGATATTACACTGCCATGATTCTCAAATCGCGTCAACGATCACAGAAAACAAATTGAAAGTCAGTTGAGAGTTAATCGTAGGTTAAAATCCTAAATCTGCTTTTGCTAATTTGGCTGCTGCGAATACTTCTTCATCTGGTTTACTTTCCCAATCGGGGTCGCCAATTTCTTGATAAAATACGGAGTCGTAAGGACGGGTACGCACAACTACCGGCATGGGAACGGCATGACCTAAAATTAAAGCTTGCTGTTTTGAGTCTAATTTTGCTAACACCGATTTCAAGCCACCAGCACCGGAAACCCCTGTAAAAATTGCGTCGATGTCTTTTTCGTCATTGAGTAAGGCTGTGATGCGGGTACCAACTTGGGACATTACTTCATTATCTATCCCAGAAGGTCTTTGGTCTACCACTAATAAAGTGACAAAATATTTCCGCATTTCACGAGCTATTGTACCAAAAATAGTACTTTGTACTATCGCCGAGTCAAGGAAGCGGTGTGCTTCTTCGATAGTAATCATTAGCTGTAATGGTTTATCAACAGGATTTTTACTCTGCAAAAACTTTTCTGCTTTACGAACATATTGTTGGTGAATTCGACGAGTAATCATGTTCGTTACCAACATATAAGAAAGCATATCTGACTGAGAACCAAATTCTACTACCACGTTTTTGCCATTTTCTAGGCAAGTCATAACTTGATTTATATAATTGTGTGGACAAGCAGCACGCATATACTTCATGTTATCCATCCGCAAGAGTTTCCGTTGCAATGCGGTAATTGAGCCTTGATGTCCCCGCTTTTCTTCGCAAAACATTTTAATTTCTTCATTCGTCATGTTCAACAATTGAACAATCCAAGATTTACCAAATTCTGCATGAAGAATATTCGCATTATCAATGCTTGCTTCAGAAAGTCCCAAATCGCGGGAACATAACTTAATATCTTCAACTTCAATTTGGTCGTAACTTAAATAAAGGTCTTGAGCGTGAGGTACACCACGACGTTTTGTAGACTCTGGATCTAAAGTAAATACTTCTACATTGCTGGGAAACAACTGCTTTAAACCTTTGACAGTACTTAAATTTTTGCCTTCGGAAACCGCTTCCCACCCATATTCCGAGTGCATATCAAAAATTAAATTTACCGCAGCATTTTTTCTAATTGTCCCAGCCAAAAGTAAGCGCGTTAAAAAAGATTTACCAGTTCCGGATTTACCGAAAACCCCATTACTTCTTTCCACAAACTTATTTAAATCGATGCACACGGGTACATCCATATCTAAAGGTTGACCAATGGAAAAATTCTTTCTTTGGGGATCATCTTCCCAACCAAATACCCGGCGAAAATCATCTTCAGAAGCGTCGTAAACTTGGCTAAAATGGCTGGGAATTGTTTTAACAGGCATTAATTCCATTGAAGTACTAGTTTGGGCTTGAAACGATGCCAAACTCGTATCAACTGCTGCTTTCAACTTTGCAGATTTATCATCTACATGATTAAAATCCGATTCGTTAGATTCGGGGGTAAACATCAACATCGGCGAGAGATTAATAGTACCATAAGTACCGCTTCCCGCTAAAATTTCTCGCATAAAAGTATCTTCCCAACTTGGAGGATAAGCCACAATCCTTTGATTGGAAATTCCTAAAGCCACATCTGTGAGCATACAGAAAAATCGCGATCGCACCCCTTGGACAACCAGAAACTTACCTACCCGCATATCTTCAACTAAAATATCGGGGTGTAATCTGACTTCTAATCCCCCAGCTAAAGAACCTTGAATAACCGAACCTAAAGGTTGTCTACTAATAAAATTCATACAGATCAGTGCATTAGTTTATATGTTCTTCTTAAAAGAATTTTAATTGCACTGTATCAATTATGGGAATAAATCTAATTGGTAATGGGTAATTGGTAATAGGTAAGAAGTCGGGTTTTTAGGATAAATATCTGTAGTCACAGACAATCATGATAAAAACCCGAATTCTGGGATTATCGTCGAATTCACGTTAATTAGGTAATTCAATCCGTGAAATCAGTGTAATCATCAATTAATCCGTGGTCAGGAATTGGTAGTTGGTAATTGTTGACTATTTACTCAATTTGAATCGATGTCGGCGCACTGCTACTGTTGATAGTAGAACCGATTATTGGTTTGCGAAATTGAGCATAAAGTCGATCGCGCCAATCAAAGAATGGCTGGTAAATCGGATTATCTGCTAAACCAGGGACTCCTTTACCTTTAACAGTTGCTGGTAAATCTAAATAAGCACCATCGGGAAATTTTAACAATATTGATAAACCTGCCACTGCAAAATCAGCAAGATATGGTTTGTCACCCAGCAAATAAGGACTATCTTCTAATATCAAAGTCAAAGCTTCCAAATCTTGCTTTAAATCCCTCATGGCATCTTGTACCGCATCGGGGCTGTATCCGACTCCCAAGCCCAAAACTTTCAGTATGTCACTAGGTACCCCTTCCACCAGTGTTTTCAGCAAATCTGGGGTTGAACTGGGTAACAACGATTTGCGGAAGTATTGGTCTTTACTAATCGCAGAGAATAAAGCTTTTCTACTTTTGGTACCAATGGATTCATCCGCCCATTCTTCCAACATTAAGCATAATCCCCGAAGTTTCGGGTCTTGCGGCATCAAGGGAGGATCGGGATATTGTGCGTCTATATACTGAACTATTTCCGTGGAATCCGATACATATCTACTACCATCCTTGAGTACTGGTACTTGACGTTGCCCAGTTTTTTGGAATAATTCTACCTGTCCAATTCCCGGTGTTACCTCTATTTTACGATACTCTAGACCTTTATAATCTAGAATAAGACGCACTTTTTCTGAGTATTGAGAAAGTTCAAATTGATACAACTCAAGCATGATTAGTGGGTTGAAAATTTATTGACCTGTTGACCTATAAATTCTACAACTATATTTTTCTTAAGAATAATTTCAGAAGATAAATTGAAAATTTACGACTTGCGGATTATATCGAAAGTTAGTGTAGGTAAGTTAACTCAGGGCAGATGATAATCTCCTGCTCCTGGTCTACACATAGGCAATATTATAGTAAATCAACAATTACCCATTACCAATTACCCATTACCAATTACCAATTACCAATTCACACAGCTAATAATTTACGTGCTAATGGTTTGGGAATAAAACTAATTAAAAATGCAGCTATAGTTCTTTGATCAAACTTTTGTTGAATCAAAGTACGCAAAAGTAAAGGTCTTGCTTCCGTTCCCTTTTCATCCCGGAGTAAACCAATGGCTAAAGTAGTTTGTGCGTGTAACCATTGCTTGCGAAAATAACTGTTAAACTCTTGTAAGGCTTCATCTTCCATAAATTGATGAAAACAGAAAATTGTCGCCTTCGCTCCTCTAATTTTAGCCTTAGTATTTTTACTACCAATATTCATAGTTTCAGATAGTGCGTGGACGCGATATTTACTCAATTTTTCTGGGAAATAATAAGCTCCACCACCATTTCTACAAGCCATATAAGTCAAATATAAATCCCAAAAAGGTCCCGCTTGAGGAGGAAAATCATCCCAATCGATAGCATCTTTACGAATTACTGCTGCTACAGAACTTGCTACCGATTGATTAACTAATGCAATTTGATAAAAGGGTTGATAAATTCCTTCTTTTAACTCGTTACGCTTCCACATTTGAGTGCATTCTTCGGTAGCTTTATCATCAATATTACTATGGTCATCTATAATGTAATGGTCGCAAAAAGCTAAGACTAAATCATCATTATTATCAAGTTGTGGAACCAATTTTTCTAAAAAGTTCTCATTCCATATATCATCATCATTGAGACTCGCAATATATTTTCCTCTAGCAACTTTTACCGCACTAATAATATTGCTCGCAACTCCCAAATTTTCTTGATTTCGCCGAAATATAATACGTGAATCATCAAAAGATTCTACTATTGCTTGGGGACTTTCTGGACTACAATCGTCTGATACAATAATTTCAATATTTTTGTAAGTTTGATTGAGAGCGCTTTGAATCGCTTGTTTCAAATATATTGAACGATTGTACACCGGCACGATAATGCTAACTAAAGACTGTTGAGAATTGATTTGTAAAGGCATACACTTTTTCCTGTATTTCTAATATTGAACAACCGAATATCAATCGCAAAAATAAGTAATTTTGATTATTGGTAACTATTTGGATATGGTGAAAGATGCGGCTTTTCTAAATTTAGACCTGATAAACCTTGATTAGAAGTCGATTGGCAGATAATTAATATGTATTTTAGTTATCAGCAATCATAAACACATCAGCAACAATAACTCGAAATATATAAATAAAACTGAATTACTGAAGATGTTGCGATTAACCGCACATAAAAGTAAATGCTATATCCCCTTAAAAGACGCTACCCTACTGTTATAGTTCCGAAAAAAATACAACTTGTTCCTTGAAAGTACTTAGGTTTAATGTTCTACTTGTAGAAGTTTTATACAAACCACGCTTTACACGTTTGCCCCTGAACCTTATTACCCACTTCCTAATTTAATTCTTTAATTGTGGAATAATTTCTGTAATTACTCTATCTCCGGAATTTCCCCCTTTAACCACCACGTTTTCTGTTTGTAAATTACCAGTAGCGGTTTCACCTTTAAAAGTAAATCGAGGGCTTGTTTGGCTGTATGTGACGTTTCCAGCAGCTTCTACTAATTGTTTATCTAAATACCAAGTTAAATTATTCGATTGAATTGACTGACCTTTTTGTCCGACACCTTTAACATCTCCTTGGACATATACTGTTTTCTCAGGGATTTTTAATTCCCCCCGATTACCACTTACGGTTATATTTTCAGTCCGATGTATCACTTTCAACGATGCATTTGTTTTTACTGTTTCGGCTTTGATATTCCAAGTCATAGAGTTACTAGCTATTTGTACCAAGGGGTCTAGTAATTCTATCAAGGCGTTTTTGGTGATATTAACAATTTGTGTTTTCAAAAAAACTTCCGCAGCATCTCCTCTACCACGATCCGTAACTTTATTATCCTCAAGACGGTCAATTTGTATTTGGCGATCGCCAATTAATTTTTCCTGTTTAATCATCCAGGTTAACTGCTCGGTTCGCATTTGCAGATTAGGTTCTACCGATTTGGCTACTACTCCCCCAAAAAAATCAATTCGCTGTTCACGAGTTTTAACTTTTGCTTCTTGAGCTACTGC
Organism: Nostocales cyanobacterium 94392; assembly: GCA_035285725.1. Lineage (GTDB taxonomy): Bacteria > Cyanobacteriota > Cyanobacteriia > Cyanobacteriales > Nostocaceae > Rivularia. Next base: position 84,793 of record JAYKJL010000151.1, on the reverse strand, counting down.
TTGCAATTGTTTATGAGTACCGTTAAGCTGATTACGAACAATCAGTAAGTCTTCTTGTGGTCGCCATTCTAATTCATTACCCCGCAATACAATACCATTCTCCGGGTCTGTAGCCACAATTTGACCTTTGAGAAATAATTGCTTTCCATCTTGCCTGATATCAGCTTTTTGTGCTGTTACTTTGTAAACTATTTTACCGTCTTGATACAATTCACCATTTGGATTTTCGGCTTCACCAATTTGTTTTTCTTTGGTGTACTTAGCTTGTTTGGCGTTTACTTTCCAAATTGGTTGACCTTTTTCATCAAACTGTTCTAAAGCTACTCCTTGAAAAGTAAATTTACTTTCTTCTTCTTGGACTGATTCGGTTTCATCTGGTTGTTCGTTAATATTAGGCTTGTTAGCTCCACAGCTAACTAATGTCAATAGAAAGAAGGCACATAATAGAAAATATAAATTAAAAACTTTGTAACTTAAATTTTTCATCCTGTTTATATTAGACAGTTGTTTGCACCATACTGCATTTACAGACGTAAAAATTTAACGTAAGTACCCCCGAAGTAAAAGTAAACTACGATGATAATCATAGAAGTCGGGTTTTGACGATCTGAATATCCGTAACACCAGAAATTCTCATAAAAACCCGACTTCTTACCCCATTAGATTTTAGAAGTCGGGTTTTTGCCTTGCATATCTGTAACACAACACAATTGTGATCAAAACCCGACTTCTTACCCAACACGAAAGTTATTCAGCTTTATTCCTGAACTTCTAAACGAGGATTAACCATTTCAGGTGATTGTTCTAAAAAACTCATTTCAGGTAATGGTCGATAGGGATATCCTTGACGAGGAGTCTTTTGAATATCGTCTTTGACCGCTTCTAAATCAATATAACGGTCGGAAACGTTAATTAAACTGTCGCTAGTCATCGATCGCAAACTAACCACCTCTACCCTAACACCACGATAGCTAACCGAATTTACTGCATATGCTAAATCCCCATCACCACTAACTAAAACAGCAGTGTCGTAAGAATCGACTAAAGCCATCATATCTACTGCTATTTCCACATCTAAGTTAGCTTTTTTTGAGCCATCTGGTAGCTGTACCAAATCTTTCGCAATCACTCTATAACCGTTACGTCGCATCCACAACAAAAATCCCTGCTGTTTTTCATTTGTTCGGTCTACACCTGTATAAAAAAACGAGCGCAACAATCTAGAACCACCTGTTAATCTAGAAAGCAATTTTGTGTAATCAATTTCAATTCCTAACTGTAAAGCTGCATAAAACAAATTTGAGCCATCAATAAATATCGCTACACGACCTCGATTTTCTAACACTTGTTCCGGTGTAAATATTGACTCTTCTTGTATATTATTCAACATTTTCTCATACCTCTTTTTTTATTTTTGCAATTCGTTTTGTTATTTTTGTAATCATTTAAACCTATTACTTACATATATACGTAAGTTACAGCGATTTATGGCGATCGATCAAAACTAATGCTTATAATATTGATCTCAATCGCCTTATCCTCCGAGCAATTAAATTTGTGTAAATCGATTTTGGATTTGAAATTGACCCTTAGAACGGTATTTGATATTTGGCTCTTTGTAGCTATAAATACAATGCGTCGTTCAAAATCCCAAATCCAAAAAATCTTTCTCAATCCAATTCAATACTTTGAAAGATTGGTTTTGCTTCACCTAATTGTTGTTCGCTACTCAACAATCCCCAATTTCCATGTACAGCAAAGGGTGCGCTAGTTGCAGCATCTGTTTGATGATTAAAATCAATCTCAAAACCTAGCTGCTGGTATATATCGCTACTAATATTCGGAATTACGGGGGAAAGTAAATAAGCTGCCAACCTTACTGATTCTAGAACAACGTACAAAACTTGTTCTAATTCTTGCTGTTGTCCTTGTTTATATAATGACCAAGGTGCTTGTTCGTCAATATACTTATTACAGGCTTGCGAAAACCTCAAAATTGCTTCACAGCCTCGATCAAAAGCTAAAACTTCATAGCTAGTTTTAACTTGTTCCCCTAATTGCAAACCAATTGCTTTCAAAGGATTATCTTGAGGAATATTTTCGTTTGTAATTGACGCTAGATTTCCTGCACAGTATTTTTTGACCATTTTTAAAGTCCGATTCAGCAAGTTACCTAAATTCTTCGCCAAATCTGCATTTAGAACCTCAATAAATCTAATTTCATTAAAATCTCCATCTTTACCAAAACCGATTTCCTTAATAAAGTAATAACGAACTGCATCTGCGCTATACTTCTTTACCAAGGCTACAGGGTCAATGGTATTTCCCAGACTTTTACCCATCTTCTGACCATCTTTGGTCAAAAAACCGTGTCCAAATACTCTTTCTGGTAAAGCTAAATCGGCACTCATTAACATTGCAGGCCAAGAAACCGCATGAAAGCGTAAAATATCTTTACCGATTAAATGCAAATTTATCGGATACCACTTAGCCAAAGCGTTTTCTAAAGTTGGTTGATCTTCGGGTTCGAGTAATGCTGTCACATATCCCAACAAAGCGTCAAACCACACGTACAAAGTATGCTTTGGGTCATTAGGTACAGGAAAACCCAACTCAACATTCACCCGCGAAATGGAAAAATCCTGCAACCCTCTTTTGACAAAGTTGAGAACTTCATTCCGCCGACTCTCTGGCTGAATAAAATCTGGTCTTGAATGATACAATTCTTCCAGATGGCTTTGATATTTCGATAACCGAAAGAAGTAATTTTCTTCGTCTCGCCACTCTACTTGTTTGTTAGTATGAATAGGACATAAATTTCCTTCTAGCAATTCGCGTTCTTCTTTAAATTCTTCGCAAGACACGCAATACCAGCCTTTTTGCTGACCAAGATAAATATCCCCTTTTTCCCACACTCGTCCAAAAAACTCTTTGACTATTGCTTCATGCTTTGCATCGGTAGTGCGGATAAAGCGATCGTATTGAATATTGAGCAATTTCCACAAATACACAAACTCCGCAGAAATTTGGTTGCTGAATTCTTGAGGCTGTATTCCTTTACTTTCTGCTGTCCGTTGAATTTTCTGTCCGTGTTCGTCGGTTCCCGTTATTAACAGTACTGAACGACCTAAAAGTCTTTGAAACCGTGCCACTACATCTGCTGCCATTGTTGTGTAAGCACTGCCGATATGAGGCAAATCGTTTACATAATATAGCGGTGTCGTAAGTGCAAATGTATTTTTTGTTTTATCCACTAGACTCATGCAAAAATAAAATTACTTTAAAAAAAACTGTTTTCTATCCGACATTTTTAGGCAAAACCACGTAATTATACAACATTGCCTATGCTTTTTCAAGCTGCATTTTAATGTTAGCAAATTAATTTGATTTCGGTTTATTTTAAAATGACTCTCGATTACATTGATTATAATAATAATTAATCACAGATTTATGGCTTAATTATTAATCAGCTTTTTTAAAAATGATTGTCAGTCTGAATACAAATAATTTGTCAGCATTATTTTTTTTATTTTTTTTATTTACCTAAAATATAAAAATTGTCAAAATTATATCAAGCTTAGATGGAATATTCTTGTAAAATTTATTTGTGTTGAAAATTTATGACTCTGAATAATCTACTGCTAATTTATTGTTTGCTTTCAAGCTCCCTGTCTACAAGAACATTTCCCTACTATCACAATCCTATCTCTATTAATATGTCTTTGTGACTATATTTTTGATTGCCTTTGGGGAAAATCACTCATATTTATGATGTCCATATCAGGGAAAACTGGCAGTAAATATAGTAAAATAGTTAACCCAAAGTTGTGAATCGGAAATCACAGACTTATTTTTATCTAAGTAGTATCATTCAAACGCTTTTTCAATAATAATTTTTATCAATTAACTATTAACAATTGACAATTAATAAGTAACTGATGAATAGACCAAAAGTTGGACTACAGCCGTGTTTCCTGGCTCCCACAACAATACACCCAGAATATCCGCTATTTATATATTTGCCAGGGATGGATGGTTCTGGTCAACTATTGCGAACCCAAACTGATGGTTTAGAAACTGCTTTCGACGTGCGCTGTTTAGCAATACCACGAGATGATCTTACTAGTTGGGATGAACTCACCAATAGCGTATTGAAGTTAATTTATGCCGAAATCAAGACCACAACTCAAAGATCAGTGTATCTTTGTGGAGAATCATTTGGGGGTTGTTTAGCCCAAAAAGTTGCCATCGCAGCACCGCATTTGTTCAAGCGAATAATTTTGTTAAATCCAGCTTCTAGCTTTCGGATTCGTCCTTTTTTTGACTGGGGTTCCCAGTTTACCGACTTAGTACCTAACTTTTTTTACGATATAGGGGCTTTAGGATTATTGCCTTTTTTGGCTTCATTACCAAGAATGAGCAGCAGCGATCGCCAAGAACTTTTGAAAGCAATGCGCTCAGTTCCACCAGAAACCATTCGTTGGCGGATATCGTTACTTCGGGAATTTTATATTGATGAATATAAACTAACTCAGCTAACTCAACCGATTTTATTAATTGCTGGTGCTAACGATAGACTTTTACCTTCTACAACAGAAGTTTTAAGGTTAGCCAATATTTTCCCTAACTCTAAGATTATCATACTTCCGGAAAGCGGACACGCCTGTTTATTAGAAGAAGATATCAACCTTTATGAAATTATGCGTCAGAATGACTTTTTAGAATCCACTAGCAAAATCAAATCATAAGACTTACGCACAGACTACGTGTTTACGTCCGAAAGGTGCAAGATATTAGATTACCCATTCCCTATTCCTTACTTCCTACTTAATTTTAATAACAAAAAAATCAATTGTAACTAAATCTACTAGTTTGTTCCTATAGTCCATAGTTAAACTTTCCTCTACGGCTTCTTGTATTGAGACATACAAGTTCCTTATTTGTATTGAACATACATAAATCTAGAGGAAATAACTTTTATGAATATTCTAGAAATTTTATTTTTGTCTTTTGGTATATTGCTTATTTTGTTTGGTATTTCTATTTTTCTTCCGTTTTTATCATGGTTCGGAAGGAAATTAAATAGTTCAAAGTTTAGTTCAATTAATTATAATCAACCTAATTCAACACGTACAGCCAGTTTATTTATGGGTATTTGTTTCTTTATTTTTGGAATATTCATTGTACTTGCCAGCCCTGCAATTTTAAATTGGAATACATCAGATAATCAGGATTTGCCGACAAAAGAAACAGTATCTCCAGAAGTTCAAGGATTTCAAAATCCTATGCATTCAGGAAATAATTCTTCAATTCCTTCTATCAAAAATGGAATCAATGAAAATAACTCAATTATTTCTGAATATAAATTAAATTGTCCCCCAGATGCAGATGGTTTAAATATGCGGACAAAGGCAAATTTAGAAGCACAAATAATTACATTAATTCCATGTAATGCAATTGGCATTAAAGATAAACAAGAAAGGTATTTTCAAGATGGAGTAGAGTGGTTTCTCGTAGAATATCAACAAAATACTGGATGGGTTGCGGGTAAATATTTGCAAATACAAGCTACTGAACTTAATCAAAATACTTTCTCTCCTAAATTACTGACAAAAAAAGACCCTGAGCAAATAATTCCTAATTCATAATATCTCCCTCCAGTGAGATATTACGAATTACAAATTACGAAAAATAAATGTTAACAACAATACTAAAGTAGGTTGGCGTTGAAAATTGTAATTAGGGCATAAAGTCGGCAGTCGGCAGTGGGAATAAGGGTTTAAGGGTAGTTTACCTAACAGTTATATAGTTGTAAGTAGGTGGGTGAAAAAAATTATAACTACGTCATTGCGAACGGAACGGAGTGGAGTCAAGCAATCGCAAGGTTTTCCGCGTTTTTACTTTTCGTTACATAGTTCGTTTTATTTGTGTCTACCTACTTATTTTTTTCTGTCGAATTACTAAAGTCATATTTAGGACTTACGCAATTGGCATATTTTTCTTGTAGGGTGCTTGTACACTACAGCAATTCTTAACGCAATCACATGAAAGTGAGAGTACGGCAGCATCCGAGTTTTGTGACACTTGCGGCTATTCCTAATATTCAAAAATAGCCATTCCTAATATTTATGCATTTGGTTATAGCTAAATTGCGCTTTTAGGAGGATGTTGGACTAATCATCACTCAGTTATAGATTAAATATAAACAGATAAACAAAACTTTATATCTAAAGTAGAGTAGGTATTATTAAATGTCAGATCAAGCTTCTCAAAAATCAGTTGAATCAAACCCCTTAACCTCAGAAAATACATTAGAAACATCATCAGAAAAAGCTGATAAGACATCTTCTTTGGAATGTTTAGCTAAAACCGTAGGTGAAGTCGGAGGAACCATTGCCGATACAGCTTTCGGAGCAGGTATTATCGTTGCTGCTGGTGCAAAAGATGCCGGTTCAACAGTTGTTTCAACCGTTGGCTCTGTAGGAGAAGCAGCAGCAAAACAAACCCACAGAATTATCGAACAAGCCACCGAAACAGCAGGAAACGTAGTCAGTCATATTTCTAATAACTGGTTGATTCGCAAATTAGCCGGCGTTTTAAATTTAAATTGGCTTGTCGGTGCTAGTGATAAGGTTGATTTGGTAAAAGCACAAGCAGCAGTCAAACACCTTAAACAAAAGTATCCCACCGAATCATCCAGTCAGCTTGCTCACCGTATCATGGTAGACAAAGCAGTCAAAGCCGGGGGAATTGGCTTAACCACAAGCCTTTTACCAGGTGCTGCTGTCGCGCTATTAGCAATTGATTTAGCCGCAACAACAGAATTACAATCGGAAATGGTTTATCAAATTGCATCTCTCTATGGGTTAGATTTACAAGATCCTGCCCGCAAAGGTGAAGTATTGGCAATTTTTGGTTTAGGATTGGGTGGTGGTCGTCTGTTAAAAACAGCAGGACTGCGATTACTGCGAAATATCCCTTTCGCTGGTGCGGTAATTGGTGCTAGCGCTAACGCGACAATGATTTTTTCTTTGGGATATGCTGCTTGTCGGTTTTACGAAACCAAATTAGATACATCCAAATCTTTAACCAACGAAGAGACAATAGAAAAATTACAGCAGCAAAGCGAAAAATATTTAGAAACCGCGATCGCGCAAGAAGCAGTAATGGATCAAATATTAGTACATATGATTCTTGCAAGTCATCCAGAACAAACTTGGTCAGATATATTACCCCAGTTACAAAAATTAAATTTAAGTTCTAAATCTTTAGAAGCAATCGAGCAAAATATTAAATCACCTCAACCTTTGGATACATTGCTTAATCAATTAAACCGTGATTTTGCCGCACCTTTATTAGCTCAGTGTTACCGAATTGCCAAATTGAACAACGAAACTTCCCCACTCGAACGAAATATCATTGACGCAATTAAGAACAAATTTGATCTTGATACAAATTTGATAGAATCGGTAGTTAATAATCAAGGTTAAAGGTCTGCATGTCAAAGGTCTGCATGTCAAAGGTTAGAGGTCAAAGGTCAAAGTTCAAAGGTTAGAGGTTAGAGGTCTGCATGTCAAAGGTCAAAGGTTAGAGGTTAACTGTCAACTATCAACTGTCAACTGTCAACAAAAAGCAAATTTTAAGCAATACTGGTACAAGTAAAGTCACTTGTTGGATACGAAATGGAAATTCAAGCGAGTAATACACCGCTTTTAGATTGGTCTGGAGATGGTTTAGCGGTAGGATTATTTGAAGATGGATCAGAATTAACCGGCGATTTGGCTATTTTAGATGAAAAATTGCTTGGTGCTTTAAAAGAATTAATAGATGACGAAGAATTTAAAGCAAAACCTAACACTACTGCTTTCACCCGCTTGAGTGGTGGTTCTATTCGTAAAATTATTTTAGTGGGTTTGGGTAAAGCCGAAGCTTTAAACGCTGAAAACTTAAGATGTGCAGCCGCAACAGTCGCCAAGTTAGCTAAAAAGCAAAAATGTAAGTCTTTAGCCATCAGTTTACCAATTTGTCATGATGACGCAGCAAAAACTGCTCAGGCGATCGCTGAAGGCATACAGTTAGCGCTTTACCAAGATAACCGCTTCAAGTCGGAGCCAGAAGAAAAAGAAACACAAGTAGAAACCGTAGATTTACTAGGTTTTAGCGGACAAGAAGCTGCCATAACTTGCGCCGATCAAATAGCTTCGGGAGTCATGCTAGCGCGGCAATTAGTGGCAGCCCCAGCGAATGAAGTAACCCCGGTGACTATGGCAGAAATTGCTCAAGTTATCGCTTCTGAACACGGTTTAGAAATTGAAATCCTCGAAAAAGAAGATTGCGAAAAGTTAGGAATGGGTGCTTTTTTGGGAGTAGCCCAAGCTTCCGACTTGCCTCCGAAGTTTATTCACCTTACCTATAAACCCCAAGGTACACCCAGACGCAAGTTAGCAATTGTTGGTAAAGGTGTAACATTTGACTCTGGTGGATTAAATATCAAAGGTGCTGGTAGCGGTATCGAAACCATGAAAATGGATATGGGTGGTGCTGCGGCGACTTTGGGTGCTGCAAAAGCCATTGGTCAACTCAAGCCAGATGTGGAAGTTCACTTTATTTCTGCCGTCGCTGAAAACATGATTAGCGGACACGCTATGCATCCTGGTGATGTCCTTAAAGCTTCTAATGGTAAAACTATTGAAGTTAATAATACTGACGCTGAAGGGCGTTTAACCTTGGCTGATGCCTTAGTGTTTGCTGACAAGTTGGGAGTAGAAGCCATCGTCGATTTAGCAACTTTGACGGGAGCCTGTATCATTGCTTTAGGAAATGATATTGCTGGTTTGTTTACAAACAGTGATGAATTAGCATCCGAATTGCAAAAAGCTTCCGAAAGCGCTGGGGAAAAATTATGGCGAATGCCGATGGAAGAAAAGTATTTTGAAGGGTTAAAATCAGGTATTGCCGATATGAAAAATACCGGACCTCGTGCGGGTGGTTCGATTACTGCATCATTGTTTTTGAAGCAGTTTGTCAAAGATACCCCCGCTTGGGCGCATTTAGATGTTGCAGGTCCGGTGTGGACGGATAAGGATAACGGTTACAATCCCTCCGGTGCAACGGGTTTCGGTGTGCGGACTTTGGTTAATTGGGTTTTGAGTTAGTTCCACGACAATCATAGAAGTCGGGTTTTTACGAGCTAAATATCTGTAATAGAAGAAAACCCTGATAAAAACCCGACTTCTTACCCCACAGAAGCATCAAATTTCTATACCACTTATCGGCATATGCTGAGTTTTGGGTAGTTCACTATATCAACTATGTTATCCCAATGCCCAATGCCCCATACCCAAATTTACTTCCTTTCCGGATGCTCGGTATCTTCAACCGAAGGATGTCCCATAAGATTAATCGCTGCAATCATTTGATATAAGCGTCCTAAATCCCTTTGATTAAAGTACAGTAGCAGTCTCGGAAGTCCAACAGCTTCGTCTGTGCCTTCTTGAGGTAAAGCTTGACTTTTCTCGATTTTTCCTTTTACCAAAATATCGCTGAATTCAGTATTTAGCTTGTCTACTTCAATATCAGATAACTCTGACTTTAAGCGAATCACTAGGCGATCGCCAACGTAACGACTGGAGTGATAAACTTTGTAAAAATGGGTTATGGCATTACAAGCAACTTGTAAATTGTCCGTAACTGTATATAAACTAGGGTCTTCCGGACTTACTAAACCTTTTGCAACTAACTGTTTATCAATATATTCACTCCAAGACTTCCAGTAATCACCACCGGGATGGTCAATTAAAATTAACGGAACTGGTCCAAATTTACCAGTTTGACTCAATGTCATACACTCAAATGCTTCGTCTTGAGTGCCAAAACCACCGGGAAACAAAGCTACTGCATCACTTTCTTTAAGCAAAAATAGCTTACGAGTAAAGAAATATTTAAAATGAATTAGTTTATCGTCACCCTGAATAATTGGGTTTGCTTCTTGTTCAAAGGGTAACTCGATATTCAAACCAAAAGAATTTTCTCGTCCGGCTCCTTCATGTCCAGCGTGCATTATCCCACCACCACCACCAGTAATTACCATAAATCCTAGCTGAGATACGCAGCTGCCAAAATCCCTTGCCATTTTATAATCTGGTGTTTCTGGGGACAAACGCGCCGACCCGAATATGGTAACTTTACGAACGTGTCGGTAAGTATGAAACAATTGGAAACCCCGTTCCATATCCGCCAACGATGATGATAATATTTTCCAATCTAGTCGGTCGATTTCATCCCCCGCAAGTCGCAATACAGTATTTAAAGTCTGCTGAATGTATTTCCGATTTTTTAATTTCGGTAATTTTTCGATTAACTCAACAATATCTTTTTGAAGATGCTCTGATGTCACCAAATCATTGGAGGTCATAATAGTTGCCGCCAAAATAACATTATAATTTACTTGGATTTTTTGTAGAAATTTTTCGCCTAAACAGCGGCGTTTTTAGTCCACAGTCTATTATTTTTAACTTTTCTAACCCTTACAGGGGATGGTATTTCCACTTATTAATTTATAGCCATATAGCCAGTAGGATTAAAATCGCAATTATTAGCTAACAATTAATAAATAGGAATTCTTATTGAGAAAAATTGAATTACTTTTTCACTCTAAAAAGCACCTATGGCTGATAAACTAAAGGCGCTGGTGACGATTACCGCCGCCAACCTGTGCCGGTGGAGCTAAATAAATTAATGTAGATTTTTATTGAAAAGTATAAAATTGGCTCATGTGAGTACGCTTTAATTAATCTATAGGAATATTTTGTAGCTTCAAAAGTTGCATTCTAAACTTAACTCAATTTGTACCACCCACGCAAGTTAAATCAGTTATCAGTTGTCAGTTAAGAGTTGACAGTCTGCAAACTCGGTGTATCGGTGGGAGATAAGATAGGGAGGATATCAATAGATAACTTTTGACTGGGCGTTGCTGAATCCAAGTATGAATTTTAAATGTAGAGACGTGATATAATTGCCTCCGGACACGCTTCGCTAACACGTCTCCCAAGGATTTCAAAATCACGCCAAATCATTTTCATACATCTTTTCAACAACGCCGTTTACTGTATCTCATAAAAGATATGCCTTCACCGTACTGCGTGAATGCTAACACTGATAACTGATAACTGTTTACTAATCCGTTTCGGGAATAGCTTGTACTTGACCGTCGGGTCTAAAGATTGCACGGACTCTGACATTTTGTCCGTTTCGACTAGGAGAAACAAAAGGCTGACCGATTTCCGGAATCCCAGCCTTTTCAACATGATCTCTTGCAGCTTTTCCTAAAGGCAGAATTTGTTCAAGCGCACCATCAACTCCCACTGTCAAACTGTATTGTAAAGGCTCTGTTAAACCCTTGGGTGGCTGCCAGCGTTGTTTGAAGTAATTTCTCATTTCCGCTACTTGATTGGTGTCAAATAATGTCTGACTGTTGGCTGCGGCTGTTGTTGTTGATTTTTGCTCGTTGTTGGCTGGAATTGCTGTGCGAGTGTCTCTCAATTGTGCGGCTAAGTCCCTCTCAAGTGTAGCAGGATTGATCCTGGAACTAGGTTGATTATTTTGAAGAGATGCAGGTGCCTGTTTTGAAGGAATTGCGGGAACTATCGGAGTTGATGGGTTGGTCAGTGACGGTAAACTAGTTAATGGTCTGGTTGTGGGTAAATTAGTATTACCTGGAGAAATTGATGTCAAACTATTTCCCCCTTCAGTTTTTGTCGCAGCAGATTTGGGATTTAGAGAAAGTGTTTGTCCTTCGGTTTGCGGTTTGATTGCTGTAGTACCGCCTAAATTACTGCTACCTAATGATGTTAAGGGAATATTCGATAAGCTACTATTAGGATTTGTCGAAGCTGGGGGCAAAGTGCTACCCGGAATTCTACCCAATGTGGAATCGGGAGATGTCACAGAAGATGGTAAAGAAGCATTCGGAACCGTTAAACCCCCATCTAATCTTGGTAACGGTGATGCATTTGGTAAAGGTGTCAGTAAAGAATTGGGTGTTGGTAATAGGGTTGCGGAATTATCAGCATCAATTTCTTGTTTTGCTGTTGCTACCGTCTCACCCGTCTTTCTTTGTTCTCGAAGCTGATTAGCGTATTGATAGGTTAATGGCATTAAACCTAAACCTAATACTAATACCGCTGCAACAGGAGCCCAACCAGGAATTGCGAAACTATTTCTACGTTGCTGAGTAACGGTAGGCATTGCCACAACATCAGCCGTATACTCATCTAATGCTGTTGCCAAATCAAATAATTGCAGTAAACTCAGTTGAATTGAAGAACCACGAATTTGCGAAGCTAAGGAGCCAAGAAACAATTTATGGGTCAAATGGCTACTTGGTTGTAAATAAATATTTCCCCTAAAAGCAAATTCATTTCTAAAGCTTGAAATATCTGGTTGTGAGTTAGGAATATCTTCTACTGCTGCCGTTTCAGATGTCTTACTCGCAGTTTGTCCCTCAACTCTTGAAGCCCAGAAATTTTCTGGTGACTGTTGTAAAATTTCCTGTACGTAACTGGAGACTGCTGTATATAGAGCTTCCAATTGGTCCCGGTCACCTTGGACTACGACTTTTTCCTTTTCTGGTTGTCGCGGATCATCAAAACTAAGATTAAATCTGACCTGCTTGATCACGGATTTACCCATCCAACGCGACAAAGGAGAACTTTGCGCCAAGACTTCTAAGGTGCAGGTAGGCGGCGTATACCGACGAATTACTGAATTTGATAGAGGCATGGCAGTAAATGCGTCTTGGACATTTCAAAATTTGGTTGAACGATCTATTAGTGCTAGCCACAAACGGCGATGTCCACCGGAACCACTGTAGAAAACTAAATCTATCAGCAGTTTGAGTGCCAAATTGGTTAATACATCTGTGGAGATTTTCTCATCCTCTTCCATCCGTTCTTGATAAGTATTGCAGAAAGCATCGATGTAGTCTCCTAATAAAGCAGAGAAGTGAGGCTCACGATTGTCCTTCGCTTGCTGCTCTAATAAGTCAACAGCACGACGAATTAACTCTTGGTGCTGTTTGGCAAGATAGCAGGTAATCAAAACTAGCGATCGCGCTTCTTCTACATCTAATTTTTTCCTGCCTCCTTGACCTTTACGTATGGGGTTAGATTGGCGCAGTCGCCACAGCGCCACCCGGTCTGGCACTCTTGATTCTAAGTTAAGATTAATTGCCGCAGAGAGCATTGCTTCGGAACCAATGCCAGTCAAAGCTTCTAAGGCCAACAGTACCAAGTCAATCTGGGCTTTGATATCGTCCCATTGAATGGATGTTGGGGCGGCAATGTGATTTAAATCCTCCCACTGGGAACTAATAGTGGGTGAATCGCCAGCAGAGTGCATAACTTTAAGCATAGGTGATCGGACTGGTAGGGACTGTTGCTGTTACCCATTTTGAAACCAGACTCTCAACATTTTATATTGGTTTCCACAAGCTTTAGCAAAAAAATTGCAATTTGGCAAGCTTTTTAGTTGATTTCAGTCAACAGCAATTTGTCTTTCACTTACTTTAGAATCAATTTCTATTTTATTAAAGAGCAATTTTAAATTAAAAATGTGGAATTGGTAATTGGTAATGGTATGTTATCAAATATCCCCCATCTCCCCATCTCCCCATCTCCCCATCACGAAGAAGGCAGAAACTTTTATTTAATGTAGGCAATGGTAACACCCGTTCCGCCGTCATTTTGGGCTGCTGGTTCGTAATGACTTATTCTCGGATGCTGTTTCAAATAAGCGTGAACTCCTTGGCGCAATTTTCCGGTTCCGTGTCCGTGAATTATCCATATCGCTCTTGCCGCTTCTGAAATCGCTTGGTCTAAAACTAATTCAGCATCTGCTACTCGTCTACCACGTAAATCTACGGTATTTTGAGTAGTTCTAATTAATGGCTCTTTCTCTACAGGAGTCGCTTCTGGCAATGCTTTCGCTGCTGGTTTAGCTTTAGTTGGCGACTGCGCTTTTTCTCCACTTAATGATTCTACATCTTCTAATTTGACCGTCATTTTCATGATGCCAAAACGGACGTTAAATTCTCCATCTTCATCTGGAGCGGTTAATACTTCTGCGGTTTGTCCCAATCGAGGAATACGAATCCTTTCACCGACTTTAGGGATAAAGCCTACTTTCTGTTTTGGTGCAGCTTTGGGTATAAATTTATCTGCTAATTTATTGATATCTTCGGTAGCTTTTTGAGCCTCTTGGGCAGTTGATTTACCTTGTTGCAAACGCTTTATTACCCCTGCTATTTCACCTTTTGCGGCCGCTATTGCTTGCTGTACTGCGATTTCCTGAGAAGCACGTAAAGATTTTTCCCTTTCTTCTAAGTCTCTGGCTTTTGTCGATACTTCTTGATAAAAGCGTTCTGCTTGCTGCAATAAATCCTGGGCTTGTGCTGCTTTCTCTTCTTGACGACGACGTTGCGCTTCTAATCCGGCTATGACTTGATTCACTTCATCTGTCGCACCTCCCATTTCATCTTTGGCTTTTTCTATTACTTCTGCTTTTAATCCCAAACGAAAAGCAATGGCTAATGCATTGGAACGTCCAGGAATTCCCCAGAGTAAACGGTAAGTTGGTGACAATGTTGCTTCATCAAATTCTACTGAAGCATTCTCAAAGCGTTCGTCTTGATACTTCAGTGCTTTGAGTTCACCGAAGTGAGTCGTAGCAATGGTCAACAGTGAATTATCTGCAAGATAACGCAATAAAGCAATGGCTAAAGCACTACCCTCAACCGGATCTGTACCCGCACCAACTTCGTCGAGGAGTACTAGGGAGGAGGGAGGAGGGGAATTTCTGTTTTCTTCCTCTGCTTCTTCAGATTTCTCTGCTGTGGAAATTGCATCCAAAATTCGACTAATCCGGCGGATATGTCCGGAAAATGTCGATAAACTCTGCTCTAAAGATTGTTCATCACCAATATCTGCCAATATCTGCTCAAACCACGGTAATTCCACCGGCTCGCGGGCTGGTATAAATAAACCTATTTTTGCCATTAATGTCGCTAAACCCAGGGTTTTAAGAGTTACTGTTTTACCCCCGGTATTTGGTCCAGTAATCGTAACTACTCGAATGTATGGATTGATAACTAAATCTACGGGAATTACTGGATGTCCTTCTTCGTGTTGTTGCTGCCACACTAACAAGGGATGTCGTAATTCCCGTAAGGTGATATTCTCATTCTGTAAGGGATTGATAAAACGAGGCGGATTTGCTTTCAACCAATAGCTATAACGCGCTTTTGCAGTAGCTAAATCTAATGTAATTGCGACTACGAGTAATTTTTCTAAATCTGGTTTTACTTCAGCTACTTGCTCTGTTAAATTACGCCGAATCGCTTCTTCTTCTACTTGTTCTCTTCGCAATAATTGCCGCAGTTGATTACCCATCGGCACTACGGAATTAGGTTCTACATACAAGGTCGCTCCGCTGGTTGAAGTGTCGTGTACAATACCCGGTATTGCATCTTTTTGCGGTGCTTTGACTGGAATTACATATCGATCGCCACGTTGAGTTATAATCGTTTCTTGGAGAGCGTTTGCTTTTACTTGGATAATATTTTGCAGTTTTTGGGTGATTTGACTACGAGTTTGACGCAATGAATGACGAATATCGCGGAGTTTTTCGCTAGCACGGTCTGTTACTTGTCCCCGTTCATCAATACAGCGATGAATTTCTTGTTCTAATTCTGGATAAGTCCGTAAATCCGCAACTAATCCGTTTAATATCTCTAAGTCTGGATGCTTATCGATTAAACGACGTAAATTCCTCATTCCAGCTAAGGTTGTCGCGATCCCCAATAATTCTTCCCCAGCCAAAACACCTTTAAGTTCTGCCCTTTCTAAAGAATCGCCAAAATCTTGAACTCCTTCAAAAGATATTCCATTATCTAAACGATTTTCTAATTCGTATACCTCTTTCGTTTGCGCTAATAAATACTCGCTTTCAACTTGAGAGCAAGGAAGAACAATACTACGTGCGGCGATCGCCCCCAGTTTTGTCGCAGCAAAAGTAGCCAAATGCTGGCATAGGCGAGACCATTCCAATAATTCTAGTGTTTCGGATTGGATCAAGGCTGTTTACTTAAATTAATAATTTTGAAGTTATATTAACAATCTTAACGATTCTCAGTGCAACTAACACAAGATGATGCTTTTTTATCTCAAACTAGCTATTTGTACTTAGGCAGTCAATCACAATATAATTTTACAACGAATCATAAAAATATCTCTTAAGAGTTCTCTGTTAAGAGTTCCCTATTTTCAAGCTAGATAATTAACTATTCTCATATACTATTTTTATACACATAAATCCTTTTTGATTTTTTTATAACCCTCGCAAAGCGATATCAATCGGTTCAAGTTATATGCTGATGATTGTTGTAATATTATAATACAATTTTCTATTGATAAAGAAAAGAAAGATAGTATTGTATTTTGAATTAAAAGGTAATGGGTAATGGGTAACTGATAATATAATTTTTAATTACTCATAACTGATAACTGTCCACTGTCACGTCGGTAAATTTTATGGTTTATTAGCTTATGGTGTCCGTCAGGACATAGCCCCGGATTTATCCGTGGATGTCCGGATTGTAGACAATATTAAGTTCCCCTAAATTTTATTTATGGAGAACCCTAATTACGTTACTCTAACGAGTCAGCAAGCTGAACGCGTAGCGTCTCCCGGAGGGAGATATTACGAATTACGTTAGCGCAGCGTGTCCCGGAGGGACATATTACGAATTACGAATTATATTCACCCGATTTATAAAACATATTATGAAAATAGTTTGTAATCAAAGCGATTTAAATACTCACCTTTCCCTAACTTCTCGTGCTGTTCCCTCGCGTCCGACCCATCCGATACTAGCTAATATACTACTACAAGCAGATGTTACAACTGGTCAAGTAAGTTTGACAGCTTTCGATCTCAGTTTGGGGATTCGTACCACATTCCAAGCAGAAGTTTTAGAAGCTGGAACAGTCACTCTTCCAGCCAAATTACTTAATGATATAGTTTCTCGCTTACCATCCGGAGAAATAACGCTCTACAGTGACGAATCATCGGACACAGAAAATCATTCGATGGGAGAAGGATTAACGGTTACTCTCAAGCCACAAAGCGGACGTTATCAGGTACGAGCAATGAGTGCAGAGGAATTTCCGGAATTACCTGTAACTGAAAATGATAAAGCAATTCATCTAACTGTGAGTGCGTTAATTGAAGGTTTAGAGGGTTCCTTATTTGCAACTAGTACAGATGAAAGTAAACAAGTACTGACAGGAGTACATTTGACAGTAAAAAAAGACAGTTTGGAATTTGCAGCCACTGACGGACATCGTTTAGCTGTGGTAGAAACTAGCAATGACAATTTAGATGCTGATGATGATGAGCAGCCAGATTCTTTACAGGTAACCCTACCAAGCAAAGCTTTACGAGAACTACAAAAAATGCTAGCTCACAGTTCTAAAGAAGATGAACCTGTAGCGATGTATTTTGATCAAGGACAAGTAGTTTTTGAATGGCACTTGCAGCGTTTAACCAGTAGAACTTTAGAAGGACAATATCCAGCATATCGTCAACTTATACCCAATCAATTTGAACGAGAATTAACTTTAGATAAAAAACAACTTATTAGTGGATTAGAAAGAATTGCGGTATTCGCAGACCAAAAAAATAATATTGCTAAAGTTAGTATTGATAGTGAATCTCAAGAAATTACCTTATCAGTAGAAACTCAAGAAATTGGTAGTGGAATGGAATCTATGCCAGCACAGATATTAGGAGAAGATATTGATATTGCTTTTAATATAAAATATTTGATGGAAGGTTTAAAAGCACTACCTTCGGCAGAAATTCAAATGCAATTAAACAACAATTTAGCCCCTGTTATTTTTTCTCCTATCGGAGGAGTTAAAATGATTTATTTAGCAATGCCAGTACAATTAAGGAGTTAGTTGACAGTTGATAGTTGTTGGTTGATAGTTGTTGGTTGTTGGTTGTTGGTTGATAGTTGTTAGTTGATAGTTGTTGGTTGATAAGCTAAAAAGCCTTTAATTTGTATATCCAAATTTTATTAAAGCCTTGTAGTGCGGGCATCCCTTCACTTCGTTCGAGGGCAAGCCTGCCTGCTAGAAAAATACAAATTAAATGCGCGACAACTTAGTTGTTTGTCCACAGTTCGCCGTCAAGTATCAAGTATCAAGTATCAACTATCAACCATCCACCATCAACTATCAACTATCAACTGTCAACTGTCAACTGTTCCCTTACTTTGCTTAATTGGAATTTCAATTGAGATTTCTGTGCCTTTAGCGGGTACAGAATTGCATTTGAAAACACCACGATGTTTATCAACTATTATCTGATAACTAATTGATAATCCTAAACCAGTTCCTTTTCCTACTGGTTTAGTTGTAAAAAATGGGTCAAACATTCTTTTAATAACTTCTTCAGTCATTCCTAAGCCGTTGTCAGCAATCCGAATTACGACTTGATTCTTATCTTGACTCATCTGGGTACAAATTCTAATTTTAGGTATTAATATTAGATGTTGATTATTATCAGTTTCTTCTTCCCAAAAACTGTTGTAAATTCCTTCTTGCAATGCATCAATCGCGTTGCTAAAAACATTGATCAATACTTGATTTAATTGTCCGGGATAACATTCAATTCTAGGTAAATTACCGTATTCTTTAATTACTTGAATACCAGAAAAATTTGATTGTGCTTTTAAACGATATTGCAAAATTAATAATGTACTATCAATCCCTTCGTGAATATCAACAACTTTTAAATCGGCTTCATCTAGTCGGGAAAAATTGCGTAAAGATAAAACAATTTCCCGAATCCGCGAAGCTCCTATTTTCATCGAAGACAGCATCTTCGGTAAATCATCAATTAAAAATTCTAAATCAATTGCTTCGGCTCGCTGGTTAATTTCGGAATTATTTTGGGAACAGTTTTGTTGATAAAGTTCTAAGATACCGAGCAAATCTTCTATATATTGATGAATATAATTGATATTACCGTAAATGAAGCTAACTGGGTTATTAATTTCATGTGCTATTCCTGCGACTAGTTGTCCTAAAGAGGACATTTTTTCGCTTTGAATTAATTGGGTTTGCGCTTTTTTTAAATTACTAAGTGTTGTTTTTATTTGTTCAGTTTGCAATCTACTTTGAACGAGTAATTCTGCTTGCTGGAGTGCTACTCCAAATTGAGCCGCAGTTTGACATAAGAATTTTACTTCCGATGCTTCCCAGTGACGGGGTGCGGAGTTTTGATAAGCTGCAAGTAAACCCCAAAGTTTTTCTCCCCTAAAAATCGGTGCAACAGCATATGCTTTAGCTTGAATTTGCTCTAACAATTCTAGATGACAATCAGCATAACCAGTTTGATAAATATCATCTACTACAATACTCTGATGAAACCGACATCTTCCACCTTGGGTTTCTTGTAAATAAGTATCTTTCCAAGACTTATTAGTATCTGAGTCTAGCAGTGTTACCCAGCCTTCACCAACATACTCAGCAATAAATTCACCGCTCCAATCCTCATTAAAACGGTATACCACAACTCGATCACTTTGCAACCATTGACATACTTGTTGAGTTGTAGTTTGAAAAATAATGTCTAAATCTAAAGATTCGCGAATCTTTGTAACTACTTCAAATAATATTTGTTGTTGTTCAGTTGCTTGTTGTAATGCGTGTGTACGCTGTTTAATTTGATTTTCTAAGTTATTATTAAAAGTCTGTAGCTGTTTATATAATTCGTATTGATGAATTGCAACGGCAAATTTTTCACCCAATGTTTCTGCTAATTCTATCTCTTCTGTAGTCCATTGACGAGCTTGTGATGTTTTAAATTCTCGCCATACTTCAAATGATTTTCGTGGATAAGTTTGCCTGTTATCGGCATCAATTTGTCCAGCCCAGAGGGTTTCTGTACTTATTTCTTCACGGAAAATAGTTAAATAACCGAGCAATTGCTGATGAGAAACAAGCGGAATCATCAAAATGCTGCGAATTTTATTGGGTTGAAAAGCAGGTTGTAGATTTCGCAAGCCAGATATTTGCTGAATATCGGAAATCCCCCAAACACGATAATTACCAGATTTGTAATATTCTTTCCAAATGCTATACTGTTCCATCAAAGAATATTTTGCTAATTCTGGCATGATTGGTTGATAACCGTCTGTGTAAACTTTTATTGATTCACTGATGAATTCACTGCCAGTTTCTAAGCATTCCAGGAAAGTTTTATCAATTTGATTTCTGATACAAAGTCTACCTCCGCAACCCTCAAAAGCAGCAACAGCTTGTTCTAAAGCTGGCTGTAAGGGAATATCTTCCAATGAATGCAGCAAGGTGACTATACTACTAATAATCCCTTCTCGTCGGGCTTTTTCGCGGACTTGAGTGAGGAGAATATTTTGAGCAATGGCTATTGATAATTGATCTACAACCATTTGCATTACTTTTAATTCTTGTTCGGAAATAGAGCGGGATTCTGAATGGTGAGATACTAGTAACCCCCAAAGTTGCTCTTGGTGAAAAATCGGTGTGACGGCAGAAGACTTTACCCCCATTGCGGTTAAATATTCAGCATGACATGGGTCTACGGTGCGGTATGATATATCTTCTGAAATAATTTCTCCGGTTTCGGTTTCATATACCGGACTTTTTCCGATTTTTCCCGTTTCCACGTTCACAACTGAACGTACCCGTGATTTAATAAACATTTCCCGAGCATGAGGGGGAATGTCATCTGCTGGAAAATTTAGTCCCAATAAAGAAGGTAATCTATGATTAATTGACTCAGCAAATACTTGACCGCTACCATCAGAATGAAAACTATAAATCATTACCCGGTCAGTAGCAAGAAAAATTCTCACTTCCGAGACTATTTTTACCAGGGTTTCTTTTAATTCTAATGAATGACGAATACAGTTTGTAATCCGGTACAGTAAATCGTCTTGCTCGATATTTATCCGTAAGTCTTTGTGCTGGGATAAAGTCATTTTTATGAGGAGGAAACAGCTAATTTATTTTTATTAAATCTAAAAATATTGTGAAATATTTCCCACGATAATGTCTTCAGTAAGAACACTTACCAAAAATTAATTAAAATTTAATTTTTCAGCTGATTATTATTCTTATTCTTATTAATTTAAGTTTGAAAAATTATTTATTTAAAAAATAATCCTGTTATCTTCAAATATGTAGGTGGGACGATGCCCACCTGAGATAAATGATAATTAAGCCTTAACAACTTCGGCAAAACGGATTTTTAAATAATCTTCTTCCATTTTTGCTCCGACTGGTTGCAGTGCTGCTAAAGCTTGTGGTAGAACCAAATTACGGCGATGATTGCCAATAGTAATATTTAACTCATCACCACTTTTGCTCAGATTCACCTTATCTTTAGGAATGCCAGGTAAATATAATTCTAAACTGTATTGATTCTGGTCTTGTACAACTCGAATTGTATTTTCTTTATAATAAACCTGAGTTGGGTCTTCATCTTTGTAAAGGGTTTCTTTGAGTCTTTCTAAAGCTGCTAAACCACACATTTCTTCAGAAAACAGTGGAACTTCTTTGACGGGCAAAGGATGAAAATTTTCATGAAGTTGCTGACGATATTGTTCTTGATTTTCTTTCCATCTTTGGAAAAATGGATCTTGTACTGATTGGGGAATAATCCGATTTGCTATGACTAAATCTGTCGCGACATTGTACAAACTTAAATAAGCATGAGCGCGGAGAGATTCTTTAATTACCATCTTCTCAGGGTTAGCAACCAGACGCACCGAAGTTTGAGTATTATCAGTTAATACCTTTTCTAACGCTTCGATTTGCTGATAAAATTCATAAGGTGCATCCATTACCTCTCTATCCGGTAGCGAAAAACCGGCAATCGGTCTAAAAATCGGCTCCACCAACGGACGTAGTGCTACCGAAATATTTTGAAAAGGCTTATAAAAACGTCGCATATACCAACCACCAACTTCCGGTAAACTCAATAACCGTAAAGCCGTACCTGTAGGTGCAGAATCAATAATTAAAACATCATATTCACCATCATCATAATGACGTTTCATTCTCACCAAACCGAAAATCTCATCCATCCCCGGTAAAATCGCTAATTCCTCAGCTTGGATTCCCTCCAACCCCCTAGCCTGCAAAACTTGAGTAATATAGCGCTTGACAGCACCCCAGTTCCCCTCAAGTTCTAAAAGTGCATCTAATTCTGCACCCCACAAATTTGGACGAACTTGTTGAGCTTCGTGTCCGAGTTCTAAATCAAAACTATCTGCTAAAGAATGGGCTGGATCTGTACTTAAAACCAGCGTCCGATAACCTAATTCCGCACAACGTAGTCCGGTAGCCGCAGCAACCGAAGTTTTCCCCACACCACCTTTCCCTGTCATCAAAATTACGCGCATGGATGATAATTTGTTTCCTGAGAAGCTTTTTACATATATTTACATTATGACTTCTTTAAAGAAAAGAAATGCTGTCTAACTACATCCAATCGCGAACATTTCCAGTAATCGATATGAGAAATTATCAAGTCATCAGAATTTACCATCAACGTACTCCATCCAGGGATAGAAATTCGTGGTTTCCAAGGTAGAGGTGTATTCCAATTTAGAGTCCACTCGGTTTTGATAGTATCTCCTTCCCTGCGGATATCATGTACATCCATTTGTGGATTAAGAAAGAAGGTTTCAATAAACTTGATCATCAATTTATAACGTTCAACCCCATTAAATTCATTCATCGGATCTTTGAAGTAAACATCTTCCGCGTAAATGCTATAAGTTTGATTTACCGGAAAACGTTGATAATCATCTTTCAATCTTTCGACAATATCCATCTGTTGGTTGTTAGCTGTTAGTTGTTAGTTGTTAGTTTTTGGTTGTTGGTTGTTGGTTGTTAGTTGTTGGTTGTTGGTTTATCCACTATCCACTATCAACTATCAACTGATTACTCTTCATTCCACAACTTTTCTAACTGTCGCTTCCAAGCAGCTAAAACTCGTTCTCGTGATTCGGAACTTTGATCGATTTCACCCATTAAACCTTCAGCATAAAAACGCTCAAGATTTTGCATCGTCTCATCTATTGATTTTCCTTGCTGTTTAGAAACTTGAACAATTTCCTTAATTTTGGTTTCAGTTAACCGATTAAAAGCGTCATCAAAACCGACTTCATACAGAGAAATTAATCTGGCGATCGCGTCGCGTAAATCTTCTACAACCAAGCTAGAACAACTGTGCTGAAATACTCCCCACAGCACATCTTGCTGTAAAGCATAACGAACTTGTTGAGTATCATCGAAATTAGCTTCAAAAAACTGCTGTAAAAACGGTTGTGCTTGCTGTGCTGGCATAATTGGTAACAAAACTCGCAGCCAACTTTGATCTTCGCTCAGCAGTAACAGCAGCCGAAAAGTAGCAGTTTCAACTTGCCAAGAACCAGGTGCGAGAATGTTTACCGCAGATGTCCCAAATAACTCTGCAAGCGTATCAGCGATTTCATTATGTGTCATATTAGCCGTTATAGGTATTACTCTAGCCTACCGCTAATTGCGCTCGCGCTTTATCTGTCCTAAGACTTATGCTTTATCAGTTATCAGTTATCAGTTATCAGTCAACTGTCAACTGTCCTTTATTTTTTATAAATCAAAAATACCGAACCTATTGCACCTAAATTTTCTACATAGGTTTTATTATCATAATATAATCCAGGAGATTCGCCTCCATCAAATAATATTCCTTCTTGTACTTTACCTAAACAATTATTTTGAGCAATTCCTTCTAAAACATCATCAAACATATCTGGTGACAGTTCTTGATTAATTTCAGTTATTTCTATCTCAGAATTGGCTCTCGCATCATTTACCAATAAAATTACATAACCTTTGTCAGTAATCGCAGCCATGGAACGATTTATCGCTCTTTTGCAAGCAAATTCTCCTAATGCTTCACAAATATCTTTAAACTTTCCTTGATTATAAAATCTACCGTTACCTCCGACTAAATTATAATTAAGAATATCGCGATTTCTTTTACCTACTCCAATAGTCGCTTGACGCTGAGAAGGTTCTCCTCCAGATACCCCGAAAGAAGAACGCTTATCTTTAAAATCTCCCGAATATTCGATTCCTTGTGAAATATTCAAACCCTGGGGTTTATCATCTGTATCGATGTAATCTGCATTGATTGCGGCTATCGGTTTTTTGCCATTTAATAAAGCGTTTTGATCGCTGATTATTTCGCGAAATAATTTGGGAACATATTCTTTACGCAATTTTTCGTTATCATTTTTTGCATAAATATTGTGAGCTAAACCGATATTTACTTTAAAATCTAACTCTGGAGATTTCGGATTAAAAATAATTACATGATTAATCCCTTTATCGGATTTTTTACCTAAATTATTGGTTTTAAAAAATTCTATACTAAAATTTTGGTTTTCTCCTAGACAATTAATAAAAGTGTCTTTTGATGATTTTGATTTATTCTCTGACGATATATTTTCTTCCTTGAGATTTATTGATGGCTTTTGCTCGAAAGCTTCTGAATTTTGATTATTTTCTTGATAATAACGAAAAAATAAAACACCGACAACTATCAATATTATCCCGATAAAATTCCTATTGAACATATCTATAGGATTCCTATATCTACTATTTATGAGTATATTCTCTTCTTTTATTCGCCGTTTTTGTGCATCCTCCGGCACAAGTTTTTCTTTTTTTTCCCTGAGTTATAATCACAGAAGTCGGGTTTTTACAATATTCTATCTGTACCATCAGAAAATAGTCATAAAAACCCGACTTCTTACCCCACCAAAAAAACTCCCTACATAAAATATTTAGAAAATATTTCTGTAGGGAGATAAATCAAATTAATTCGAGTTCATTTTATGGACAATATCAAATTAAGAAAACCATTCTAAAACCGCTTCATCCTTAGTATTGGTATTACGTGATGGAGTTTCACGGGTAAACTTCATCTGAATTGAACGGGTTTGCTCACCATCAACCGCAACCGCTTTAATTGGATAATCAATCAAACCATCTTGGAAGGACATTTGGAAGCGGAATGTACCATCGGGATTCAGTTTGATTTCGCGATCGCCAATTGTAACTGTTGCATCTGGTTCAGTAGCACCGTAAACAATCAATTCAGCATCTGCTATTAGCCAGAATTTGCGGGGACGTACCGGGGGTGCAGAAGCAGAAAAGCCAACACCAGACATATTTACACCCGATGCTGTGGGAAGCGCCCACATTCCCACTCCTGATGGGAAAATGTAAGAACTAATAACTTGTTCTGGAGCCATCGAACCAGGAACGTGCTGCATAGAACCGAACATCGAACCGGCTACCCGCATTGCTTCTGCTGATTCAGCCATACCGAATATTTGTTCGTAAATCGCGTTACCGTGAGCGTCTACACTACCATTGGCACCAGCAGAGAGAGGCATTTTCTTCGCAGGTGGCACTAGTTCGTACTTGGTCTTACCACGTAAATCTTCTTCAAAATCAACGGTGATGAAGACATCTTCGATCCAGTCAGATGGATACACCGGGGGTACGTGTACTCTTGCACTACGAGCCAGTATCAACCACCTACCATCACCACAGCGATAACCAATGTCAATTACATAATCGCGATCGCTAACCGGAATCGGTAAATACCATTCCCTTGCTAGTTCATCACAAGGGTACTCTTGCAGACTATGAGCGCTTTGATTATCTAAGTTAATGTCGGTGACATCGTAAATTCTCAGCGCCAGCTGTTGTCCACCTTGTCTGCGTAAATCTTCTTTATGCTCGTTAGATATATCCCAATAAGCATAAGCCCATTGTGGATCGCGAGGCATTAATACAATCCGACTCTCACCATAACCAGCCGGTAAATCAGCAAGTCCCTCGTCAACCAAAGCCAGAGTACCACCAGTTCTATCTTCCTGTCCCAACTCGAATTTTGCTGCTTCCACTGTTTCCTGTGCCTCCAATGAACGTTCTGCCTGTCTGGATATTTTTTTACTCTCTGCTTCTTGAACTGCTGCAAGTAATTGCGATTTCCGCATTCGACTATAGCGAGATACGCTATATTCACTGGCAACTTTACGCAGTTGCCGCAATGTCATTTCTTCCAATGGTGGGCGTTCTTTTGCCATGAATAAAGACCTCCTAAAGTTGATTATGAGAAAATTTCTTTTATTAAGGAGAGGTCGGTCTAATTACATCTACCCCAAATCTTTTTTATCAACTTGTTAGTTTTATGCAAAAATTTTAACGTAGAATTGTGTTTTACTTCTACATCAAAAATTTTTAGTTCAGAATAGGGTTCAAAGCTAAACAATCAAAGAGCATAGAAAATTACTATGCACAGCCCTATCTCCCCAATTCTTCCGCTCTCATAACTTCTACCACAAAGCAAAAGTTTTTCTAATGCTACTTATAAGCATCTCTCACCGCAGAAGAATTACTTGTTACTAAATATTAACTACAATTACCCGGTTGGGATCAAGGGGGTAAACAATACTTTTTTGTCTTAAGTACGAGTTTATAGGCTATTTCGGGATCTATATGTCATAATACCTTGACATTTGGGACTCAAGCAACTCTCACGAAGCATTCCAAGGATTAACAATGTTATGATTTGATAACAAATAAGTATTATTGCTCAGTTAATAGTTAACGAGGATAATCATAGAAGTCGGGTTTTTATGATGATTGTCTATTACAACCCAGGTTTACCTTCAAAACCCGACTTCTTACCTCAGGAAAAATTAAAGTTTTACAGCTTCTTTCCCTAGACAACAGTAGTCGAGGATTCTTGAACTAACTCACATAAACAATTACCAATTACCAATTACCCATTACCAATTGCCAATTCCCTATTTACTACTTTTCCTTTTCCAATTGTTCTTTACCAAACGAATTTCATCAAAACTGTAACTATCACCTAAATATTCTTTAATAGGGGTTAAAGCCACATCACCCAAAATATCCAGCACTTGCAGAATTTTTTTCTGTTTGTCAACGGGAACTATTAAATTGATATCTACAGGTTGATTTTTGGTAATCAAATCAGAAAGATGACGAATAATTGTAGTGGAACGAAGATTACGTTGTTGAGCGATTTCTTGAATGCTCAATCCTTGTTTGTGCAATTCAAAAGTCAGTAATTCAGTATCAGAAATCTCCTCATTAGCAGAGGAAGATGAAGATTTTTGTTTTTGCGGACTTTTCTCTTGTAAATAACCTTGAATTACCTGAATAAATTTATCTCCATATTGAGTTAGCTTGTGAGTACCCACTCCCGCAAGTTTGCTGAATTCCTGTTTATTTTTGGGTTTTATCTGAGTCATCAATCTTAAGGTAGAATCACCAAAAATCATGTAAGGTGGAACTGATTGAGAATCAGCAAGTTGTTTGCGAAGTTCCCGCAGTTTGTGAAATAGAATATCTGCTTCTTGTGCATTTTCGCTTCGTACTTGGAAAGTCTGTTTTTGTTTTGGAGGAACAACAATTGAAACCGAACGCTGTTTTTTCATCACCTCCAAACTAAACGAATTGAGTTTCAATACTGCATAACCATCAGTAGTTTGTTCAAGTAAACCTTGATGTAATAAAGAACGTCCTAACATCCGCCATTCATCCAAAGTTTTATCTTTACCGATACCATAAGTAGAAAGTTTATCGTGTCCTTTTTCGAGAATTTTTTGAGTTTTACTACCTCGTAAAATATCGATAATATGTTTCATGCCAAATCTTTGCTTGCAGCGTGCAACGCAAGACAAAAATTTCATTGCTTCAATCGTCCAATCTTCTAATGGTTTAGGATTGCAACAGTTATCGCAATTACCACAATTACCCGCAAATCTTTCACCAAAATAACTTAATTGAATTGTACGACGGCAGTCTGTACCTTCAGCATAGTCAATCATCTGACGCAATTGCTGCTTAGCAATCATTTGTTCTTGTTCGTCAGGTTTTTGCTCAATCAACCATTCAATAGTTTTGACATCACTGTAACTCAAAAACAGCAAACACCGGGACGATTCACTATCTCTACCAGCTCTTCCCGACTCTTGATAATAGCTTTCTAAATTCCGTGAAATATCAAAATGGACTACAAGACGCACATCTGGCTTGTTAATCCCCATACCAAAGGCAATAGTTGCTACCATTATTCTGGCATCATCACGAATAAACTTGGTTTGATTTTCGCTGCGTTCCGTATCGCTCAAACCGGCATGATAAGGTAAAGCAGAAATATGATCATGTTGTAATTTAAAAGCTAATTCTTCAACTTTTTTGCGTGTCAAACAGTAAATAATTACAGAACCTTCCGTTTCTCGGATTAGCTCTAACAGTTCCACATAAGCAGTCTTTTTTTTGGGACGAACTTCGTAATAAAGATTTTGACGATTAAAAGAAGCTACATGAACACTGGGTTGATTTAATCCTAATTGCTTAATGATATCAGCACGGACTCTTTCTGTAGCCGTAGCTGTCAGCCCCCACATTGGGACATTCGGATAACGTTGCCGTAGCGATATCATTTGACGATACTCAGGGCGAAAATCATGTCCCCATTCCGAAACACAATGAGCTTCATCGATCGCAAAAGCAGAAATACCAATTTGATGATCAACTAAATCGAGTAAAGGTAAAAATCTTTCGCTGAGTAAACGTTCTGGTGCAACATAAAGTAATTTAATTTTACCACTGAGAATGGCTTGCTCGCGCATTCTTGCTTTGTGAGGGCTGACACTACTATTGAGAAAAGTTGCCGGAATTCCGTTTTTTCGCAATCCATCTACTTGATCTTGCATTAACGCAATTAACGGGGATACTACCACCGTTAATCCTGGTTTCATCAATGCAGGCAGTTGAAAACACAGAGATTTACCCCCACCCGTCGGCATAATCACTAGTAAATCGCGATTTTCTAATGCCTCAATAATAATCTCTCGCTGCGGAGAACGAAAGCTATCATAACCGAAGTGATGTTTTAGGGCATTTTCTAGATGGGGATACTCAGACATACGGTCAAAGGATTTTGGATTTTAGATTTTGGATTTTGGATTTATTCCACGGATAAATCTGAGGATTTGTACTATCAAGCAGTAGTCGAAAAATCCGTACTTTCCAGGCTTTATCATTCATTTTATCCGCCTGAGTAATTTTCTGAAATTTTTCTAGATTAATAATTCCAATCGAGTTTGAAGGAATTTTTCTCTACAAAAAAAATCTACTTTCCTTAATTCATATCTTAAAAGTAATATTTCATATTAACTATATACGTTTTTATACGGTACTTATTTCAGAGTATAAGCGTGTTAAATGTTGTTATATCAGGGAAAAATATTTATATCACTGATTGTTATCAATTAATAAATTGAAAAACTAATACAAGTAAGTGGTTGAGAAAAAGAAATGATTTGGGAATCAATTTTATTTGAATGTGACCACGAAACGTTAAACCCCATAACCCATCAAAACCAGTTTTAGTATCACCGAGGATTATATGACACAATCACAACAGCATCCGCCAGTTCCTAATTCTACCCCACAACGTGGTGCGCCACCAATGCCACCGCCACCACCACCAGCATCAACATTGAGTACTCAGCGTCAATCGACCCAAACGATAGAAATGCCTAACGGTAGCCGTGGTTTAGTTAATCCTGCTGTTCATCGTCCAGGGACACCACCACCAGTTCAAAATACAGTCGGTAAAAATAGTTTGCAGCCAACTTTTGAGCAGTTAATTAAAGAAGCTCATGAAAAAGGGTTTTCCGATATCCATTTGGGAGTAGGTGAAGTACCCCGCTTCCGCAACCGAGGAGAAATAGACACCACTAATTATCCGGAAACTGATAAAGAAACTTTTATGAGTTGGTTGCACGATATCCTTACCCAAGAAGAAATTAAGCGTTTTCAAGAAACCTTAGATTTTGATGGAGCCACTCAATTCGACTTTGCCAGAGTCCGAATCAATATATTTGATTCTCTCAGAGGCTATGCCATGGTGTTACGATTAATCCCAGTCAAAATATTGACAATGGAGCAGTTGAAACTACCTCCAGTTTTTAGAGACATTTGTCATTACCACAAAGGATTGATTTTAGTTACAGGTCCGACTGGTTCCGGTAAATCGACCACAATGGCAGCAATGATTGACTATATTAACCGAGAGATGGCTAAACATATTATTACCATCGAAGACCCAGTGGAATTCGTGCATCAAAGTCGAAAATCCCTGATTAAACAACGGGAAGTGGGAATGCATACCCGCAAATTTGACAACGCTTTGAAAGCAGCTTTACGGGAAGACCCAGATTTAATTCTAGTCGGAGAAATGCGGGATAAAGAAACGGTGAATACCGCCCTCAAAGCCGCCCAAACTGGTCACTTAGTAATGGGAACACTCCATACCAACAGCGCTGTCAAGACCATTGAAAGGATTCTTAATCTTTTCCCCGGTGAAGAACAAGATCCAATGCGAGTCGCAATTTCGGAATCTTTAGTTGCAGTTATTTCTCAAGGTTTGTGTCGCACGACAGATGGTAAACGGGCAGCTTTTCACGATATCCTAATTAATACCGAAGCGGTGAAAGACTGGATTAAAGACTCCAAATACGATGAAATGACTGAATTGATGAAACAAGCCAGTTTCGACGGCATGATTACCATGAATCAGTCTCTATTCAATCTTTACCAAGAAGGTCAAATCACAGAAGAAACTGCATTGGAAATGTCACCAACTCCTAACGAGATGGCTCAGATGCTTCGAGGTAGGGTATAAGTTCAAATAAAAATTCAACATCTGGCGTTGCTCAATCATGGTATAGATTTAGATTTTAAGACGTTACAGTGTAACGTCTCTACACAGGTTTTGGTTATCCACAAAATTTGATATGACCTTGCACTCACCCTCCGCTAACATACTTATGAAGCAGCAACGCCCAAAATCTAAAATCTAAAATACTATAAGCCATTGAATCCAAACAAATCACTTTTACCAGAGTTGTTCAAAGGAATCGCATTATTTACACCTGGAGGAGATTTGATTTACTGCATCGACTCCAGCAAAAAAGGTCGATGGCATTCCCATTTGTGTAGTGCTTTACAGTCCATTCTTGACTTACCGGAACCGCCTCATTTTTTAGTACCATTATATACAGCGACTATTGACCACTGGCTAGATCCACGCTCTGGAACAGTAAAAACCTTCGCAGAAGCCTATCCGGCAGTAATGCGCCATCAAACCTTATTAAATGCTATCTTTAATACTGAAAATTTAGTCTGGCAAAAAAGTCCTTGGCACGAAGGATTATGCGATAGCATGGCATTAGCAACTTATCGTTCAACCTTTGAGCAGCTTTGGGAAAATCACGATTTAATTGTACGTTTAGAAATATCCGAAAAATCAACTGTTGATTCTCAAACCTTATCAGTTGTACAACAAATGTCACCTCAAACGCAACCTTATATTTTCCGTTTATTTGTTGCAGGGCATACTCCTAATACAGAAAATACACTGCAAAGTCTCCATGAATTGTTAGAAAAATATTTGGGAAGCCCTTATACTTTAAAAGTAATTGATGTATTAACTCATCCCGAACAAGCAGAAATTCATCAAGTTAGTGCAACTCCTACTTTGGTTAAAGTTTTACCTAAACCAACCCGACGAATTGTTGGAGATATGAACAGCACAGAGCGAATTTTACAAATGCTGGGCATTTTGAATAAATCTAATTATTTTAATTGAATTTCTCAACGGTAGATCATAATTTTATAGTTAAACACTTGTAATGAAGGGAGTAGGGAGTAAGGAATAATACAGCCTTTTTTATGTATTGTGAGGTACACCTCATATCGGTATAAGGCAGTCCCGATGAAAAACAATTTACACCACCAATTGTCTAAGTCTTAATATTTCTTCCCACTGCCGACTGCCGACTGCTCGACTTAGAAGTCAGGGGGCTCTTAGCAGGGAGCAGGGGGAATGTACCGGAGCGTACTTGCAAAGCCCTGTAAATAATCATCTGTACATGATATAGCAATCCTAAATCCTAAATCATATATGAGAATTTAAATCCCCGACTTCTTCAAAAAGTCGGGGATATGAACACCGTGATTTCGATACATACAAATAAAATTGTTATATTATAGCTTAATAAATAATAAAAAGGTGAGCAATACCCACCTGAAAAATGTATTCGCTAAATCTACTTGTTGATCAAATCAATTTTAAATAGATTTATTTCGGAAAACTACCTTTATTTTGTTATCTTCAAAAAATTTAAACAGCAGTCATTTCAATAAAACTTTAAACCATTGCAATACACTCAATTTCAACTAAAACATCCTTTGGTAATCGCGAAACCTCAACACAAGCGCGAGCAGGAGCAGTTGCTTCATCAAAGTATTTGGCGTAAACTGCATTTACCGCCGCAAAATCATCCATATCTTTTAAAAATACAGTGGTTTTTACCACATTTTCAAATTTCGCACCAGCTTCTTTTAAAATAGCTTCTAGATTAGCCATTACCCGTTCCGTTTGCTTCGTAACATCGTCAGTATAAACAACATTTCCCGCCCTCGGATCGATCGCAATTTGTCCCGCGACAAAAATCATTTGACCAGATGCGGCAATAGCTTGATTATAAGGTCCCACTGGTGCGGGTGCATTATCAGTTTTAATAACTTTACGAGTCATAGATTCCACCTGAAATAAAGATGCTGCTGATTGAGGGGATTCTATCTGTACTTGATATATTTCCCCCGAAAGGCATTATCGCACCAGTTAGGTCAGCATTTTCAAATGTCGCGCCATAAATATTCGCGTTGGTTAAATCTGCTTTTTTCAGGTTTGCGTTATTTAAATTCGCTTTAGTGAGGTTGACGTTTTGTAAATCGGCTCTTTCTAAATTTACTCCTTGGAGACAGGCTTTTGCTAGTTTTGCGCTTATTAGATTTGCTGCTGTTAAATCGGCACCAGTCAAGTTAATATTTGGTAAATCACGATTAGACAAATCAGTTCCTCTAAGCTGAGCTTGCATCAAATTTGTATCTTGGAGTTTAGCACTTCTTAAGCTAATTCTACTCAAATCAGCTTTAGTTAAATTAGCACCTTCTAGATTGGTACTATTTAAATTAGCTTCGTTAAAGTTAGCCTTTTTCAGGTTGGTGTTGCTCAAGTTAGCATGAGTTAAGTTTGTATTAGTCAAGTTTGCATTATCTAGATTAGCGTTAGTTAAGTTAGCGCTGCTCATATTAGCCATGTTCAAATAAGCACCACTGAGTTCTGCTAAAGCAAAATTAGTATGAGAGGCTTGTACTTCAATTAAATTGGCCTCTACTAGAGATGCTCTACTCAAGTTAGCAGAATTGAGGTTTGCTTTACTCAAATTAACTTTACTTAAATCGCATCCAGTTAAATCTGCTCCTTGTAAATCGATTCCGCTCAAATCAGCACCTTTTAAATCCAATCCTCTTAAATTTATTCCTTGAAATTTTCGCTCACCTGCTGCATATTTTTTTAAAAGTTCCTCTGCGTTCATGACTGCACCTTTAAATACAATTTACCTAGTATAATCTCGTTTTTTTTGTATTAAAGGTGACTTAAAAAAAATAAAATGTCGAAAATTTGCGAACAAGCCCAGCATTCTACCGGGAAAGATAATTTCCGGCTAAAAAGAGAATCAATCTAAAATCTAAAATTTTAAATCCTTGGTCGTATTCCATAATGCCGATATCGCCAATAATCTTGCAAAATTTGATCATGGTCAAAACATAAGTTATCAGGAATGCGCCAAGATTCAAAAATCCCTGCATCTTTGGCATCATCCCCCGCTTTTGGTTCACCTTTTGCGATCGCAATAAATACAATACTGATTGTATGTTTACGTGAATCTCGTTTGGGGTCAGAATATACGTGAAACTGTTCGATTAACTCTACAGATAAACCAATTTCTTCCCAAGCTTCTCTTTTGGCTGCGGTTTCCACAGTTTCCCCATAATCGACAAAACCACCAGGAATAGCCCAACCGAGAGGTTCGTGATGACGTTCGATTAATACTATTGGTCGATGTGGTTTATCAATTAATTCGATGATGATATCTACTGTTGGAGCGGGATTACGATAATTCATGAAATTTTGGATTTTAGATTTTAGATTTTAGATTTTATTTAGACTTCCTTAATATCCCCCGGAAATCATTCTGATGCTCTTAACTCTTAACCACCAACAACTATCAGTTATCAACTAACCACTAACAACTAACATTGTGATAGATTCGATTGCATAAGCTTTTTTTATAGTCAGGATTATTTATGTCTTTTCCTAGAAGCAGTGGTATTTTACTTCATCCTACTAGTTTTCCCAGTCGCTTTGGGATTGGGGATTTGGGTGATGAAGCCTACCGTTTTATTGATTTTCTTAAAGATAGTTATCAGCAGTATTGGCAAATTTTACCTTTAGGACCAACTGGTTTTGGTAATTCTCCATATATGTGCTATTCAGCTTTAGCAGGTAATCCGCTGTTGATTAGCCCGGAGAAATTGCGCGATCGCGGTTTACTTGCGGATGATGATTTTACTAACTTACCTGAATTTGCGCTGGATAATGTAAATTACCAGCAAGTAGAATCAACTAAAATACCTTTATTGAAAAAAGCTTGCTCTAATTTTAAAGTCAATATAACCAAGGAACAGCAACAAGCATTTGAAAAATTTTCTCGTTCTAAAGCTTATTGGCTTGATGATTATACTTTGTTTATGGCGCTTAAAGATAGTAGTGAGGGCGCAAGCTGGAATAGTTGGGAAGAAGATATTGCCAAGCGTAAACCGAAAGCCATAGAAAAAGCTAAGCAAGAATTAGAAGACCGAGTTTTTTACCACAAATTTCTTCAATTTGAATTTTATAATCAATGGTCGGAATTGAGAGAATATGCCAATGAATGCGGTGTGAAAATTATTGGGGATATTCCGATTTATGTCGCTCATGACAGCGCCGATGTTTGGGGAAATCCAGATATTTTTTGTTTGGATAAAGAAACTGGAGAAGCGGCTTTAATGGCAGGTGTACCACCAGATTACTTTAGCGCGACTGGTCAATTGTGGGGTAATCCAGTTTACGATTGGAAACAATTAGAAAAGCAAAAATTTCAGTGGTGGGTACAACGTTTTGAAGCAATGCTCGATTATGTTGATATTATTCGTATCGACCATTTCCGTGGATTTGAAGCTTATTGGGCTGTACCTTTAGGTGAAGAAACAGCAGTAAATGGTGAGTGGATTAAAGCGCCTGGAGATAAGTTATTTGAAGCTATTAAAAAGCAACTTGGTATTTTACCAGTATTAGCAGAAGATTTGGGAACTATTACCCCAGAAGTGGAAGCCTTGCGAGAGAAATTTGAATTCCCCGGTATGAAGGTTTTACAGTTTGCTTTTGGTGGAGATGCTAGCAATCCTTATTTACCTTTCAATATACAAGAGAATAATTGCGTTGTTTACACGGGTACTCACGATAACGATACTACCGTCGGTTGGTACGAAAATGCAAACGACGATGAAAAACGCAATTTATCTTTCTATTTAGGTTGTATCAGTCCCGACGGTGTACATTGGGATATGATTCGTTTAGCCTTGGGTTCTGTTGCGAATGTGGCTATTTTCCCCTTACAGGATATTTTGGGATTAGGTTCCAATGCCAGAATGAATATTCCTAGTAAAGGAGAAGGTAACTGGGAATGGCGTTATCGACATGAAGCGATGAATTCCCAATTATCCCAACGGATGAAACACTTTGTCGAATTTTTTGGGCGATCGCCAATGAGTTGAGAATAAGGGGATGGGGTGATGGGGTGATGGGGAGACAAGGGGATGGGGGGAAATAAATAATAATTATCAACTAACCACCATCAACCAACCACCAACCACTATCAACTGTCAACTAACCACTATCAACTCCTCACCCCTAAGTTAATTCAGTGCAACTCGGAGTTGTTCAACTTCTCCAGACTTACCCATTTGTTTGGCTTGTTGCTGGTTGACACTGACTAAAACTCCTCCTGCATTATCGGCTTTGACGGTAAGTTCTTTTTGAGCTTTCCAAGTACGTTTACTTCCTTGTTCTAAGGTACCTTGGAAAGTTGTTTTACCGTCAGCGATTACCTGAATCCAAGAGGATTCTTTTAAAGTAACTCCCACTTGAACTTCTTTTTGATCTTTGGTAACGGTATTTATTTGAGTTAGGGATTCGGGTTTGACTGGATTCGGTTTGGAATTGTTAGCTGAAATATCTGGCTTCTGTTGCGATTGATTATCGGTTGCAATATTTGTAGCATCACTCAACCAATTAGATAAGCCGGTGACAGCACCTAAAATTAATAAGACGTACAACAAATAAAGATGAATTGGACGCAATTGAGCTATTGAGGAATTTTTCCAAATCGGTTTGAGGCTAACTTTGTTAGTACCAATAGGGAATGTACTAGCAAATTCTACTCCGTTGTAACCCAATGCATCAGCATATTGACGAACCAAACCTTTAATATAAATTGGTTCTGGTAAATCCTCAAAATTAGCTTCCTCTATACCTTTTACTAGCCGTCGAGGAATTCTGGTATGCATTACCACTTCCTCCAATGAGAAGCCATTTTTTTCCCGTGTAGCCTTAAGCTGTGCGCCCATTTTCGCCAGCTTTTCTGCTCTTTGCTCTTCTAATGAAACTGTAGGATTTTCTTTTTCTTTTTCTTTCTTTTTAAACCACTTCATCTTTTTTTGAACTCCTTGAGCCATCTGAATCATTAATCGGGGATTTCCTGTAACTGCTTTTTCAAATAGAGAACTTCTTTTGCTGTTAAGTAGCGAAAACTACCTTCTGACAAGTATTCTTTTTTAGGTAATTGCAGCGGTATCGAACCGATAGCAGTTCGATGTAGTTGAATTACCGGATATCCCAATTTTTGGGCTACACGCCGAATTTGGCGGTTTCTTCCCTCCTTAAGAATGATTTCTAAACAGCTTTTTTCTACTAATCTTTCAATTAACTTTACTTCAGCCGCTCGCGTTTTCCGGTTGTCTAAAAAAATACCCTCCCGCCACATTTGCAAAGTTTGTTGAGGTGGATGTCCTTTAACCAAAACGCGATAAGTTTTAGGAATATTATGACGTGGATGAGTCAGCCGAAATGTTAAGTCTCCATCATTTGTTAATATTAATGCTCCCGTAGAGTCCGCATCTAGACGACCAACTGGGTGAATACCTGTACCTGAGTGCAGTTGCTCTGGGAGTAAATCTAATACCGTTTGTCTAGCTTGAGGATCGTAACAAGTCGAAACTACCCCACGCGGTTTATTCATTAATAAATAAATCAATACAGGACGCTTTGAAGCAGAAATCGTTTTTCCATCGACAGTAATATTATCTGTGTCTGGGTTTACCTTTTGCCCCAAGTGTGCCAATACACCATTGACCCTCACTCGTTCAAGTTTAATCATTTCTTCCGCTTGACGACGTGAGGCAATACCCCATTGTGAAATAACTTTTTGTAGCCGAGCCTCCATGTATATTTACTGATATCCCATCAGTTCATATCTAAATAAGAATATAGTATTTATGTTTTGTAATTGAAAAGCTGTTTTGATACAGTTAATAATTATTTATCTACTTATCGGTTTTTCAATTAACCCCATTCTCTTTCTAGCTATCAAATGCTGAAAAAAAATCAGTTTAGATTAATTACAAATTTCCTGACCGCAGCAGTCAAATTGTGGTTAAGAACACAAGTAAGTCATGTTGAGCAACTTCAAGTCGAAATTGTTGGTGGCGATCGCCAAATTATTTCTGGGAGTATACCAACTGTATCTATTGTTGCACAAAAGGCAGTGTATCAAGGTCTTCATTTGTCATTCGTAAATTTAGTCGCCAAAAATATTTGTATTAATATCAGTTCTGTTCTCAAAGGACAACAGTTAAGATTGTTAGAAAAAATACCAGTATTTGCCGAATTCAATCAAGAGGAAGTTGATTTATCTGCTTCTTTGTCTAGTAGATTACTCTCAACTGCTTTAAATGATGTTCTGGTTAAATTTTTACCAGAATACAGTGCAAATTCCAAGTCAATTAGTTGGGAAAAAATCACAATTAAAGATGGGTCAATTGTAATCTTTACCATCATAGATCAAGAATATAATCCCCAGCCGTTAGATATTTGTATGGGATTAAAATTACTCAGTCCCCAGGAGTTAAGGATTGCACCGATTTCTGTTACAAGCAATACAAAAACCCTGTTTGAAAGTGATGAAGGTGAGTATATTGATTTGGGGTCTGATGTGTCGATTCAACACCTAGAGATAATCCCCGGTAAAATTATTTGTCGGGGAACAATAAATGTAAATCCATAATGTTGACAGTAGATTTTTAAGAAAGTCAACTAAGCAGAGGTAATAGTAGAGTGATAAAGTAATAAACTAATGGAGCGGTAAAAATATAGCTGTCAGTACGGTCTAGAATTCCTCCATGACCGGGAATTAAGTCTCCTGAATCTTTAACTCCTGCATCACGTTTGAGCATCGATTCGGTCAAATCACCTAAAAGACTGGCAATACCAATTAACGAACCGAGTGCGGCACCCGTGAGATAAAATTGCGGTAAATTAATGTAGTAACCAAACAAAATCCCGACTACAATGCTTGCCGTAATTCCAAAAATTGCTCCCTCTACGGTTTTTTTGGGACTAATACCCGATAAAGGTGTTTTACCAAAATATTTACCAACGAAATAAGCGCCGATATCAGCAGCCCAGATGCACATAAATGTCAGTAATGTTGCACGCAATCCTAACGGGAAAGTGGAAAAATTTTCTCTACCTACAAATGTCCATAAGGAAGGTGGAAAATAACCTCCCAAAGGTAAATTGCTGAAATTCATCGTATCAATAGCTCGTAAACGTACCCAGTAGCTAGGTAGATATCCTGTGTAGAACAAGCCGAGAATTGAAGCGGAAATATCGGCAATTGATGCCATTTTCGGCTGAAACAACAGGTAAAAGCAAATAAATGTACCAGCTACAGGCATTACAGCATCAGCTAAATTGCTATCAATGGTACAAATTACTAACAAGACTTGACTGACAACCATTGTAGTCTTAGCTGCTGGAGCTATGCCTTTGGCTCGTACCAGATTAAAATATTCTCGTTGCCCTAAAAAAATGATGATTACATATAAAAATGTAAAATACCATCCTCCCAGCATAGTGGCACCTAAAGCTAAAGCGATCGCAATAATTCCACTTAAAATCCGAGACAAAGACATAGACAATAGAATTTTAGATTTAAATTTACATGAGTAGCCGCAATGCACCAATATTCCATAGTACATCTTTAGGTGGCACTCGCCGTTAATAAATTAGCAATAATCGAATTTACCGTTTAGAGGGATTGTGGAACTAATTACGCCATCCGATTACCGAATCGAGGGGACAGGGAACTCTTAGCAAGAGGAAAAGAGATTAGGCATTGCCCCTTCATAAGTATGTTGGCGGAACGTGAGTGCAAGGTCATATCAAATTTTATGGATAACCGAAAACTGTGTAGAGCGGGTCATGGGGGACTTCCCTCCCCAACAAAAATGAAAAAAACTTTAGGTTGTTTAGAAGACGTTACAGTGTAACGTCTCAAAATCTAAATTCATACCCGGATTGTGCAACGCCAGAAATTATGTTTGGTAAGAAGGGAGTAATTACTATGAAACGCTGGTAAATACTAACTTCATGGGATTTTAACTAATATCGCGTAATTCCCCACGGCTCTACAGCGGGCGGGATGTAAGCGAGCCAAAAAAGAAACGTCCTTAAAATGTTTTTTACTTCAAGTAAAAGAATTTTGAGGACAGTTGAATTTTTGGCAACCATATTTTATTCCAAGCTATCAACATAATTTTCGATAAACTCTCTTATCCAACCGAATGGTGGTTTTATCTGGTGGTTTTATTTTGTCTATTTTGAGCGCTGTTTCGGGTTTTAGTGTCACACTGACTTTTATTTTTTTTCTCCAAGTATTTTGCTGTGTAAGCTCTAACTTTATCAGCGTTAGCTTGTTGCCAGTTTCGATGATAACTTTCTTCCATTTTACTATTGACTTCTGAGAGTCAGAATTTAAAATAACAATAGTTAAAGAAAAAAAACAAGGTGGTGATTACTGATGGCGTTACGGAGAGCAACTTTTAGGTTATACCCAAAAATATCGGTAAATGCAGAATTGCATTATCACCGTAAGTTGCATAAAGACATCTATAACGCCGCAGTATCTAACCGAATTACTTCTTATAAGAAATTTGGTCAATCTATATCTTATTTTGACCAACAGAATTGTTTGCCAGATTTTAAAGAAGTTTGGACAGAATATAAAAAAATAAATTCTCAAGCATTACAATCAACTTTGAAACGTGTTGATTTTGCTTTTCAACGTTTTTTTCAAGGTCTTGGAGGGTACCCGAAATTTAAGTCAATTAGGCGTTATTCAGGATGGACTTATCCATCTTTTACAGGTTGGAAAGTTCATAGTACTGGTGAT
This sequence comes from Nostocales cyanobacterium 94392, assembly GCA_035285725.1. Taxonomy (GTDB): domain Bacteria; phylum Cyanobacteriota; class Cyanobacteriia; order Cyanobacteriales; family Nostocaceae; genus Rivularia. Next base: position 44,112 of record JAYKJL010000151.1, on the reverse strand, counting down.
AACGGTTACTTAGAATTATCAAAAATTGGTCAAATTCAAATGCGTGGTAAAGCTAGAATTTGGGGTCATCCTAAAAGTTTAGATATTGTTTATCGTAATGATAAATGGTATGCTTCCATCGTGTTAGAAGTTGATGATATTTTGCTTAAAAATAGTCGTCCTTCAGAAAATGGAACCATTGCAATTGATTTGGGTTGTAATGATGCTATTGCTTGGACTAATGGTGAAGAGAATGGATTGATTCAGGCACCCAGATTTTTTAGGAAAGCTGAACAAAAAAATAAAAAATTAGGAAAATCAAAACGTAGAAAACGCGCACCAAATAAAAAGAAAAAAATTAAAGCTTCTAGAAGATGGAAGAAAATTCAAAAGTTGATTAGCAAATTGTATCGTAAAGTTGCTAATCAACGTCAGAATTTTGTGCATCAAGAAACTACACGGATAATTAGCGGTAACAGCACGGTAGTTTCAGAAAAACTAGAAGTTAAAAAGATCAGTGCCAAAGCCAAAAAAGGTAAACGGAGAAAACCTATTGCTGGACTAAATAAATCAATTCTTGATGTTGGCATGGGTATGATAAAAGATGCCCTAAAAGCAAAGCTAGCTGATATTGGTGGTCTATTTGTAGAAGTTCCTACTCGTAAGGTAAAACCATCTCAAACTTGTCCAAAATGTGGATATCAAGAGAAGAAAAGTTTAGAACAGAGAATTCACGTTTGTAACAACTGCGGATATACACAACAACGAGATATTGCATCCGCAGAAGTAATGTTACTTTGGCATTTAGAGAATCTACCGGGGTTAGGAACTAGCCTCGTAGACGTAGAGGATTGTAGCTCTACTTCACGTACTCGTAAAACTGCGGGAAACATGAAGCAACGCGGTTCGTTGAAACGTCAAAAATCAAACCTTACAGGACTGGATGTAGAAACCAGTCCTTCAACAAAGTAAGGGCTGGTAGTTCATTGTACCATTCCGCTCTACTGTTTCTAAAAATTTGAAAATTATATGAAAAAGTGCAAGATATCTGGGGTATAAGCCTTATCACACCTTGGATTTGTAATTGATGCTCGTTCAAGCCTATTAGCACTCTTATACTTTTACAGCTAGCGCTGCGCTACGCGAACAGCAAGCCCTAATTAAACATTTTGTTGGGGTAGGGGGTAGAAAGCAGCTATATAACTGAGTAGTAATTATATAAATATTTTTTCTTGACTTCTTGTATAAACTATATATAAAAGATTTTTTATTTAAAGAGACATTATGTTTGGATTGGGTTTTCCGGAACTGGCTGTAATTGTGGTTGTAGCGATTTTGATTTTTGGACCAAAAAGAATCCCGGAACTAGGAAGCGCTTTGGGAAAAACTCTCCGGGGTTTTAAGGAAGAAATTAAAGATAATGACGATGAAACTAATAAAGAAGACGTGGATCATGCATAAATAAAGGATGATGGGTAAAAAGTAATAAATTAACGTGAGTTAGATGCAATCTAAAACTCTTTACTCATCATTGCTAACTTTTCACAAAGAATTTAACACCGAAGAGACTTCTTCTACTTGTTTATCTTTAGGAGTCGCGCTATCGTACTTTATGGGATTTTCTTCTTCTATTACACCCCTAGCTTTAATTAATTTAATTGCTCGACTAACGCTTTCTGGTAAAATCACCACTAAACTATCATCAGTTGCTAAATCTAAAGCTTTATTAATCGCTTCACTTTCATCCAAAATTATCTCATGCAGACAATTGGGATTTGCTTCCCTAATACCTTGAGTAATTAAATCCGCAGCAGAACCTCGTTTTCTTCCTCTGGTGTCGTCATCTTCTTTAACAATGATGCACTCGAAAATTGAAGATGCTAGTTTACCCAACATCACAAAATCTTCGTCACGGCGATCGCCCGGTCCACCAACTACACCGATACGCTGTCCGGATGTCCAGTTACGCACAAATCCACCCAATGCTTCATAAGAAGCAGGGTTGTGAGCGTAATCGATTAAAGCGTGATGTTTACCCAAGTTAAATAAATTCATCCGTCCGGGCGTTTGATTCACCGAAGCACGGAAAGTATTTAAACCAGCTCGAATTTCTTCAATAGAAACGTTTTGTACGAAAGCAGCTAAAGATGCTGCTAAAGCGTTAGCAATCATAAACGGCGCACGTCCGCCCATAGTCAAAGGGATATGATCAACTTTTTCTATAGGATGAGTCCAATCTCCTTTGAATATTGACAAAAAGCCATTTTCATAGATTGCTGCCACTCCACCTTTTTCAATGTGGTTTCGCACTAACTCCGAGTCCGGATTCATGGTGAAGTAAGCAATATTTGCTTTTGTTCTTTGCGCCATTGCGGCGACTCGTTGATCATCTGCGTTTAAAACTGCATAACCGTCGGGATAAACTGCTTCAGCAACCACACTTTTCAAATGTGATAACTGTTCAATGGTATCAATATCGCCTAATCCCAAATGGTCAGCAGCGACATTCAATACCACACCTACATTAGTCGCTTCAAAAGCTAATCCCGAACGCAGGATACCTCCCCGTGCTGTTTCCAACACGGCAACTTCTACTGTCGGGTCTTGTAATATTAATTGAGCGCTTTGAGGTCCGGTGTTATCTCCAGCTTCTACTAAATATTCTCCGATATATGTCCCATCCGTGGTTGTATATCCAATGACTTTACCCGTTTGTTTAAAAATATGGGCAAGTAATCTAGTAGTAGTTGTTTTACCGTTAGTACCAGTAATACTAAGGACGGGTACACGATGAGTTTTATCGTTGGGGAATAACATATCGATTACAGCAGCCGCAACATTGCGCGGAATCCCTTTACTAGGAGCAACGTGCATCCGGAATCCCGGTGCTGCATTCACCTCAACAACTACCGCATCAACTTCCCTTAACGGACGACTAATATCGGTAGTCACAATGTCAATTCCGGCAATATCCAATCCGATGATTTTTACTATCCGAGCCGCCAACCAAGCATTTTCTGGATGAATTTCATCGGTACGGTCTACGGCGATACCACCTGTAGATAAATTCGCCGTTGCTCGCAAATAACAAATTTCATCTTTATTTAAAACACTATCAAGGGTATACCCTTGTCTTTCCATTAAGGCATAACTATTACGGTCTAATACAATCCGAGTCAGAACATTATCGTGACCATCGCCGCGATTTGGGTCATTGTTGGTTTCTTCAACCAGTTCGGCGATAGTTGATTTACCGTTACCTACTACATGAGCCGGTACACGTTCGGCGACTGCAACAACTTTACCGTCCACGACTAGTACACGATGGTCGCGTCCGACGTAATATTTCTCAACAATTACCGACCGAGAAACTGCCCTGGCAACATCATAAGCGGCTTCAGCTTCTTGCCAATTTCTGATATCGATAGTAATACCGCGTCCGTGGTTGCCATCAAGGGGCTTAATGACGATGGGATAGCCGCCAATATAGTTAATTGCGTCTTCCAATTCATCAAAGAAATTAATGGTCATACCCTTGGGTACTGGGACACCAGAAGCGGACAGAATGTTTTTAGTAGCTTCCTTATCACAAGCAAGTTCTACTCCTAAAATGCCGGTATTAGCCGTCATCGTCGCTTGAATGCGTTTTTGCTGCACCCCATAACCGAGTTGAATCAAATATCTCGAACCCAAAGGCATCCAGGGGATACCTCTTCTGGTAGCTTCATCAACAATTGATTCTGTAGAAGGACCCAAAGAAGCATCGCGCCAGTACTCCGTGATATCTTGTAAATCTTGCTCTAACTCAGCCTTGGGATAGCGACCTCGATCAACGATACTTTGACACAGCCGTACCGCAGCCCTTGCCGCGTAACGTCCGGCTTCTTCATTTAAATACTCGAAAACTACTTGATAAATTCCCGGAGTTGAGGTTTCGCGGGTGCGACCAAAACCCACGTGCATTCCGGCTAATTCCTGAAGTTCTAGCGCTATGTGTTCGGCAATGTGACCCATCATAGTGCCTTCTCGCACGCGCATCAAAAAACCACCACGACAACCCGGAGAACAGTAATGACCTTCTAAAGAAGGTAATGCCTCTACTAATCCTTCGTAAAAACCGGGGATTTCATTTGAGGGTGTCTCGGCAAGGTTTTCTAAATCGAGACGCATGACGATTAACTTGTGTCGTCGAATGCTCCAGTAATTTGGACCGCGTAAAGTCTGTATCTTGAGGATTCTCATGATTAAAGGTAGATGGAGATTCGGAACCAAAATTCTAGTTTCTTACTGGAATTGACCGCATAACTGTTCGTGGATAACAGTTTTTTATTAAAACGTCATCATTACTATGATTTTTTTGCTGCAACCAAAAAAATCGCGGTCAACCCAGTGTAACCACACATACCTATTCCCGTCAGCTGGATATTCGCCCCACCGATGGCAACACTGTACGCCCGTAAAGATGGTAGCGATCGCCATGACTAAGAATATGTACTCGTAAATTATGGAGGCTCAGAGGTTCTGTTGCTCCCACACGAGGTTCGTTAGTATGAGTCAGTTCGCTTGAATCGATAATTGTCACCGCTCCTTTGCCCATAACTTCGAGCCAACCGTCTTTTTCAAACATGGCACAAGTATCTTCATCAATGCCAATTCCCAAACGGTCGGGATGAGAAGCAATGGCACTCATTAAGCGTACTATGCGATTGCGGTTATGAAAATGCTGGTCAACAATCAATTCTGGAATAAATCCTAAGCCTGTTGCCATATCTACTAAGGAACGGTTGGGAGTCTCACCACTACCGCCTCCAGCAATCATATGATGTCCCATGACTGCTGCACCAGCACTGGTACCCGCCAAGGTTAATTCTCCCGTTTTGACTCGCCCTCGGATAATATCCATAACTGGCGTATCAGCCAACACACCACAAAGACGTAATTGGTCTCCTCCAGTCAAAAAAACTCCGGTACATTGTTCAAGGGATTCCTTGTAATAACGGTCGTGACAATGGTCACGCTCTCGAATATCTAAAATTTCAACTTTTTTTACTCCCATATCTTCAAAAATATTTACGTAGCGAGCGCCAATAATACTCGGTTCCCGAGAGGCAGAGGGAATAATAGTAATATAGGCATCTTTTGCACCAGCACGGTCTAAAAAAGTCCGCAGAATCTCTCGTCCATGAACTTTGTCTTCTGCGCCTCCAATAACCAGAACGGCGGTTTTAGTTGCTTGGGGTGTGGTCATTTCCAGCCATTTAGCTTTTAGTTGCCGCATTGTTTTTCTCCTGTCAACAACCGGAAGGTGAATTTTACTTCGCGGACAGTTCGCGGAAGTATGATAATGAACGGGACATTTTAAATATGTTTTATTGTCCTACCGTTGAGGGCTGATTGCAAAAGTTGCTCCCGCTTTCAATCAAGTTGTGCAACTCCTGCTTTTTACTTTAAGCCTTGACATATCCGGTCTCTTGTCATCTTCTATTCGCCAGGTTAATGTATATTTCACCTGTTCTTTTTTCATTTTCCCCCACCCGCGTCAGCGGTGTGTTTGGCATCAAGCACCAATATAAAGTGCTTTTTCCCAATACAGGATAAAATTTCCGACTTCCTTGTTAACGCAGGTTAGAATTTTAATTTAAAGTTAGATGTGACAATATTTAAACATAAATTAAGTAATTAGAAAAACTTTCGTTTTTACAGAAAATTTTTGATCGGGACGTACTTTTATATATCCTAAATAGTCTGTATGTAATCAAAGTCTACCTCAGCTTCTGCATCTAGAAGCTGGAGTTCAATTTAAGATTAGTGTCCTTCAATACGAAATACTGTGCGTTTTGATATAGTTACGCTATTTCCCGATTGTTTTACCTCGGTTCTCAGTTCCGGACTTATTGGTAAAGCTTTAGCAAAACAGATTGCCTCTGTGCATTTTGTCAATCCCCGAGACTTTACCACGGACAAACACCGCAAAGTCGATGATGAACCTTACGGTGGAGGAGTGGGAATGTTGATGAAGCCCGAACCTATATTCTCTGCTGTGGAATCTCTTCCAGTCATGAACCGAAGAGAAGTAATTATGATGAGTCCCCAAGGACAAACTATTAATCAGCCTTTATTAAGAGAATTGGCAACCAATTACGACCAATTAATTGTAATTTGCGGTCATTATGAAGGAGTTGACGAGCGAGTATTGGATTTAGTCACCCGCGAAGTTTCTTTGGGAGACTTTATTCTTACCGGGGGGGAAATACCTTCTATGGCTTTAATTAATGGTGTTATCCGCCTACTCCCCGGAACTGTAGGTAAGACAGAATCTTTAAGATTAGAAAGCTTTGAACAAGGTTTATTAGATTATCCCCAATATACCCGTCCCGCAATATTTCGCGATCGCTATGTCCCCGATGTATTATTATCCGGTAACCATGCAGCAATTGCACAATGGCGTTACGAACAACAAGTCGAAAGAACCCGCAAACGTCGTCCCGATTTATATCAAGCTTGGGAGGAGGAAAACAGAAGAAAGGGACTTTCGGGACAAGGGGATGGGGAGAAAACCTAAAATCTAAAATCTAAAATTGTATGAACATTCGGATTGGAAATGGCTACGATATCCATCGCTTAACTACGGAACGTCGGCTGATTTTGGGCGGTGTGGAAATTCCTCATTTTTTAGGCTTGTTGGGACATAGTGATGCTGATGTCCTGACTCATGCCATTATGGACGCAATGTTAGGAGCGCTTTCTTTGGGAGATATTGGACATTATTTTCCCCCTAGTGATGCCCAATGGGCTGGTGCTGATAGTTTAATGCTTTTAGATCAAGTTAATAATTTAATTCAAGAACAAGGTTGGCGAGTAGGTAATATTGATTCTGTGATAGTAGCAGAACGTCCCAAGTTAAAACCCCATATTGAAAAAATCCGCGATAAATTAGCCGGTGTTTTACAAATAGAACCGAGCGCTGTTGGTGTCAAAGCTACCACCAATGAAAAATTAGGTCCCGTTGGTGAAGAAAAAGGTATTTGTGCTTATGCTGTCATTTTATTAGTTAGGGAACAGGGAACAGGCAATAGGGAATAGGCAACAGTTTTACACTTTAACCTTTAATCATTGCTGAGAATTAACATAATTGTGAGCGTATTCTTTAAACCTTTCTAAATTTTCTTGTAAAGTTGATTCTACAACTCGTCCTAAAAATAAGTTATCCATAATTTTGCCAATGATGCCGGGTATTCCATAACCAACGGTAAGTTTGACAATACTACTATTTTGGCGGTCGTAAAACCTGACTGCTCCTTGATTGGGTAAACCATCAACTGATTCCCATTGAATTATTTGATGAGGAACTAATTTGAGAATGCGCGATCGCCAAGTAAATTGAAATCCACCAGCATTTAATTTCCACAGGGATAATTCTGGATTGTCTTCGAGAACTTTCACCGAATCAATCCATTTCATCCAGCGAGGCATCTGCTCTAAATCCGACCACATACCCCATACTACTTCTATAGGAGCGTCTACCTCTACTTGTACAGTATGCTCCAACCAGTTAGCCATTATTTATTCTTGTCCTATTTTTTCACAGTTTCCAAAACAACCTTGGCAGCACGTCTTCCCGAAATTGTCGCTCCTTCCATACTATCGATATAATCTTGCTGAGTGTAACTACCCGCGAGGAAGAAATTTTCTAAGGGTGTTTTCTGCTGGGGACGATAAACATCCATTCCGGGTGCTTCCCGATATAAAGACTGAGCAAGTTTAACGACACTATACCAGGTCATGTTTAATTCTCGCGAGGAAGGAAATAATTCATGTACTTGGGCTAAGACGTGTTTGGCTATTTCTTCATTACTCTTTTTAATAAAAGGGTCTCCTGGAGTCAGTACCAGTTGCATTAAAGAACCGCTACCTTGGCGATAATAATCAGCAGGACTTGTTAAAGCTAAATCGGCAAAGCAAGAAAAGTCGGCATCGGGGGTATACAGTAAATTATCTATACCCGCAGCTTGCTGCAATGAACAACGCTTCTCGGCATTTTGCATTTCTGTCACCCAACCATCAAAGCGTAATTGTACGGTTGCTACAGGTACCGCATCCAACTTGTAAATATTGTCGAACTCAGACCATTTACGCCACTCTGAAGGTAGTAGACGAGTAATTCCAGGTAAATCACAAGCTGCAATATAAGCATCGGCAGTTATGTGTTCTTGGGTATCACCGTTGGCAACGACTAATCCATCTACCCGCGTTTGACTTTCAACTTCGCTAAATTTAATTTCTCGGACTTGACGACGAGTATAAATTTTCGCTCCCCTAGCTTCTAAGTAATCCAAAATTGGTTTGTGCAGGTATTCTTGGGGAGAACCTTCAAGCATCCGTAGTTTTGAAGCTTCGGTTCTAGTCGCAAATAGCTGGAATATTGTCAACATACAGCGGGCGGACATATTTTCACAATCGATGAACCCCAAAGCGTAAGCGATGGGGTTCCACATCCGTTCGATGCTGCCGTTGTTACCACCGTGACTACGAAACCAGTCTGCAAAGCTAATTTTATCTAAGTCGCGGATGGTTTTCATCGCACCATCAAAGTCAATTAAACCTCGCACTACTGGACTTGTTCCCAGGGCTAAAGAATTTTGAATCTTATCCTGTAACGACAGTTGAGAAGTAGTAAAAAAAGCTTTCAATCCATTGAAGGGCGCACCAGTCAGGAAGCGAAAATCTAAAGCACCAATTCGCCCTCCTCGATTTATAAACTGATGACTATGTTCTTTTGAACGTAAGTTTTCAAATGCACCCACCTTTTTCATCAAATCAAATAACTGATAGTAGCACCCAAAAAATACGTGTAATCCCATTTCCACGTGATTACCATCGTTATCAATCCAACTACCGACTTTCCCACCAACAAATGGGCGAGACTCAAAAATCTGGATTTCACAACCGGCATCGGCTAAATCGACAGCACATGATAAACCAGCTAGTCCCGCTCCTACGATTGCAACTCGCATTCCGTTTTTTATAATTCAGTATCTTTACAGATTGTAACTGAATTGGTATCGGAATTTGCGATTACTTTACTCTCGACTTAGAAACTAGTCCGGGTGCAAGAAAAGTTAACTAGTTATCGTCCTAGAGCAAATTTGCCGGATCAAGAAATTTTCTGATTTTAGTTCTCTCTTCACCCCGCAACATCTTTGTTTTCTTCCAAGATGGATAATCCTCGAATTAATTCTCGAATCACATCTGTCGCTGGCCTACCAGTTTGCTGGCAATATTTTTCCAGTTTTTCCGCTTCTTGTGCTGCCAGATTTACTGTAATACGTTTTACAGCCCATTTCTTATTGGTCATTTTGTGATGTTATCTGCTGTATATTGACATCATTGAAAAAGTCAAAAAATAAATAATGAGAGCGACAATCGTATCAGAGTTGCCAAAACTAAACAAGGATTAGTATTAATACAGAGAGTAAAGTTGAGTTTACTCGTCAAATTCATCAAGGCTGCGAGATATCGATATCATCATTTATGAATTAGTTTGGTGAAGGTGAGTATGGTACATTTTTTGCGGCTCTTAAAATCAACTCAACAAAATTTCCATGTATAGTAGGATAGAAATAAATTCTATAAATTTAGTTGAGAGATTTACTGTTAAGCTAATAACGATTTACAGTTTTTTCTTTCTTCATCAGAAGGTTTTAATTACATATCACAATTACTGTTACCAAATACTTCAACAAAACACATATACCGTGATTGGGAATAGATGCTGCACGGACATCAAACCTAGAGAATGGCAATCAAGTTTAACTGCTGCGGTATCAGCTTGTTGCAACAGCTTATACAAATGGTCAATTGCAATTTTAAAGATTCAATAATGCCGGGATTTACTGGGTTTTTATATGAATATGAATTATTCAGTAAAGTCTTGTACATATAGATAAATTTTTCATCAATATATTTTCTATAAAATATTCAATCTACTAATTTATCGATTGTATATCTATTTTTTGGAAATCATTTATGCTTTATTTAATCTTTATTAAAAACCAATAAAAAATTGTTTTTTCACTTTATGAAAAAATTACATGATTCATGTAAAATCTTTATAAAAAAGATTCATTTTTAGAAGAATAAATTATTTTTAGGAATCGAGCCTAATTAAAATTACTAGTTGATATAGATAACACAGAGGACAAAATTTACTGAGTTTTCAGAGTTAACTATAGATGATTAAAAAATAAATTGTGAATTAATAATTTCACAGATAAATAATTAGTAATTACGGAATGTGGGTTACAAATTTTATTTATATTGTCACTCACCAATTAAGCATTGTGAGAATATCGGAAGTTGAGATATATAGCAATCCTAAATCATCTATGAGAATTTAAACCCCCGACTTCTTTAAGAAATCGGGGAGTTGAACACCGTGATTTAGATACATACAAATAGGATTGCTATATTTACTGCTCAGTTATATAACCGTAAACGAACGATTTTTAGGAAATATTTAATTCAAGATACCGAATTATAATTGAGGCATTAATTTCAAAGTACCAATGCCTAATTCTTTGGGTGATAAATAACGCGCTTCAAATAAAGCCATCATATCTGATAGTTGAGGATTACCGCGAGAAGCTCCGGTTAATCCTTTGGCAATAATCAAACCGCAATATCCTTGAGTATTTTTACAGCGCTGATTCCAGTTTCGTCTGGCTTCGATATGGGATGGATCATCATCTTCAAATTCACCGAAAAGGAATAAGTCCTGATTTTGAGTTTGCAATAAGCCAAGGTCATAATGTCTATCACTAAAAGGATCTGCACCAGGATTAAAGCAAATTGCCTTCAATCCACCATGTTTTTCCAGCGATTCAATTACAGTTTTTGCCTTGGGGCGGGATGTTTGAATTACAATCACTGGTAAGCCATCGCCAACTTGTGTAACTTCACCAACTTGATAATATTTAGAAGCATTCTGTAAATATGCCAACATTTCCCAGGAAATTACACCCAAACTCAGAAAGGAATTTTGGGGAATTAAATCATCTCGTAGTGACCTAAAGCCAGGTGCATTCGGTAGTATAGTTTCTTCGTCATCATCGAAATTTGACATTTCTTCCAATTCATTTGTTAACTGTGTTTGAGTCGCAACAGTAACTGATATTGATTTAGTCGATTCGGCATAGGATGGTAAAGAGATACGATAGCGATGGCTCAACAACGGAAACAAACCACTGCTTAAACTACTACGCTCGTCGCGAATAAAACGATATAAAGCTTCTAAAGCAACTAAAGCAACTTTGGCTTCTTCTTCATATAAAATAGACCGGACTCCTTCTAAAGGATGAATGTTACCAAAAGTGGGATTAATTTCCGATAAGGGAAAATCTGCTAAATCCATAAATATATCTTCCCTTTCATCGGTTTGTGAAGCGTGTTCAAATGTGAGAAACAAACAATCTTGTTTGAGAAAGGCTTCTTCTAAATATTCTTGTGAACAATCTTCTTTTAATACAGTGGCACGAAAATATTTCAGAGATTCTTCTGAGCGATAAAGTAAAACTCCGTACTCCATACCCAACATTCCCATGACTGAAGCGTGGAGAGTACCGATATCCCATTGATTAATTTCTATTGATAAAATTTGCTGTTCTTCTAAAAATTCCCAAGGTGCTAATTTCCAAATTGCAAAAGCTTTATTTATAAGTAAGTCCGCATATTCTGGAGGTAAATCTGGGATTTGATTATCAATAACTTCGGAAAAACCACGAAATAGTTCATCAATTAACGGTAATTCTGCTACCCGGTCGATGACAATATCTATATCTTGCAGTACCCCCCGTAAATAAAATTGAATTTCTCTATCTTGGACTACAATTCGCTGAGGTCGTGTTGGTTTGGCTGGACTATGAGGACTTTCTATGGCTCTCATTAAAGTACGAACAATCGCTTCCGGACCAGCTTGGGAATTTACAACGTCCATCCCCCTGACAATTCCCTCTTGAGCGTCAACCCAAATAATGCATTCGTTTGCTTCTGATGAGTCTTCCCCTCTCACCGATGATGAAAATGGACGACGATCGCCTTCCCATACAGAATGAGTTTGGGGTATTTTCTGTAAACGACGGATGGTAGAGCGACTAAAACTTGTCATAAAGTAAGTTGATTTTTTTTAGCATTCCGTACAAATTTTATTTTTGAGGAGAAGGACGATTGGATTGTTATTTCTGATTATCCTTTTTCCTTTATTAAAAAGCTTGAACACCTTGCCTTGATCACTGGGAACGGGAGTAAATAAATTTTTGATCAATGGAACGACGAGTTTTTCAATTTTAGGATAAAAATATTCGCTATGCTGCAATTAGATGCACTTATGCTCTATCTTGATTTCCCTACTACAACCATGGAAATGAATCTAATGTCGTAGTTTAAAAGGTTTTTAATTAAAATTAAAACTTTCATTTCCTCGATCAATATCGCTAAAATGAATACAAGAACAAAAATCAATTATGGAACCGTCCATAATTCCCATAATTAGCCCCACCCGTGATAGTTAAACCATATTTTTGGAGTCGAAACAAAAAATGACACAAGCAACTGAGTCTAAACAGCGGGGAATTCAACTGAGCCAAACCGCACTCAGACAAGTTAAATTATTACAAGAAAAACAAGGAAAAGACCTCTGCTTACGGGTAGGAGTTCGTCAAGGTGGTTGTTCTGGAATGTCTTATATGATGGATTTTGAAGACCCCAGTCAAATCGCAGACCACGATGAAATTTTTGATTACGATGGATTCAAAATTGTTTGCGATCGCAAAAGTTTATTATATCTTTATGGTTTAATGCTCGATTATAGTGATTCTTTGATTGGTGGAGGTTTTCAGTTTACTAATCCCAACGCTAACGCTACTTGTGGTTGTGGTAAATCATTTGGTGTTTAAAATCTATTTTCCCTAGTCCTTTGTGTTTTTTGGTAAATAGTTATTTAATGACAAAGGACTTTGGACAAGAGCAGTGATAATTGTTTTACTATGACTCAAACAGTCGAATCCCTGTTTGATACAGGTTTAGAAAGTTATAAAGCTGGAACCGACCCAGCCGAATTGATTCCCGTTTTTAAAGAAGTTTGCGATCGCGCACCTCAAAATAGTGCTGCGTGGACTTGTTTATCTTGGCTTTATATGCTAATAGATAAACCAAAGTTGGCGGTGAAAGCAGCTCAAAAGGCTGTAAAGTTAAATCCTCAAGACCCCCAAGCAAGGGTTAATCTGGCTACAGCTATGTTGGAAACAGGTCAAAAAGGTTTACGAGACCATGTAGAGGTCGTTTCGCAGCTGATTTTGGTTAACCAGGAATTCTACGATGAAATCAAAAGTAGTATTGAAGACGGTTTAACCAGAAAGCCTGACTGGAAAAGTTTAGCGAAAATGAAAAACTGGCTATTTGAGCAATCAAATTAAAATCAACTTAAGATTTGATCTGTGGTGTTTAATCCACAGATTTTTTCTCGTTTTTTATCTATCACAAATAGTTACTAAAAATATAGTCAAATATTTCTAGCTTTATAGAGTTTGCACTGATTCGTCGGGTTTTTAGATGAAATATTTGTTACACAACACCATTATTGTACAAACCCGACTTCTGATTGTAGATTGGGTGGAAGCAAGTTTTTTTTAGTCCCTATTTCCAATTCAAGATATGAAAGATAAATTAAAAAATTTACTTAACATCATTTTAGTCGCTGATGTTTTTCTGGTTTTAATTAGCTTTGCTTGGTTTGCTGTCGCGGTAATCGGTCGCAGTACTGGAATACCTCTGGGTTTAGATTTATGGTATAAGTTGTGGGAACCACTGTTTACTCCAGCAATTGGTATCTTAATGGCTGGTGCGATCCTCAGCGGTATAATCAGTTGGATTTCTCGTAATTTCCCAATTGGAAGTAGGGAATAGTAGCGAGCAGTGACATACTCCCTACTCCCTACTCCCTTAGTTGAGAATTTCTTCCAAAGCAGGCTTTAAATTGGGATACTCGTATTTAAAACCGCTTTGCAAAGTACGTTGAGGTAAAACTTTTTGACCTTCTAATACTACCACCGCACCATCACCTAACAGAGCTTCGATCGCAAAACCTGGAACGGGTAGCCAAGAAGGACGATTCATCACTTCTCCCATGGTTGTTGATAATTCTGCCATGCGGACGGGATGAGGAGCGGTGGCATTATATACACCAGACATTTCCGATGTATTTAAGGCGTATAGTATCAAATTAACTATATCATCTATGTGAATCCATGAAAACCACTGCTCGCCGCTGCCGATAGGACCTCCGGCAAACAGTTTAAATGGGGTAATCATTTTACCAAGGGCACCACCCATGCCCAATACAATACCAAATCGTAAAATCACCAGTCGCACGCCGAATTCTGTAACTTTCTGGGCTTCTGTTTCCCAAGCTTGACAAACTTGAGCCAGAAAATCGTTGCCGTTGCGATTATTTTCATCAAAGATGGCATTTTCACTGGTACCGTAGTAACCAACTGCCGAGGCATTTACTAATACCTTTGGTTTAGTGATACTATTAGCTATTGCTTCAACAATTTTTTGGGTAGTTAATTTACGACTGTTAAGAATCGACTGTTTGCGATCGCCCGTCCAACGTCCTTCACTAATCGGTGAGCCTGCAAGATTTACTATCGCTTCACAACTAGAGATTTGATTTTGCCAAGAACCAGATTTATTTGGTGTATAAGCGGCAATTTCGACATTGGGATAAGCATTAAAAGGGAAAAGTTTTTGAGCGTGGTTGGGATCGCGGGTTAAAACCAGTACTTTTATATCTTGCTTTTGCAATCGTTCTACCAAACGACTGCCAACAAATCCTGTTGCTCCAGTAATTGCGACTTTCATTGTGTTACCTGCACCAAAACATCATTTTACCCGGTTTAAGAACCTGTAACCCAAAGAACTGAGAAAATTCTGAGTTAATCAAAATCAAAAATTCTTGCTGTTACAAATTCTACATCCTTTACCCTGACTAGAATATTCGTAATATTGCCTTTTTTATCAGTGTTTTATTCGTTAATCAATCTATAATTGTTTAGCTTTTATCGGGCTAGGTATTATAGGATGGACGGAGTGTTATAAATATAAGGCTTGGGGCTATTATGGCTCGCTATACCTGTTCATATATTGTTTCTCTTCCCATAGATCATCTCCAACCGCTAGTTGTGGAACTTCTACAACAATGTAATTTGGATGTGCAGTACTATACATCTGATTATATTTTGGCACGGGAGATACCTGGCAGCGTTCCTTTTTCCAAGTTTGTGACCATAGAAGTACTTATCGATAAAAGTACGGCTACTGAAACAGAAACCAAGATGAATTTAGTGTTTAAAAATGAAGAATTACCACTCCAAGTCGAAAATCATTGCCGACAAGTGTTTGAATATATGAAGCAAGTCATTGAAGATTCCCGTTATTGGAATTTAGTTGAGACTTTTGCTAGTTGACGATGTTTTGATTCACCACCGATAACTGCCAGAATTCTGGACTGTTGGGACAACCCCAGTCAACCTGATTGCACCAGCGTCCTGGCATACTCCCAACGCTGCCCTTATGGGACAGCGTGGGCTTCTAGGTGACTGCCCCCAACGGGTTGTCTATGTGGGTAGTTCACTCCTCAGTATCTTCGGTCATACTGGGGTTTATTAACGTAATATCATATTCACTGGCATCGGTTTGACCAGTTTGAGTTGCATCCCGTTGAAGTAAATAATAAATCGCACGCACTTGGGGACCGAATACGACTTCATCTTCATTCTTGAGGTCATGAGCGGGTACTTTGCTACGTCCGTTAATCATCAAACCGTTAGAACTTGGCTTCCCTTTGTTATCACCATCTACAATTCGGTAATAATATCGCTTACAATTGTCATCTTCTTTTGGTAATTTCACTAATGTTGCATGACGACGGGAGACAAACTGCGATACTAAGTGAATATCGCAATCACGGTCTCTACCAATAGAATAACGGGGACTTTCTAAGATAAACTCTTTACGTCCCTGGTCGTCTTCTATAATCAAGATATGAGTTTCATTCGATTGTATTCCCATAGATTTATCGTTGTTACAATCGGTTGAACTGTCAGCAATCAAGATTCGGTATTGTTTGTTTATTGCCATTATCGAACCATTACTCAGTGGTTAACAGCTGCTATCTATCTCCAATCTTGATTCTGATTGTAAAAGTAGAACGGTAATGTTTTACTCTGGAAGATTGATTCAGCTTGAAGGAACGTTTCAATTTAGTTTTTAGTATCAGTTGTCAATTGGGAGCAACCCCCCTACTCAGCTCCCTTGTAATTGGTTTGAGTCGGAGATTCAACCCCGACTGAAACAGCGGTAAGTGTATCTCATAAAGTATACCCTTGGCGCTTCACTGATTTAACCATTGATTAATGTGAGAAACGTCACACAATACTAACGACCTAGTTTAACCTGAGATGAGCCAAACAGATATTTTTACTCGTAAAGAATATCTCTAAAGGAGGATTTTAGGAATTATTGGCAAATCTTCTTAACAAAAGGGAGTTAGTAACTACGCTTACGGAACTAAAAGCCATTAAAGCCGCTGCACCTCCGGGATTAAGAATAAAACCGAGGCTCGGTAATAATACACCCGCAGCCAAAGGAATTCCTAATATATTGTATGCAAATGCCCAGAATAAATTTTGACGAATTTTGTTGAACGTAGCGCGACTCAGGGCGATCGCCTTCACAACATCTTGCAATTTATCTCGCATTAATACGATTTGGGCAGTTTCCATGGCTATATCGGTTCCGGAATGTAGGGAAATACCAACATCAGCCGTTGATAAAGCTGGTGCATCGTTGATTCCATCACCTACCATTGCCACAAGGGATTGAGGATGAGAATTTTGTAGCGATTCAATGACTGCTGCTTTTTTGGCGGGAGGAATACCTGCAATCACATCATTATGGTCTAATCCTAATGGCAGGGCTGTAGCTAAAGCGGCTGCTTGAGTATCACCGCTGAGTAATACGACTCGCAATCCCTGGGAACGAAGTTGCTCTACTGTGGAAATGGCATCTGCTCTTAAGGTATCTTGAACGGCAATCAATCCAGCTATTTCACCCCCAGTTGCCACTCCAATTACTGTTTTACCAGCTTTAGCCAGGGTTTGAATTTGCTTTTGGATGGTTTCGTTAATTTCAATCCCGTTCAAGTTCAGCCATTCCCAGCTACCTAATAGTACAGTCGTGCCTTCGACTACAGCAGATACGCCAAATCCCGATTCGGTATGAAAATCTATCGCTGGGGGGATGGATAATTCTTGTTTTTTTGCTAAATCTAAAATTGCCTTTGCTAAAGGATGTTGGCTACCGCTTTCTACAGAGGAAGCTAACTGAATTAAGGAATCAGCAGTAGTTTGAGGTTCTATAGGAATACAGTCGGTGACGGTGGGATTTCCAGTAGTTAAAGTTCCAGTTTTATCAAAGACTATTGTCTTTAATTGATGAACCTTTTGCAAAACATCGCCACCTTTAATTAATAAACCTTGTTCCGCGCCGATACCAGTTCCGACTAAAATTGCTGTGGGTGTAGCAAGTCCCAAAGCACAAGGGCAAGCAACCACCATCACGGCGATCGCCAATTTTAAACTAATTAATATTGGGGAATAATGGATTGGGGTTGAGGTATGAATGTAGCTGTGGGTTGAGTGTGAAGGGGTAAGCACTGATGCAGCGATATCGTGCCAAATATTAGTACCGATAAAGTACCAAAATAGAAATGTTAGTAATGCAGTACTTAAAACACCGTAGGTAAAGTAACCGGCTACCGTATCGGCTAATCTTTGTACGGGTGCTTTACGCATTTGTGCGGTTTCTACCAAACTCACAATTTTGGCTACGGTTGTATCGTCTCCTGTACGAGTTGCCTCAATGACAATAGTTCCCGACTGGTTAATGGTTCCTGCACTTACCTTGTCTCCCACTTGTTTGGAGATTGGTGCTGATTCTCCGGTAAGCATGGACTGATCAATGGCTGTTTTCCCTTCGACTATTTCACCATCAACGGCAATTTTGTCTCCTGGAAGCACTTGTAACCATTCACCAATACGGACTTGTTCTGCGGGAATTTCGATGATTTCCCTGCTTTGATTGTCTTTGGCTATTAATCGAGCAATTGACGGTTTGAGTGATAATAATTCTTGGAATGCAGCCGAAGCGCGATTTCTAGCTTGTTTTTCTAAGGTACGTCCCAAAAGGATAAACCCCAATATCATTACGGGTTCGTCGAAGAAACATTCCCAATCCAATTGAGGAAATAGTAACGCGGCTACACTGGCAATATATGCACTCAGAGTTCCTAATCCTACTAAGGTGTTCATATTGGGTGTATTGCGTCGCAAACCCAACCAACCATCAACTAAAATAGCACGACCTGGGATGAATATCGCTACTGTTGCTAATCCAAAGTGTAACCAGATATTATGTAGTGCTGGAATTTTTAAACCACCAAGATTGCTCAAGTGTCCGATTCCGGAAAGCACCAGCAGCAATACAGAAATTATCAACTGTCTTTGAGCAGAGCGCATTTCTTGACGCTTTTTTTCTTCAGCTGCTTTTAAAGCTTGAGCGCTATCTGTTTGTGTAGGTGATTTGCGGGGCTTACTGGGAAATCCAGCGGCTGTCAATTCCGAAGCTAATGCGTCGGCATCTATTGTCAATTCTTTTGAGTCTACCACTGCTACCCCAGTCGCTAAGTTCACAGAGGCATTGTTGACTCCTGGGAATTGAGTTAATTGCTTTTCTACTGCTCTGACACAACCAGCACATTTCATACCCTCGACATCAAGGGTAATTTTATTGTTGCTGTGGAGTCTCGTTTGGGCTTGTTTTTTTTTCGGTGCAAGTTGCATGGAAAATGTTCGGATTCGCTATGAAAACAATGATGCCGTCTTTTGGGACATTACATTATGATTGCCCCTACTTCGAGGGTAAGCGAAATCCGGATTTTTGACCGAATGTCTTGAGTTTGAATTTTTGTAAAACCCAAGTAAATAAAACTAAATATTTAGCTAAATTCTTTATGACGATGCCAACGCAGATAAGTAAAGTAAATCACAATACTTATTTGGAATGGAATTAAAGCTGCTTGGGTTTTTAAAAAAGGATTTATTGACAAACTAGACATTGCCAAAAAATAACCCATACCCAAGCAAGTCAGCATTACTAAGGTGAGATTTTTACGTTTAAACATTGGTAGCGCGCAGGGTAAAAATATTATGTTGTCTATTTAGATGTATTGAAGAAATAATCTAAAAGATAATTATTCAATTGTCAGCAGTCACACCCATATTTTAATCATAAAATTTGGATATTTATATCTATACACATCAATTTTATGAATTTGTCATCATCACTGATGAAAAGCAATAATATTTCGGACGCGACTTCTAGATAATCACTGTATACTTTGTTTCTCATCTAGTTTATGGCTATTTAATCAAACAGTACTAGATGTTTAATTAAGTTGTAAATTTGCACAAATCTTGCAGCTACTAAAAAGTAGACATCTGAAATATTGATTACAAATAAAAATATGATTACAAATTTGCAGTTTTCCTAAAACCACCCTTGCTTATTCATGAAATAGGTACCAACGAAATCATCATGAGATTTATTCAGATAAATCATTCCTTCAATTAAACCTACAAGCTGCATAATTAAAAAAGTCAAACCGTAGGTAAAATAACCACCTATTACGGAAATAATTATGGTAATTAAGCCTTCGGGAGTGTATCCCAAAACAAATTTATGAATCCCAAAACCTCCGAAAATAATTCCGCAATATCCAGCGATTAATTGCTTTGTAGCATGAGAGGGAGTGAGTTTTGCCATATCGCTTCTCCTTAACAATAAAAATATCAAATTGTAGCCGTTGATTTATGCTGACAGTATCGAGCTATAACCGATTACCGTCATCAATTTGGGAATAAGTGAATAATGCTTTACCACAAGCAAGCTCTAACTATGTTTTTACTTGCTTGTATTCAGATATTCTGATTTTTTCTTTGTATATTTGTTTAACAGCTTTTATACTGCTGCTTTCTGTCATTTTGCGACAGATAATTATTAGAAGACAATTGATTACAATAATTGTCACCGAGTAATGCCATATTCAGTTTTACAAGTACGAATGAAAACATTCCGGACTTTTTCAAACGCTGAAACTAGCCTGAGACTTGATTACATCTACAATTAGATGTCTCTAGGAACCAACTTAAACAATTTAATATATCCTGCTTTCTCGCTCTGATACTCTATTGATTTATAAATGCAAAATATGTCAATTAAAAATAATCCACATCTCCACAACTACTGAAATTAATCAATAAAAACGAATATGCTTACTTAGATACTCGGTTATATCTCTAACATAATCTTTTAGATTGCTATTGTGTTGAGCATTTATGCTCGCAATTAAAAATTTATCTAGATTCCCTATGATGAATATCAATCGCAAATTTGTTACACATAATTAATGCAGTTTTTTTTTATCTTGACAACTGTATATCTCAAGTGTCAATTGGTACTATTACCCAAAAGAAATAAACTCAGTAGAGTGCCACTATTCCACAGACTGTGAATAAGCATGGGAGCAAGAAGATTTCGCGATCGCGAATAGACTACTCCAAGGACGATTCCCAATGCACTCAGGGGTAAAATTTCGGATAAACTCAGATGAGCGGCAGCAAACAAGAAACTAGAAAGAAGTATCGATCCCCATACTGGTAAGTAGCGAGTCAGGGAGGGGAGCAAAAATCCACGAAATAAAAATTCTTCAAATAATGGTGCAGCAATGGCAGCTGTTGAAAAAAATAGCAATAATGCCAAATTATCTTGACTTTCCAAAACTATTTGTAGTAGGGGGTTACTACCACCTTGACCTTGCCAAAGTTGTTGATTAACTAAAGAAATGATTACAACTATCGGAGTTGCTGCACAATAACCACCGATTCCCCATAGTAACCACCCATCCCACAAACGAAAGCGAAACCAATCTTCGGCAAGGGGAAAATATTGTTTGATTGATAAATACAATACTAATAAAGAACCACTCGCAACGAGTGTATAGCTCAGCAACACGTATAAAGCTTGGATTCTCACATGATCGACTGGACGGGGTATGGGAAGAAGTTGTAAAACTAAGGGTACGACTAATTGTCCCATCAAGAAAAAGCCGACCACAAAAACCTGTAAAATTGTTTCACCATCCCAAGGAGTTGTCCATTTTTCCTCGGCATTTTTACCTAATAATGCAGCTTTTCCTTTGATTAACCATTGTCCGAAACTAAAAATCAGCAGCACTACACCGATGAATCCTCCTAATAGGGGAAGGGTTGCGATCGCAGTTAATCTGAGTAAGGCTTTTTCTGCTGCTTGTTGCTCTAAAATTTTAAGATTATTTAAAGATTTATCATCTCCCTGGATTTGATATATTTTCTCTAAGGCAGTATAACTAAACCAACCTTGAAGATTATCTTTAATTAAAAATTCTGCATCTTCTAAAACACGGGGAGAATTATCCCACAATGCAATTAAGACTTGGCTGGTTTTACTAAACTGGGGATTAATACTAGGATTTTCCTGTACCTGCTGCCAAGTTTTGATAGCTGTATCCCTGTTACTTTGATTTGCTTGGATAATTCCAATTTGTAAATCTAACTCAGCCAGAGATTTTTGCAGTTGATTGATAGTTTGCTGTAATTGTTTCTGCTGTACTAGTGGGGAAAGATTGGTTACGGGAGAAGCGGATGATTGAGGCTTTGGTGTAGCAATTTGAGTTGATTGTTCACTCAATTGTGCTAATTGATTTTGAGCTTTTTGTATATTAGTTTCAACTGAGGTACGTGCTTGTTGATATTGCTTTAAGGCAGCATCTAGAGGTTTTGCACCCAATATCGCTGTTTTTACGCTTTGTAAATTTTCCTGATTATCAGAGGGTTGCCATTCAGTTGCTAGTAGTACAATATTGGTTTGATATAATTCCAACTTACTTTGAAATTGAGGTTGGTTCCAACTACCGATTAAAGATGAACCGGAGAATAAAATCGCTACGAATGTCAATAAAAATAAAATTATCCGCTTAAGTGTCATTTATCTGGGTGAATTAACAAGCTTTCTGTGGAAATTATCGCAATAAAACGTCACTAGGAACATCTTTCTTGAGAAAACCATAGGATAATTTAATTTTTGGATGAGATTGGGGGACAAATATCACCATTAAAAGTCGGGTTTTTCGGGTAAATATTCTGTAACATCCGACAATCATCATCAAAACCCAACTTCTCATGCCAGGAACCTTACTATACCTTTAAACAAGCCCACTATGGGCAGTCTGCCGAGTTATTTTTACTACTGCCGACTGCCTTTTTGGGTAATTAAAATACAAAATATAAATTTACTAATTATCCGATGTTTTTTTGAACCCAATCCCTAAATGACTTGAGCAAAGCAATTTCTCCCATAATTTTACTTTGTTCGATGAATATACTCATATCTTTTACCGACACAAAAGGGAAAGCAATGCTAAATTCACATTCAACATATTCTTCTTCAAGTAATTGATAGAATTTTAAATTTTTGCCATCATATCTCCACAGTTCATTTACTTCTAAGCCAGAATAAATATCAAATTTATTGACAGAGCTACTGGTAATATCAATTTCAATTGCTAAATCGGGTGCTGGAGAGATTGTTAAATCCAGTGTTTCTCTTCCTCTGACGGCTAATTCATTTTGAATATAGTAACAGTTATCTGGTTCAATTCCTTTTCTGACAATTTTTCTTTTCAAAGTTGTCGAACCAGCGCTTTTGATTTCTATATTAATTTCTTCCGCTAGAATAAATATAAAACGGTCAAAATTAATTTTAGGATTTTCGTGTTCAAAAAGCGGAGTCATAATTTCTAAGGTACTACCGTCATAAGCAAATTGCGAAGCTCTATCTTCACCAGTTTCGTTTAGCAAGGTTTCAAATGTTTCCCAGCTGATATTGTGCAGTACGGTTCGCTGTTCTGCGAGGGTATTATTTACAACCATTTTTTTATTTCAAAAGCTTGTTTTTTCCGAAATATGACACAAGATTCCAAATATTTTACTTACATTATTAATATAATATTCGTTAAGGTCAATCTCTACAATATTTTCAATAAGTTTTAAGAATTTCCAGTTAGTTCCAGTAGTGAAGGTTCCGTAAATAATCGGAATATTATTTTCTTCTTTTTCATTAAATATTTTAGCTGCAAGCATTTCTGCAACACATTGACCTAAACCTGCATTAATATTTTCATTTTTAGCTTCGACAATAGTAACAATAGGAGCATTTAATATCAGTAATTATGGTGAACGACTAATAATAAAATCGCAATTCTCATTCAAACCTTGACTGGAATCAACGGTGAAATCAACACCAGAAAATAAACTTATTTGATGTTTGAAAAATTTTCTCACCGCAATTAAAATTGGTGAAATAATCATTTCAGAACGAGATTTTTCTGTATTACTGGCTAGTGCTAAGGGAAGATTTTCTAGGAGAGTTTCTGCAAGTAATACTGGTGTTTCTATTTCCGGTATCGAAGTAAAAATATCAATTGTGTCAGAAATAGTTAAATTAAATCAGTGAACAGTCAACAGTTATCAGTTATCACGGTTTCAGTTGGGGATTTACTCTAAAAGTAATTTGTCGAAGACTGGGATTACTACTAGAATTGATACCAAAGAAGCTTTGCTCGTCTATTTCTAGTTTAGCGACAGTTGACTTATCTGTTTCACTACCCGCTGGTGGCAAGCCGATATGCTGTCTGTATTCAGCAAGTTCATCAAAAATATTATTCGTTTTTCTTTACCTCGCCGTTTTTCATTATATTTAAAACACATATCAAAAGAACTTACCTAAAATGCAATTACATACATTTTCAGATAAGTCCTATTTAACTAATATAAAAATTTCCCCAAATAATTGTTAAAAGTGGGAGTTCCTCACAATCAATTTAACCTATCATGCTACTAAAGAAATCCAAAGTTTCTTTTAAAGCTGTAATAAAAGTATCGATTTCTTCACGAGTATTATAAAAAGATAAACTAGCTCTTGCCGTACCGGGAGCGTTTAAAATACGATGCAGTGGTTGGGTACAATGATGTCCGGAACGAATCGCTACACCTTCATTATCTAATAAGGTTGATAAGTCGTTGGGATGAACTTCCGAGACGGTAAATGAAGCTAATGCAGCCCTTCCATAACCTTTTTCATCGGGCTTAGGACCATAAATTCTCAGTTCTGGTATTTTTTCTAATTGTTCAAATAAATAACCAGTTAATTCTGATTCATAAGCATAGATTTTATCCATGCCAATATGATTAAGATAATCCACTGCTGCACCCAAAGCTATAGCTTCACCAATTGCGGGAGTACCGGCTTCAAATTTATGGGGTAATTCTGCGTAGGTGGAATGGTCTAAATATACATCCGCAATCATTTCTCCACCACCCATAAATGGGGGCATTGCTTGTAAGTTTTCTAATTTACCATACAAAAACCCAATACCTGTCGGAGCGCACATTTTATGTCCGGAAGCTACTAACCAATCGCAGTCAATTTGTTGTACGTCAACGGGCATATGCGGTACACTTTGACAAGCATCAATTAATACTTTGGCGTTATTTTCATGAGCTAATTGACAAATTTCTGCTACCGGATTTATACAACCCAAGGTGTTAGATACGTGAACTATTGACACCAATTTTGTTTTATCGGAAAGCAGTTGTTTAAACTGTTCTAAATCAAAAGTTTCTTCTGGTGTTAATTCAACATATTTCAACACCACACCAGTTTTCTGAGCTACTAATTGCCACGGTATGATATTGCTATGATGTTCCATCACCGAAAGAATAATTTCATCCCCCGGTTGTAAATTGCTCATTCCCCAACTATAAGCAACCAAATTTATCGCTTCGGTAGCACCACGGGTAAAAACGATTTCTTCGCGATATTTAGCGTTGATGAATTGAGCAACTTTATCTCGTGCTGCTTCATATGCATCGGTAGCTTTAGCGCTGAGGTGATGTGCGCCACGATGTACGTTAGAATTGTACTGTTCGTAATAAGTCCGAATCGTATCTAGGACGAATAAAGGTTTTTGAGAAGTCGCAGCATTATCTAAGTAAATTAAAGGTTTACCGTTAACTTGTTGCTGTAATATTGGGAAGTCTCGACGAACTCCCTCTGCAAGAGTTTTTTCCTGGGTGAATGTCATGTAATTTGGGATTTGGGATTTGGGATTTGGGATTTGGGATTTCTAGTTTTGGATCAAAGATTGAATGTTAGTTGCAAAATAAATATTACTTTTATCATTGATTCTCAAACATTACTGATTTAAAACAACTGTAAACAATAGAGAGAGAAGGTAGTTATTTATAACTCTATTATTTATTTCTTCAATCTCAAATCCAAAATTTAAAATCTAAAATTGATTGACTGTGTGAGTTAAGTTTTGACGCAGGGAAGGGATGGGTATTTGGTTGATGACTTCGGCTGCGAAAGCGTTAATTAATAGGTGACGAGCATTATTTTCATTGATTCCCCGACTTTGTAAATAAAATATTTCATCATCTTCTAATTGACTTACTGTAGCTCCGTGAGCGCATTTTACGTTATCGGCGGTGATTTCTAATTGTGGTTTGGTGTCAATTCTGGCTTGAGGAGATAGCAGCAAGTTACGATTTAATTGGGATGCGTCTGTTAGCTGTGCAGGTTTGGGAACGAATATTTTACCGTTGAATATCCCATGAGCTTTATCGGCTATGATATTTTTCTGTAATTGTTTACTATTACTATAAGGATGATTCAGAGCAAGTGCGCTGTGAGTATCCGATACTTGATTACCGGCAATTATTGTCAAACCGTTGAGATTTGTTTCGGTTTGTTCGCCAGTTTGTAATATTTCTAAATTGTGTCGCGATAGTTTTCCACCTAAATTTATTGCATTACAGGTGTAACGACTGTTACTAGCTTGAGTCACGGCTGTTTTGCCGATGTGAAAAGCTTCTACACTATCGTTTTCAATTCTGGTATGATTTACCCCTGCGTTTTCATCAATCCAAATTTCTGTCACCACGTTATTTAGATAAACTTGTTTATCTTTTTCTTCCCCGGTACTTCCATTGATAAATTCTTCGACAAAGGTTACTTCAGAACCACTTTTCGCTACTACCAAACAACGTGGTTGAGAAATTATTTGTTCTCCAGCAGTAATAAATACTAAATGTATGGGTGTTTCTACTATAACGTTTCGAGATAGCCAAACTATTGCTACGTCGTTAATTCCTGCTGTGTTTAAAGCTGTAAATACTTCTTTCGCACCTTCGGATTGTGCTAAATATTCCTTAACTAGTTCACCATCCAAATTCGGTAAACCAGATAAATTGCTGACTACAACTCCATCTGGTAAATTGGCGATCGCCGATAATTCTTTGACAAATACACCATTGACAAATACCAAACGAGTCTCACTAATTGCTGTAAAATCAGCAAAGTCTGGGGATACAGAATTATTCGTATCTAGATTAAAATCCAATTGACGTAATGGGGATAAATCAGTAAATCGCCATTCTTCATCTTTCTTCGTTGGTAATGTGGAATGACGCACCCAATTAGCAGCATTATCTTTTAATTCTTGCAGCCATCCTTGAGTTTTAATTGCCCTAACTTGATCTAACAATCCATTCAAATAAGCATCTTTATTTAAATGTCCATTGGATAAACTTGTTTGTGTAGAGTTGGGAATTGCACTAGGAGAAACTTGTATATTCATTACACACCCACCTCAACACCAGCTTCTTCTAAAATCAAGTCGTAACCGTCAGCTTCTAATTCTAAAGCTAACTCTTTCCCACCAGATTTGATTATCCGTCCTTTTGCCATGACATGAACGTAATCTGGGACAATATAATTAAGCAACCGTTGATAATGGGTAATCATGATGGTGGCGTTTTCCTGAGTAGTCAACTGATTTACCCCATTAGCGACAATTTTGAGCGCATCAATATCTAAACCAGAATCGGTTTCATCCAAAATTGCCAAATCCGGTTGTAAAAGAGCCATTTGTAAAATTTCATTGCGCTTTTTCTCCCCACCGGAAAACCCTTCATTCAAACTACGGCTGAGAAAAGCAGAATCCATTTTCACAACTTCCAACTTTTCTTCTACCACATCATCGAAATCAAAAGCGTCTATCTCTTCTAAACGCTGTGCTTTACGTCGAGAATTGTAAGCGACTCTTAAAAAATCTAAATTACTCACACCAGGTATTTCTAAAGGATATTGAAATGCTAGGAATATACCATTTCTCGCACGTTCTTCGGGTTCCATTTCCAAAAGATTTTGTCCTTGAAAAATCACTTCACCACCAGTCACTTCATAACTAGGATGTCCCGCTAAAACTTTAGAAAATGTGCTTTTACCAGAACCATTTGGTCCCATAATCGCATGAATCTCACCAGCACGCACCTCCAGATTTACACCTTTAAGAATCTGGATTCCATCAATATTAGCCGTCAAATTTTTCACTGACAGCACAACTTTACTATTTTCAACAATCATCTTTCTACTCTATATTTCTTCAGGTACGTA
The DNA here is from genome assembly GCA_035285725.1 of Nostocales cyanobacterium 94392. Taxonomy (GTDB): domain Bacteria; phylum Cyanobacteriota; class Cyanobacteriia; order Cyanobacteriales; family Nostocaceae; genus Rivularia. The sequence goes on along the minus strand of JAYKJL010000151.1, from coordinate 16,404 downwards.
GTAGCACTTTAAATAATTTTGGATTTTGGATTTTAGATTTTAGATTGATGCACGCAACTCTTGAATGAGCTTCTAAGCTGATTTAATCTAAGAAGATTTTAAAAATCCCGCCTAATCACTTCAAAGAATCACAAAGAAATTCCCAACTTCAATCCAAAATCCAAAATTTAAAATCTAAAATTGATAACCAAGAAAATCTATCCCACACTTCCTTCCAACTTCAAGCTCAAGAGTTTATCAGCTTCCACAGCAAACTCCATTGGTAGCTGATTAAATACATCCTTACAAAAGCCACTAATCATCATCGCGATCGCGTCTTCTGGGGAAATACCACGCTGAGAGAAGTAAAATAGTTGGTCTTCGCCAATCTTGGATGTTGAAGCTTCATGTTCAACTTTTCCAGAATTATTCTGTACTTGAATATAAGGGAAAGTATTAGCATGAGCATTATCCCCAATCAACATTGAATCACATTGAGAATAATTTCGCGCTCCATCAGCTTTGGGATTGACTTTCACCAAACCCCGATAGCTGTTACTAGATTTACCTGCAGAAATTCCTTTAGAAATAATTGTAGAACGAGTATTCTTACCAATATGAACCATTTTGGTTCCGGTGTCAGCTTGCTGCTTATTATTAGTCAGTGCTACGGAATAAAATTCCCCAACAGAATTATCACCGATCAAAACACAGCTAGGATACTTCCAAGTAATCGCCGAACCAGTTTCTACCTGAGTCCAAGATATTTTAGAATTTTTACCTTTACACAAACCTCGTTTGGTGACAAAGTTGTAAATACCGCCTTTACCATTTTCATCTCCGGCGTACCAATTTTGTACGGTAGAGTATTTAATTTCGGCATTATCTAAAGTTACGAGTTCCACAACAGCCGCGTGTAACTGATTACTATCGTACATTGGCGCGGTACAGCCTTCAAGATAAGAAACGTAACTATCTTCTTCGGCAACGATTAAAGTCCGCTCAAACTGTCCGGTATCGCCGTTGTTAATCCGGAAATAGGTAGACAGTTCCATGGGACATCTTACGCCTTTAGGAATAAAAACAAAAGAACCATCACTAAAAACCGCCGAATTCAAAGCTGCAAAGTAATTATCGGCAACGGGAACGACGCTACCAAGATACTTTTGCACTAATTCCGGATATTCCTGTAAAGCTTCGGAAATCGAACAGAAAATAACTCCTTCTTCTGCCAATTTTTCTTTAAAAGTAGTCGCTACAGATACGCTATCGAAAATTGCATCCACAGCAACATTAGCTAAACGCTTCTGTTCCGATAACGGAATACCTAACTTTTCAAAGGTTTCCAACAAAGTTGGATCAACTTCATCTAAACTTTGCTTTTTAGCGCTTTGTTTGGGCGCAGAATAATAAATAATGTTCTGATAATCAATAGCAGGATAACCGACAGCAGCCCAATCTGGTTCTGTCATTTTCAGCCACTGATGGTAAGCTTTGAGACGAAACTCCAGCATAAATTCTGGCTCGTTTTTCTTGGCACTAATTACCCGAATTACATCCTCACTTAATCCCCGAGGGATACTATCCGTCTCGATGTCAGTAATAAAACCGTACTTGTAAGGCTGGTTAACTAGGGTTTTTACAGTAGCACTCATCGTTAATATTCTCGCTTGCTTCGCTTCTTAGTATCCTCTTTAAGGTTGGGAGACGGGCTATCAAATAGCGACTTCCCACCCAAACGTGACTGTGCGTCACGCTACTGTTACAATAATCATTAAGACTAAAACAACAATCAAGTTGTTTTAATCTATCTTCATTTTACGCTAGATTAACAACATTGATGTTGTTAAAGTAAAATTTTCTTGAATATTTTTAGGACGACGATGGAAACTAGCCAGCAGTCCTCAACCAAACAAGATATCTTAGAATATCTGCTCAAAGAATTGCAGGCTACAGCGTTGCAGCTTGCTACAGCCTTGAAAGTTAGTCCTCAAGGGATTCGTCGTCACCTCAAAGATTTGGAGGGTGAAGGGTTAATAATTTATTCCTCCGAACAAATAGGTATGGGACGACCGCAACACGTTTATCGTTTAAGTGATAAAGGTAAGGAAAGGTTACGTCGAGAAGTTGGGGATAGTTACGGCAAGTTTGCTGTTTCCTTACTTGACACTCTAGCAGAAACTGTAGGTCGAGACCAAGTAAGTTCGATTTTACAGAAGCAATGGCAGCGTAAAGCTCAAGATTATCGGCGACTTTTGGGTAAAGGTTCGCTCCGTCTTCGGGTAGCAGCTTTAGTGGAACTGAGAAAAGCAGAAGGTTTTATGGCTGAGTATCATCCTGTAGAAACGCAAGGTTTAGAAGTTGAGGACAAATTTATTTTTTTAGAGCATAATTGTGCGATTTCCAATGTTGCGGAGTCATTCCCCAGCATTTGTGGACATGAATTAGAGATGTTTGCGGCGGTTTTGCCTGATTGTACGGTAGAACGTACTCATTGGATTACCAATGGCGAACACCGTTGTGGTTATTTAGTACAAGCGAAGAAGACGGGAGTTGATAGTTGATGGTTGATGGTTGATAGTTGATAGTTGATAGTTGACAGCTAATTTATCCCCTTGTCCCTTTATTAAAAGTATAGATAGAAATTATGGAATTTGAACAACAACCAACTACACAATTTTTAACTTTGGAAGAATCGGCGAAAGTCGATGCTGCTTTGCTTTCTTCTGCGGAGAAATTTCTGACTCGATTGACAATTTCTTCACACAGAGTATTACAGCAGATAGCTAAAGAAAACAATGTCGCGGTAGAAGAATTAACTAGTAATCAAATTATTCAATGGTTTGAGAAAGATGGAAAAATTAGACGAGAAAAGGGAGTTGAAGCTGCATTTTTGAAATGGTAAATTTAGAATGAGGTTAATTTCTTCAAATTGAAAAGCACCCGTGCCTCAGGTGCTTTTAATAATTATTAAAAGTATTAAAACTTAGTTTTATATACAGGTATTTAATCTTGACGACGGACACGGGGGGTACGCGCACCTAGCGCTGCTCCAATCATCGATGCTATTAAACCGAGTAAAGAACCGAATACAAACCACCAGAGAGCTTTAGAAGTCGCAGCCGCAATTTCACGGGTTTGTTGTGCAGTCACGTTAGGTACATTTTGCGGTACCCCGATCTGATTAATCACTTCTCCTGCGTTATAAGCTGCAACACCGAAAGCGCCTGATACACCACTAGCCAATAACCAAGAACTAACAGCCAAGGTTGTTGCCCAAAGAATAGCACCATTGAGCAAAGCTGTATTGCGATTCATCGGACCGCAAGCACGAGATGTAATCCAACCTGCAACAAACAGAGAAACTAGTAAAGCAATTGTTGACCAAATCCCCACGTTACCTGCAATGTCAGGTGTAATGGTACGAGGTGCGCCGGAATCGGAAACTACAGTCGCTGCAATGGCACCGAACAACGCGCTCAAAATCAACTGAGTAGCTAAACCAACTAACAAACCTGAAAGTATTGGACCCCAACGAACGCGATCGTGATAATCGACTACTCTACTTGCTATCCCAGTTTCGGTAATTACTTCGTCACCAACTCTATTTACGTAAGACATTTTAAATCTTTTCTCCTGGCTTTTTGACTAAAATTTTTTTTAGCAATTCTACTGCTTATAATTAGTAATTAAATTATAAATTTAAGTTATCCATATCTATCCAACGGAATAGTTTGTAACTCTATCTTTAGCTAGTATCTTTAGCGGAAAAAGCTGAAATTTATTTGAGAATAAAAGTTAATTTTTCTTAAAAGTCTTTTGGGGATAAATATTAAATTTTATTCATAAATATACTGGAGACATGATAATTGATTGTATTAAGTGGTTGATCAAAATTGCGTCTCCAGAATGCCTATATTTCCCTTGAGGTTTTTGAAAAAACAGATTGACAAAAATCTAGCTTTTACTGATATTATTCACGTATCCTGACAGCAGTCCCAACAGCAGTAATTAGTAATAAAACACCGGATTGGTCAACATTAATTGTGCCGGTATCAATTTCAATACCGATCACAGCATTCGCTCCCAAACGCTGCGCTCGTTGTTGTAATTCTGCTAGTGCTTTTTGTTGTCCTTCCTCAAACAGACGCTCATAACTACCCGTGCGTCCACCGATAATATCTCTGATTCCAGCCAAAAAATCTCGTAAAAAATTACTACCGTAAACAATTTCTGCTGTTACAACACCCAAATATGATTCAACAATGGCTCCCTGAATGACATCGGTAGTGGTGATAATCATAGATTTACCTAAACAATATGAAAAAACATCTACAGGGCTTACCCATGTGAAGCCATCAACCCCGTTGATTCGTCGATATCTGGTGATAAAAACAACGATTTTGTATAGCAACCGGGTTTATGCAGCGTAAGTCCTAATCTATTTTTAACAGTTATCAGTTGGGATGCAGTAGTGTTAGTTTGAGTAATTGTCTTCACAACGCAGATTTATGGTCAAACAACAGAATTCAAAACACCCCTTCTTTATATGTAAAGGTAAAATACGCCAAAAAATGTTAGCTGTTTTCTACAACTTATCGCTTAATTGTAGGCGGTGTTACATTAAAAAGCTACTCAAAAGGAGATGATAGGTGTAAAATGCATTATAGTCTACAAAGAGGAAGCTGGTAAACACTCCATCCTTTAAAATGGACATTTATTGCTCATATTGCTCAAAAGAGTAAAAAATCTCATCACCGAGTAATTACTGACAAAAATGCTTTTGTATAGCAGTAATGATAAAGTAATCATGAATTTAATAAAAAGTACTTTAATAGAGTTTTCAAAATTGAATATTTTTGTTTTAATGGACAAGCATAATTTCAAGTTGTCGTAAAGTTGCGAAAATTTTCGGGTATTCAACTGTGTACAATCGAACATATTCTTTAATCAGTGTTCTGCTAATAGGAAGCGTTGCAGCGGCAATGCCTACTGCTGCTCAGGCTCAAATAAAAGTGGCTCAGGCTAGCACTCAGCAGGTAAAAATGCTGCTGGATGAAGGACGTAGAATGGTAAATTCTGGCGATTATAATGGCGCAATCAGAGTTTATCAAGAAGCTTCCAGCTTAGAACCCAAAAATGCTAGTATTTATTCTGGTATCGGTTACTTGTATGCTCAACAAGGAAATTATTCGGCAGCATTAGCTGCTTATCGTCGTGCTGTAGCCCTCAATCCCAATAATGGCGATTATCAATATGCTTTAGCCTATGTTAGCGGCAGCATGGGCGATAATAATACTGCTAAGGAAGCTTACCGTAAGTCAATACAGGCTGACCGTGAAAATGTGAATGCCTATATCGGGTTAGCTTTAATTTTGCTGCGTTTAGGAGAATACGATAGCGCTAAATGGGCTTACGAAGAGATTATAAAATTAGACCCCAAGAATCCCCAAGCTTACGAGCTGCGCGGTAGAATTTTCATGAAGAAAGGTCAATCGAAAGAAGCAGCAGGAGCTTTAAAGCAAGCGATGAATTTATACAAAAGCCAAGAAAAATGGGATGGTGTTGCTCGAATCGATGCAATGTTAAGAGAGATAGAGGGATAATAAATTTATTCCAATTAGTCTTTAATTAAGTGGATAAATAAAAGGTTTCCTCGTGTCGTTTATCATCAAAAGTGTGAAGCAAGTAGGTAATTGAGACAAACAGCGTTGATTTCACTTGCTTCATTCTCAGTCTGTTTAATATCAGCTAAAAAATCAGCTTTAAAAGCTTTATTTTTTCGTGAGATGAGAAGTCGGGTTTTGATCAAGTTTGTTAATTGTTAGTTGTTAGTATTAATAATTGCTAACCAATTACTAGCAATAGGCATTCTCCAACCTGTACCGAAAGCGCGATCGGTGATTTTGATTCCTGGGGGTGCTTGTCGTCGTTTGAATTCTGCACGGGCTACCATTTTAATCACTCGGTTAACAAGCTCTTGATCATATCCGACTGCAATTATTTGCTCTGCTGATTGATAATCATTAATTAAACGTTGTAAAATATCATCTAAGATTTCGTATGCTGGTAATGAATCTTGATCAACTTGACCGGGTTTAAGTTCGGCGCTTGGTGCTTTGGTTAATACATTCTGGGGAATTATTTCTTGATTCCGATTTAGCCAATGACAAAGCGAATAAACGCGGGTTTTAGGAACATCCGCAATCACGGCTAAACCTCCATTCATATCACCATACAATGTGCAGTAACCAACAGCCATTTCCGATTTATTACCTGTTGATAGTAAAAGATAACCAAATTTATTAGAAATTGCCATTAATAAGTTACCACGAATTCGAGATTGGATGTTTTCTTCTGCCAATCCAAATTCGGTATTTGCGAATAATTCAGCAAAGGTGTTGTCATAGGATTTCATTAACTCTCCTATGGGCAGTAATCTTGTTTTTATACCGAGATTTGTAGCTAAATCATCGGCATCTTTGATAGAAGAATCGGAACTATAGGGAGAAGGCATCAGTACACCCAAGACATTTTCTTTACCTAATGCGGCGGTGGCGATCGCGGCGACAATTGATGAATCAATACCACCGCTTAAACCTAAAACGACCTGAGAAAAACGACATTTACGAGCATAATCTCGAACTCCTAAAACCAAAGCTTGCCAAATTTCTTCATCTTCAGATTGGTAGTCGGGTGCGATAAAATTCATATTAGAGCTAATATTTAAATCTTCTTTTTCTTGATTAAATTCAACTTGTAATAAATCAGAATCAAAACCACAAGCACGACAACTTAATTCACCAGTTTTATTTAAAGCAAAACTTCTACCATCAAAAATTAAATCATCATTACCGCCGACTTGGTTCACATAAATAATTGGTTTTTGAACACGTATTGCGATATGTTTTAACATTGCTTCTCGAAAGTGCTGTTTACCAGATGTATAAGGAGAAGCGGATAAATTAACAACTAAATTTACGCCTAATTGACATAGCTCAGTAATTGGATTTATGGAATAACTACGCTTACCAAAAAAATCTTCATCATTCCATAAATCTTCGCAAATTGTCACACCAATTTTTACTTGTTCAAGAACGAAATAATTAGGTTTTAATCCAGGTTCAAAATAGCGATGTTCGTCAAATACATCATAAGTTGGTAATAATTGTTTATGAAAAACTTGTTTGACTTTTCCTTGTTGTAGTAAAGCAACGCTGTTATATAAAAGTTTGCCACCAGTAATATATGCTGTTGAATTTTGTTCAACTGTTCCCACCAACACAGTTAAATTAGTGGGTAAATCTCTAGCTAATTGTTGTAAAGTGATGCTCATTGCCTCTACAAAACCAGGATTTAATAATAAATCTCGTGGAGGATAGCCACATAAAGAAAGTTCAGGAGTTAATAATAAACTTACTTGATTTGCTGCTGCTGTTTGTGCTGCTGCTAAAATTTTTTGCGCGTTACCAGATAAATCTCCAATTATCGGGTTAATTTGAGCAATTGTAATTTTCATTTGAGATTAAAGATTTGATAGTTGATGGTTGATAGTTGATAGTTGATGGTTGATGGCTGATAGTTGATGGTTGATAGTTGATGGTTGATAGTTGATAGTTGATAGTTGATGGTTGATAGTTGATGGCTGATAGTTGATGGTTGATAGTTGATAGTTGATGGTTGATAGTTGATAGTGGATGGTTGACAATTACCAATTACCTATTACCAATAATTAAATAAAAACTAAAGGTTTATCTTTAAAAGGTGCAAAAGCTTCCTCATTAAACTGATACAAACTAGCAGGACGACCAGCACCCCGTGACACTTTTATTCCGGTATCAGATAAAAAACCTAACTTGAGTAAACGAGCGCGAAAATTAGAATAATCGGAAAAATTTTCTCCTAAAACAGTTGTATAAAACTGATATAAATCATTCAAAGTAAACTTATCTGGTAAAACATCAAAAGCCACAGGAGAATACTCTAATTTATTTCGTAAACGTCTGTGTCCGTATGAAAGAATTTGATTATGATCAAAAGCTAATTGAGGCACTTCTTTCACCGGATACCAAGCTACATCGGTAACACCATCAGTCATTAACTTTGCTTCCTCAAATCTTACTAAAGCAAAATAGCTTACCGATAGATAACGTACACCATAACTATCGCTGGCTTCTCTGGGGTCTCGATTCGGACCACCAAAAGTATACAATTGTTCCAAATAAAGATTTTCTACACAGATTTTCTCTGCCATAATGCGATAAGCAGCATCTTCTAAAGACTCACCTTCACGAACTAAAGTACCCGGAAGACTCCAAGTATTTACAAATGGTTCGCACGGACGCATAATTAATAGAACTAATAGCCTATTTTGAGTAATATCAACTGAAAAAATCACATTGTCAACACCAACTTTGAAATCAGCTAAAAATTGTTGATTTAAGGGTGATAAAATTTTGTTTTGGTTGAGTCCTGGCATTTGTATAAATGCTTTTGATTAATATAAGCAGCAACTGAGGGTGTTAAAGCCTGAGTATCACCATGTTCGCGATAAACTGTTGAAGAAACATCTAAACCAGTTAGATTAGCAACACTAATTTTTCCTCCTAATTCGTTTATTTTATCTAGATTAGTTTGATCTATTGCATATCCCGGTCTTGGTATCACTAAAACGGATGCTGATTGCAACAAATCTTCAATTCGATACCAACGCTGAAATTGACCGAGTAAATCCGAACCAATTACTACAACAAATTCAGCATCGTTACCCCACCGTTGTTGAGCATTTTCGATTGTATTAACAGTTCTTAAATTACTTAAATCCTGTTCTAAATTCACATTTAACCGTGGTGGGATGATATCCTTTATCAGTAACCGCAGCATTTCCACCCTATTTTCTAAAGACGTTTTATGAGCTTTAAAAGGATTATCCGCAGCCCAAACTGCAACATAATCGTAATGATACGATAACCAAATTAAAACAGCTTGATGTCCTGCTGTCGGCGGGTCTGCACTTGTACCGAATAATGCTATTTTCATAATCAGTTATCAGCTATTTTAAAGACCTTTAACCTTTAACCTTTAACCTTTAAATTCTTTCTTTGTTTGTTCGGTCAATTGTTGTAAAGAATTAGAAATTTCTACGGACATAGATGTGGTGGAATTTAAATTTAGAATATCAGCAGGTAAACTCGCTACTGACGTGGCAGTTTGTTGTTTAATTATTTTTAGCTTACAAGGTAATTCTAAACGTTTACCATCTTTCATAAATAACTTTAATAAAGGCTGTTTTTCTGGATAACTTTCCGTAACTAATCCCAATGTATCTACTTTAAGTTTATCTTCTGCAAACTCCCTAAAAATTTGTTTTTTGCCCGGATAACTTGCTTTTCCACTAGACTGTTTCATCACCGGAATACCATCAATTTCCACAAGTTTGTAAACTCCATTTACCGGATTCCCCGTTACCAATCGCGTTCCGATTCCATAACCATCAATTTGAGCATTCTTTTCTTTTAATCTGGCTATTTCCCATTCGTCTATATCTCCGCTGGCAAAAATTGAAACATCTGGTAAAATTTCTCTCACTTGTTGGGATAATGTTACCAAATCTCCAGAATCTAATCGGACTCCAGTTAAATTTATTTCTCCAGCTTTAACCATATTTGCTAACTTACCTGCCGCAGCAATTGTATCGTAAGTATCGATTAACAATGGCGCTCCTGGAAAATATTGATGAAATGCTGTAAAAGCCTGCTCTTCACTACCTTCTAATGCACAAAGTGCCATCACTAAAGCGTGAGCCATCGTACCACTAGGTTTTTCACCTAGTTGTAGCGCAGCTAAGACATTCGATGTGGCATCAAATCCCCCTGCTAAAGCAGCTCTGGCAGCCCACAGCGATGCTTGGGGACTAAATGCTCGTCTGGTACCGAATTCCAGCAGTGTTGTATTTTCTCCCGCTACATTTCGCGATCGCGCTGCTCTTGTGGCAATCAATGTCTGATAATTTAAGGTATTAAGCAAGTAAGTTTCGACTAATTGTGCTTGCCATAATGGTGCTTCAATTCTTAATAATGGTTCAAGCGCAAATACCGCAGTCCCTTCCGGAACAGCCCATACATCCCCGGTAAACCCTCCTGATTCTAATAACGACCAAAATTGTGGGGGAGCTGATGCAAAAATTCCCGTTTTTTGTAAAGCCTCAATTTGATCAGAACTAAAGCTGAATTTTTCTAAATACTCTAACGCTTGTTCCAAACCCATTGCAATCAAATAACCAAACCCTTCCGGCAATTTTCTGGTAAACAATTCAAAGCAAGCTTGTTTTTGCTCTAAACCTTCACCTGCATAACAAGCCCCCATTGTCAACTGATACAAATCTGTCAGCAAACTGTAATCGGCACCAGAAAAGCTTAATTGCTCTCCTAAAGACCTATCAAGGTTAAATAGAGTTGTCATTCAAATGCACCTTAGCAAAATATATTTGTATTTATGGTAGTTTTCACCATAAATAATGTCAAGGGTTAGTTGACAGTTGACAGTTGACCTTTGACCTTTAACCTTTAACCTTTGACCTTTTGAAGAAGTATTGCAAATATTTGAGATATATTGAAAATTTAAATTAAATTCTTATTTAAGCATTAAACTAAAGAAATGAAGCTTTAAAAGATTAAAACGTTTAGGAGCTTACCTTTATGTTTCTTTCCAAAACACTTTCAAATATAGCTCAGTATATTTCTGAAGCGGTAATGAGAATATTTGGTCCTAATGATGATGCTTATCCTAACAGTGGTGTTCAGCCATTTTCGGGTGAAATTTATAAGAGTAGAATAGCCGATACTTGGTAATTAATATCAGAAAAAATGAATCAGTTCATAAATCAATCGGTGGGAAAACATAGTTTTAAGCCACCGATTTTTTAATGTAAATAAATAATACTATTTTTATCCCAATTTGAAAAATGATTGCGGCAAATTAATTTTTTTAACCCTTATCTAATAAGTATTTCATATTGTAGTTAGTGCGAGCTTCTAGCTCGCTGATAAGTACCCGTGCCAAGATTTAATTTAACATTTCGTTTGGATAGGGAATAGGGAACAGCTATATAACTGAGTGGTAAATATACAGTTAATGAAGGCTTACCTACTTACCTGATTCCCATCAAACTGCTTGACGACGCAGATTTTGCTGTTGATTAAATTCCTTTTGTTCTGCTGTCAATACATCGTAATCGATTGGAGGACGCATTTCCCATTGAAGCTCAGCTAGAAGTAATAAACTGATTCCCATCACTAAACCAGTAGCAAGAAACTGTTTACCACCACAGTAGGGTAAAAGCAAAATTCCTAATAAATGAATTGCTGCGGTAATTAAAAAAGTACGGGATTTAACAGCCCATGCCGTAATTATGTAACCAATTGCACTCAACCCCAACCATAAAGGACACAGACGAATCAATATTTCTCCCCAACCCAGGAAAATTCCGAAGTCAGTTAAGACGACACCACTCAACAATAAAATCATCCAAGCGTATATTAACCACCGTAAACGTTCCACACTTACCCAAAACCAGGTAAATGTAATCATCATTGCACTACCGATAACGGCAAGTGTTGTCCATAAAATTGCTTGAGTAACCCAACTAATCGGTAAAAATTGTGCTGTGGTAAAGATTCCCGTGCATATTAATCCCCAAATGATAAATACTTGATCTATGCGAGTATAAAACCCTGAAATTAATCTAATATTCCCAATTTTGCCACTTATGCGCCAAATACCTTGTAAATCCTGGTAATCTAAATCTTCCTGTTTATCGCGCAGGAGAGGTTGAGATAACGTTAAAAATGTCATTATAAGTCATCCGTCGTAAGTAATAAATAACAAGTTTTTTATATCCAGGACTTACGCAACCGGCACATTTTTTCCGTAGGGTGTGTGACGCTACGAGAAAATTTGAACGTAGTAACAAGATTTGTAGCGTCACGCACCACCTGTATCTTGTGACAATTGCGTAAGTCCTAATATCTATAGAAGTATTTTAATAAAAATTCATGAAGTTTTGCAACGGGTGTGTAGTTTAGAATAAATTTGAACGTAGCGATAAGACTTGTAGCGTCACGCACATTCCCTGTGACTGTGACATTCGCCCGACGCGGTTGCGGTTCCGTGAGCGGCTATTCCTAATATATATTAAACAAACTGTCATAAAAATAACCCGCTTCCCTTGCAGAATTCGGGATTTTGTCGTAGATAAACAGTATCCTAATTCTACTCGGTTCCCGTTAAAAGATTACCGAAAAAAAAACTGCAGAGACGCAGAGAACGCAAAGTAAAGAAATAAAGAGAAATAGGTAATTTTCGAGCGGTATAGGAGTATATTAAGTTGTAATAATTTGAACTGTAGAAAAACCAGGCTTTACTCTTAAGTCTAATGAAGAATAAATTGATTTAAGGCAAAAGCTAAAGCCGCACTTCCTAAAGGAACGGTGAGATTGTCAACACCAAGAATTGAAATCGCTTCTAAACCAGTAGCAACAACGGCTACAACTACTGATACTAACCATGTTTGCCAAGTATTACCTTGTACACTTAATAAAATCAAACTACAGATAATAAAACTAACTAAAGTCATAGTCAGAGAACCTTCTAAACTTTTTTGACCTCCTAAAACATTGTATTTATGTTTACCAAAGCGTTGACCAATGAGCGCAGCTAATCCGTCTCCCCATGCCATAATTAATATTCCCAGTGCGGCGTAAAATGGTTGTTTTAAATACCAAAACCAAGCAATTAAAATACCAATACTGACAGAATAGAAAAAAGTCCCCAAACTTTTGCGTCCGACGCTGTTTATACCGGGAAGAATCGGAAACCTATAGGATAATAAAGTCAGCATGCTCGCTAAAATCGAAGCAGTAATGCCGATGCTTGCAGGAATATCGAACCACCAAGCAAGCAGAATTACGTTACCAGTACCAATGTGAACTATCTTGCGGACAATTTCCGAATTGCTCTTAGCTAAACGGCTGACTCCTCCTGCACTCAGCAGAATCAGCGACACCCAAACACCAACGGCTATAATTTGTAGCCATAAAGGCGGAATAGAATCTATTACAGTAAATGAACTCAAGTTAGATGAAAGTTAAATGTAATTAAGATCGAAATTTTTTCCCTTATTACTAATTTATCGGATTTTTGCCACTGTAATGAAACTATTATTAATTTGGTTGATTCGGTTCTACCGAATGTTTATTTCGCCACTGTTTCCCCCGACTTGTCGTTTTCAACCCACTTGTTCAATGTACGCTATTCAAGCAATCGAGCGTTTCGGAGTTTTCCGTGGTTCCTGGCTCGCAATTCGTCGTATTTCCCGCTGTCATCCATTCCATCCCGGCGGTTATGATCCAGTTCCCGGAGAGGAAGAGGTGAGGAGGTAGGGGGATGGGGAGATGGGGAGATGGGGAGACAAGGGGATGGGGGGATGGGGAGAAATTAACTATCAACCATCAACCAACAACCAACAACCATCAACTATCAACCATCAACCAACAACCAACAACTATCAACTATCAACTATCAACTATCAACCATCAACTAACAACTATTAACTATTAATGAGACCTTATCATAATATCGAAATTATTGAATGTGGGGAACCTGTTATCGAAATTCCGCTGCAATATTTTGCGGTGGAATCTCCTCATCCTTATGAAAAATTAGGCGCACCTTATGGAGAACATTCTCCTTATTTTGTCCGAGAAACTATTGTTAATTATTTGATAAATGCTCAATCATACCTACAACAATTACGTCCTGATTGGCGCATCCAAATTTTTGATGCTTATCGTCCGGTTGCAGTGCAAAAGTTTATGGTTAATTATACTTTTTCCGAAGTTGTTGAAGAGAAAGAATTGATTGAATCGAATTTATCAGAAGTAGAAAAACAAAGTATTTGGCAAGAAGTTTATAAAATTTGGGCTGAACCGAGTCTAGATGAAAAAACACCTCCGCCCCATTCTACAGGTGCTGCGGTGGATGTAACCTTAGTTGATGAAATGGGACAAATTGTAGATATGGGTTCACCAATTGATGAGCTTTCAGATAGGTCACTTCCCGATTATTATGCTCAGATTCAAGACGACCAAGCATTACATTATCACGCTAACCGTTTGTTATTAAAAGATGTGATGGAAAAAGCTGGATTTATACGCAATCCTAGAGAATGGTGGCATTTTTCCTTTGGTGACCAAATGTGGGCTTGGTTGAAGAATCAAGCGAATCCGGATAATAAATATATAGCTTGTTATGGAAGGTTATTTTAGTTAATATTTAATTAATATTTGATTAATATTTATCAAGTATGGATTGGGGAGAGAAGTCGGGTAACTTTCACAAAACCCGACTTCTGGATAAGCAACAACTATCAACTATAGGACTCCTATTTGATTTTTGAAAAAATAATTTTGATCAAAGCTTGCTGTACAAAGGTTTAGCTCTCAGTATACCTAGCAAGATTCAAGTAGGATTCCTATATCAACTATCAACTATCAACTATCAACCATCAACTATCAACTATCAACTGTCAACTATCAACTATCAACTTTGCGACAACCTTTTCACTTCTTCACCACCTAAAATCCGATCTGCTTCTGCAAGAATGCTGGGAATTACATCAGCATAAGGACTATTTTTTAAACAGGAACGCAAATCTAATTGATCAATTTGATTGGCTTTATTGCCGGGAAACCAATGTCCCCCGCTTCCTAAAAGGTTGTAGCGCATTTTCGCATATTCTTTCATATTGTAGGCAACACCTAAATTCCACAACCACAAAATCATCGGGATGTTTATGTTTCCTGGTGTTTCTTCGTAATTAGGTAAGCCCACGTGCCAATTTTTTGCCCAGTCTTCTCCTAAAGTGGCGATCGCCTCTTGTTCTAATCTAGTCAAAATTGGTGGTAATATTTCTGAGGCTTGATCTAATAAGTCCAAAGTTTTGAGATGTTCGTCAAAGTCTGTTGGCTTTGCTGCACCCAATGATAAAGTATGTACTTGAGGATGACTCAGACAAAATAAGTCATTAAATACCATTGGTGATAAAGGAGCGCAGAGCTTAATTAATTTTTCTGGTGGATCGTAAAGTCTACCACCTTTATCGGAAGGACTGATGATAAATACCCCCATATCATGATGGGTAGCGGCTTCAATTGCAGCCCAATTATTTTGATTAATATAATACCAATGCAAGTTGATATAATCGAATTGATTGGTTTTAATCGCTTCAATAATAATATCAGTAGAGCCATGAGTAGAAAAGCCAATAAATCTAACTTTCCCTTGGGCTTGAAATTTTCTGGCAATCTCCAAACAACCACCGGGACGAATCGTATTTTCTAAAGTTTCGCTATTGTTAATACCGTGAATTCCTAATAAATCAATATAATCTAAACGCAGATTTTTCAAAGATTGTTCGAGAGTATTTTCAAATTCTTTTGCATCTCCCTTTGGAGATATTTTAGTTTGTACAATTAATTTTTCGCGAGGAAATTTTGGTAAAATTCGTCCTAACTGTACTTCAGAAGTACCGTAACCGCGAGCAGTTTCAATATGGTTGATACCGATTTCTAGAGATTTATTAATTGTTGCTTCCAAATTTTGCTGATTTTGACGAGGAATCTCCTCCTGGGGTACATCTTGCCATTTGTACTGATATCGCATCCCACCGCAGGAGAAAACAGGCATTTGTAATTCGGTGCGTCCAAATCGTCTGTATAGCATTAGGGAAATTAGAATTTAAAAATAATAAAGAACTGAAGAAAGTAGTAGCTAAATTTAATAATAACTAGTATAGATGGGAATTTACGTATAGAAATCCATCTGAAAATGCAATTCCCAGCAATACCTGGCGGTTAAAACCGCTGCTACACAAGCAAAACCCGCCTGCGCGGGTTTATCATGGTTCCCAGTATCGGTTTCTGAGAACTAAGGTTTGCAGGCTCTGCTGATTTTAAACGTTTTTTAAAACATATGGTTACTAAATTATTAATAAAAGAAACTATTAATATTAATTAAGCCAAATTATGCAAATTGATTCTGTATCTTTTACCGAAATTATACTTAGAGACAATATTAAATCTGACTTTATAATTAAATTGTCTTATTAAACACACAGTTAAAATAAAGATTAGTAAAAATTTATGCTAAACCCGATAAAAAGAATCATATTATTTATTCTAATTTTTTGTTTTATACTCAATAATACTAACGTTTTTGCCGCACAAATTTCTGATAATTCCGATTATATTCTGCCCAAGTGCGAAAACATTAGTCAGCCACAATTACGGGTAGATTTAAACCGCATTTTAGAAGAGTTTATTGCTGACGAAACAAACATTAACTTCGGAGCAATTGTAAATCGACAAT
>JAYKJL010000150.1:0-30161 GCA_035285725.1 Nostocales cyanobacterium 94392 | reverse complement strand
TGAATCGGCATCAAAAACATAAACTACAAGCATCAGAACAGGTAGACGCTTTACGTTTATTAGAAATGCAGCGTCACTCATTATTAATGTTTACCAGTTGCGGATGGTTTTTTGAAGAACTTTCCCGTCCCGAAGGAACTCAAATTCTCCGTTATGCTTCCCGTGCTATGGAATTAGCAGCAGAAGTGGCTGGTGTACAGTTGGAAAAAAGTTTCCTGAAAAGACTTGATAAGGCTCCGAGCAATATTGATAGTTTTAGAACCGGGGCTGAAGTTTATCGTCAGTTAGTCTTACCTTCCCAAATTAGTTTTAAACAAGTTGCTGCGCACCACGCAATTACCTCATTATTTAATGGACACCAGCCTTTAGAAAAAATGTCAGGGTTTCTTGACACCAAAGACAAGGTTAATGATTCGGATATCTATCAAAAACAGGTTTATTGCTATACAGCCAACGAATTAGATTATCAACTACAACGTTTGGGTTCTCTAACCCTGGCAATTGGACATTTAAAATTAGTATCCGAAGTCACATGGGAAAGTCAGCAAATGACATTCGCCGTATTGCATTTGGGAGGTTGGGATTTTCATTGCTGTATCCAACCGTTTGAAGGAAAACGTAATTATACCCAACTCAAAGATAACTTGTTAACTGCTTTGCAGCAGGGAAGTACGGCTCATATCATTTTAGTCATGACCCAATTATTTGGCGAAGAATCCTTCAATTTACAAAATTTGTTCGCCGAGGAACGTCATCGATTAATGCGGTTATTGAGTCGAGAAACCTTAACAAGGGTAGACCAACTTTATACTCAAATGTATAGGGATAATTACGGTATTTTAATGGCATTCCACCGAGATGGATTAGAAGCACCCAAAGAATTACAAGCAGCAGCAGAAATTGCCTTAGAATATCGGTGTATCATGACATTGCGTACCCTCGAAGAGGATATTGACGAAGCGCAATTAAGTTGGAATCACCTGGTAGAATTAGAGGCGATCGCCAATGAAGCGAAACATTTACGCTGTCACTTGAATTTGCTTGAAGGAAAGCAGATACTTGAGAGATTGAATTTACGTTTATTGTGGCAGTTATTGTACGACACCAACAGCAATTTTGATTTTCACATCCAGCGGTTGGAAAAATTAATTGAAGTTGGAGAAAAGTTAACTTTAGGTATTTCTTTAGAACGTTCTCAAGAACTATACTTTATTTGTTTGCACAGTCAAATACTGCCTAAATCTATCACTGAAATTTTCAACGATAAAGATAAAAATCAATTGCGTCAACTTTTGAAATTTGGACATAAATTAAAAGTTGATGTTAGTTATTGGTTGAATCAGTTGAATTAAAATTATGTAGAGACGTTGCAATGCAACGTCTTTTTCAGATTGTTGAGAAAAAATGTAATACTTAATTAACGTGAATTCGACGAATAGTTTCAGAAGTCGGGTTTTTATGATGATTGTCTTTACAGGGAAAACTTTGTAGTGCAATTAACCAAAAGGTTGAAGATCAAAAAATTGCTTATGGATTTCCTGAGTTGCGCTGTACTTTTGGAGGATTATCTATTATACCGGATATAGCGGTATTTAAATGGGATAACATAGTTTTTACCGTTGATGGTGAAGTTGCCGACAACTTTGAAAATCCACCAGATTGGACGATTGAGATTCTTTCACCAGAACAAAAGCCTAATAAGGTTATCGGCAATATTCTGCATTGTTTGAAATATGGTACTAGTTTAGGGTGGCTTCTTGATTCTGATGATTCAAGTATTTTGGTATTTGAATCAGGAAAACAACCAATACTATTCCAAGGAGAAGATATATTATTAGTATTACCAGAAATTGAATTAACTCTGACTGGCAATGAAGTTTTTCAGTGCTTCAAGATGAGCGGTAGTTAATAGGAAAAATTTGATGATTTATAATTTATTACTCCTATCACGCTCTAAAATTACCTATTTCTCTTGATATCTTACTTTTACGTTAAGAGCGTCTAGGGCGTTTTTTTTGGTAATCTTTTAAAGGAACGGAGTATTACGTTCAAATACATATTTTTTCACTGCTGAGGGGATAGGAATACGGATTATTTTGCTGATTAATATTTTGGAAATATATTGTATCTATATAATTTCTTGTTGTGGAAATTGTTGTTGGTTCTTCGGCAATCTTTAATTTTTGAAGAGAATAATACAATAAAACTTTTAAGTCAAAATATTCCGGATTTTCATTTTCTTTATGGGATAAGCAATCAAATTCATTATCAGGAATTATTTGTAGTGTAGACGAAAAATTTAAAATAATTCTGAGTTGCAATTTATCGACTTGTTTAATTTTATCAGATGCAATCAATTCGCATTGAATATCTTTTTTTAACAAAAACTTCCATTCGATGCGGTTAAATATTCCTTGGTTATTTATTTCTCGAAAATATTGTTTCAGAAATAAGTTTTTGCGACAAAAGTTTAAGTCATTGGTTTTCGGTTTAAAATCATTAACAATACCGTTTTTAATTTGATTAACATTGACAACAATATCGTTTAGTACAATAAACTCGTTATCTTCACTCAAAGATTCAAATCTACGATGCATATTTAAGATTCAATTTTGTATTTAAGATAATCGAACTAATTGAGATGAAATAGAAATATTTTAGTTATCATGCAGCATACCTTATATCGTCAAAAGATAATTGAGGCTGTTTAACTTCATTTTCTTGAGATAAAAATTCTAAATCAAACTGAATTTGAACTCTTTGATTAGAACCTTGCTCATTGGGAAAGAAATTGATAAATGAATTGCTTCTAATTTTTCCTTTCTGCCAACTTTTAGCACCAAGTCGGAGAATCTCACAATCATTCCCTTCTTCTGGAGAAGATAAAGTGACGCTGATATTGCAGGAACTAAAAGAATTATTAATTAAATCGTATATTCTTTCTCTGCTATTACAACCATTATTTTCTTTTGTGAGAAGATAGTTGACTTTTTCCCATAATTCATTTTCTAACTGTTGCTTAAACTGACTAAATTTGAGCAAGCTACCTTTGTAAGACAAAACATCATCGTCGTTGCAACTCAAAGCTTTGAATTTACTTTTCATCTCAGTCTATTAATTTAGGATAAGTTTTAATTAAGTTACCAATATTTTGCTGATATCTCTGTCATAGAAACAACATCAATCGTTAAGGTTAGATAATTTGGGCTGTATTTTCAGCATAACCGTTGTTTTCAGATGATGCACTATCGACTATTTCTGTCTCTACTGACTCGATGGTAGGTAACAAGTGATCGTAAAGCTGCATTGCTTCCAAGCAAAGATTGATACCGGAAGTCGATTGGTTGAAGGTGGCAATTTTTTCAGAAACAGCATCTAAGAGTAGTTTGTTCTGAGCAATCTTCTCTTGAGCTTCTTTTTGCAAAGTTTTCTCTAAGTAAGCTCGTGCTTTCGGATATTGTTGTAAAATTTGATCACTCTTAATTTCTGCCATTGGCAAAAGCTGAGTTTTAAAACTTTGAT
The DNA here is from genome assembly GCA_035285725.1 of Nostocales cyanobacterium 94392. Classification (GTDB taxonomy): domain Bacteria; phylum Cyanobacteriota; class Cyanobacteriia; order Cyanobacteriales; family Nostocaceae; genus Rivularia. Next base: position 26,639 of record JAYKJL010000150.1, on the reverse strand, counting down.
TAATTGTTTGACGGAAGGTTATACGAATCGTTTTGCTGACTTTTGGCTCAAAATCTAGCTTTAATAATTGTCTAATTGCGGGTTCTGCTTCTACCATACTTTCGCAATCGTAAGTTTGAGAAGTTTGCTGCAAAGTTTGACGAAACTGATATATTGAAAAAGTACCTTCATCATAAAATCTAGGACTTTCTCTGACAAATCGATCGCACTCTACCCGCGCTGCATTTTTTAAAGTTAGAGCAATCTGCTGTTTTAAATTGCCTAATTCTTGTTCTAAGCCTCCATCGTTGCCTAATAAACGATATAGTTGACGATAATATTCAGCCTGACTAATTTTTTCGTTTAAGCGTTGAAAGAAACGAAAAACAATTTCCTCAGAAGAGTTGACTAAAATATCTTCCAATTCATTTGCTAAATAATACAACGCTTCTACTAAAATAGCAATCAAAGGTGCTGTTGCATTCCGAGGATGACTTAAAGTCGCACGTTTATAAGTATCGGCAACAGAGAAGGTATCTAATAATTTATCTAAACGATGAATCATTAGCGATCGCAATCCCTTAAAATCCGTTTCAAAACTATCGCACGCATTTGTTACCACTTGGTTAACTTCTGCTGCAATATGGTTACGAAAATCATTTCCTACTTGTTGTAATTGCTGATTGAGACGTTGCAATTCCTGGGCTTTCATTGCCTGAATTTCTTGCGGTTGACTGTCTAAATTCCGCTTTATATCTTGATAGTATTTCTTCAGTTGAATACAAATATCTTCTAAATCATCAGCCAAGTTTCTAAATAATTGGGAACGTTTTTCTTCAGTAAGATAGCGAGTAATAGCTGTTTTAAAGTCTTCAATACCACTATCTTGAATCAGTTGATTAACTAACAAGGTTCCTTGTTCTGATAAAATTCTCACATAATTCTGATTGCGAGTTTCAAAATTATTCACAGAAATTCTAAATTTATCGGCAGATAACTTACCCGAAGCAGTACAATAACGCAGAAACTCATAAACAAACTGCGGTGTTTCTTCCTCTGATTCTGTTGTATTACTTGTTTGATGAACTTTACCAGCGAAAACCGAATCTAAACCAAACCGATCTTTTTCGCTTGTTTGTTTAATTTGACTACCATAAAATCCTAACAAGGCACTGGTTTTAAAAACCCTACTACCATTCTGAAACTGAGTACTAATTAAATTATTCAGTCTTTGTCTCAAGTCAGTATTGTACCAACTTTCATCAATCCGATTGAAAACGTAAAAAACCCTATCCCTAATTCCTGGATTATTGCGAATTACTTCTAAAAGGTGAGTTTCAGCTTTTGTCATATCACCCATTGACGCGGGTTTTAAAACACAGACTACCGCAGAAGTATCGGGATGCTGAATTTTTGTATAAGTCAATTGTGCATCTTTTTCCACAGGCGCATCAATACCTGGCGTATCAATAATGACGTTACCATCTTGCAACAGAGGATGGTTGCAATAGTATTCAATTCGCTTCAAAACCGCACTATTACTTCCTCGACGTGCATATCCAGCAGCTTCTTTAAGGTTATTAAAGTTAAACTCTTCCATGGAGTAGGTAGCATTATTTATCGTATGGATGTGTTGACGATTTGCCACATACCCCGACAATAATAAAATCAAGGCTTTTGCTTGTTTAGCACGCTCGGATTTACTCTCACCACCTTCAGAAACAATGATTGTCTCGCATCCTTGACGCAATAATTGAATTGTATCTTCTTGATTAATATTCTCAACTTTATGCAATCCCAACTGCTCACATAAAGAAAAAACTTGTTCTCTAACTTCTACTTCACTCAAAAATGTCAAAACAACTCGCTCATTCTCTGAATGTGCATATTCTATTTTGCATTCTGTACCCGTAGCGTGTCCTTCTGCACTGTAAAGTAATTCCCGCTCCAAAAGCGCGTTAATTAACATTGATTTACCAGCACTAAATGCACCCGCAAATACAATCTCAAACTTGGGAGAGATAGCTTTTTTCAACGAAGTTTGAGTTGGGGTTGCATCACAAGAAGCTAAAGACGGTTCTTGCTGTAAAAGTTGTAAAATAGTATCTACTTGTTTTTTTAGATTTTGGCAATGAGGCAGCAATTCTGCCATATGTCGCATCCTGATAATATTAACTAGAAGCTTTTGCGTATATTTTAAAAATGTTTTTTGGGATACGCTTCCGTAAACTTACTGAGAATATTTCGATTTGTAGGGAGTAGGGAGCAGGGAGTAGTGAAGAGTTCCCTATTTTTTGTTCTATTTTATTTTTCTAGCATCATGTTTAGAAGTCTCGTGAGGTTAGAAGTCGGTTTTTTACAATGACAATTCGTAACTACATAGATTTATCCCAAAAACCCGACTTCTGTAATATTCTCATTTCTGAAGCTATTTTTTGTATATTGGATTAAAGCTATAGTTTTTATCCTGGATAAACAGAATGGTAGAGAGTAAAGAATTATCTACTTGCTTATCCTGCTGTCCATTAATAGTAACTACTAAAAAATGTGTTTTTATTAGAGACATCGGTGCGGGTTTCATTTCCCCACGAAAGTCGAGTATTTGGACTATTAGAAGGTAAGCAACAGCTAAAAGTATGGAAATGACACCCGTAATAATTGCGACGATTTTTCCTCTATTCATGAGTTTTTTCCTAATCAAAGGTTATTGTACTACGCAATTATCAACATTACCACAATCCATGGTGGAATTTAATCGCGATTTTTTGGAGATTCGGAGATTGGTTTTAGCATCTATAAATGCTTGTAAAAGTAGTATGCGATGAACAATTTTTTCACTAAAAGGAAATCCACAAATATCTTGAACTAAATTGTAAATAATTTTTGAACTTTTATGTTTAAAATCAGGACACAAAGTTAAAGATTTATTTAAAAATCGTAAATATTGTGAATAGTCTATATACATATAATCTCTAGCTAATTCAAAGTAACCTTGAGCTAAAGCACGACGATAATTAATTGGAATCTGTTTATTTTGCAGTAAAAGTCTTGTTTCTACTTTTTGTAAAACTTTACAGTGATTTTCTACCCAACGTGGTTTTGAAACGGTTGATACTGTAACATTTCCGTATCTTCGATATATTGAATAACAACCAGGTTGATAAAGAATTTTTGCACCACTCATTACCACTGAAATAAAAAAATCTCTATCTTGTGCGGCTAATAAATTTTCGTCCCATCCGCCACTTTTCTCCACAGCGGTTCTGCGATAAAATAAAGATGCGACAGCAGTCCACCAATTTTCCAGTAAAGATTGTAGAATATCGGTTTGTGTTTTAGGCTTTTCTATTTGATCGAGGAATATTACCCCATTAGATTGATGTCCTTGATATCTCCAATCACCATAAACAGCATCTGCTTGTGTTTCTTCTAAAAAATTTACTTGTGTTTCTATTTTTTTTGGCAAGATAAAATCGTCTGCATCCAAAAATTGAATATATTCTCCTTTAGATAAAGCAAAGCCTCTATTTCTAGCGTAACTTCCACCTTTATTTTCAGGAAGACGTTCCCAACGTATTTTATCTCCATAGCTTTTGATGATTTCCATAGATTTATCAGTGGAACAATCATCAATTACAATAATTTCGAGATGAGGGTATGTTTGTTTTAAACAACTATCAATAGCCTCTGCTAGCCACCTTTGAGCATTAAAGCTAGGAATAATTACGGAAACAAGTTTTTGCATTTATATTGTCCTAAAATTTTGCATTTATGGATTTTTGAATTTAATATTCATATGTAGTAAATTTACCCTTGAAGACATTTTTTTACTTAATTATAGTTAGAGAATGCTGTAAACTTATTAATAGTTTCAATTGCTGTTCAGAGCTTCTCGTAACACCTGCTTAGTATACTTTCCTAATATATATGTGAATTGGGTTTTCATTCTTCCTAAAGTTGGTCTAAAATCTAATTGTAATGCACGCAAAAAGCTTAAAAATCCGGATTTTGGTTGACCAAGTTCAAATGAAGTGGCTGCATGATCGCATAAGAAATTTGCAAAGGTTTGAGGATGGAGTTTAAACAGTGATTCATGCTTGTTTACCAAACGTTCAAAATTTACTTGACGCAATGCTGGATTGCGGGAAATTCTCGCTCCTTCGTGAGCAGTAAGTTGATAAGTAACTGTTGGTAAACCTAAAATTGAACAGACTGGATTAAGTCTTAAAAACATTTCAGTATGGACACGAGACGTAAAAGTTTCGTCATAACCACCTATTTCCAGCAGCAGTTTTCTTCCAACAACTAATGTTTGTTTGGATAAATAAGACTTTCCAGGTTCAATGTCTTCGAGAAAGAAATGAGAACCAAGGGGTAAAGTGGGGGGTAAACGTCTATCAGTTACTTCACCGTTGAGCTTAACAACTTCCAAACCCGAAAGTACCGCTACTGGTTTTTGTAATCTTGTACTAGCCAGAGCATCTAAAGATACTTTCGCCATATGGGGTAACAATTGGTCATCATCATCGAGATAAGTGACATATTCACCTTTAGCAGCTTTTAAGCCTACATTGCGAGCTACAGCATTGCCGCTATTTTCTGGTAGTCTAATTACTTGGAGGCGAAGATTTTTTGGTAGATTTACTGGCTCGTCAGAACCATCATCAACTACGATTACCTCTATATTTTCCACAGTTTGTTGCAAAGCGCTGTTAACAGCACGAGGTAAAAAATGAGGTCTATTGTAAGTAGGAATGATGATACTAAGTAAAATATTGTTCATTTTGAAACACCCATTTGAAGAATTTTAAGGTGATAAAAAAATCAACCTAATTTTGGCATCATAATTAATGATATTTGAGTAAATTATCATTAATTAAACATCAAATATATTTCAAGTAAAACCAGTCGTTAGAGGTATTTTGCGTTGATGTTTGTATACGAATTTAGTAGAAGTAAGGTGGCACAAAAAAATAACGCTATATAAAGAAATGTAAATCAATTTTAAACCTTCTTACCTCTTGCATGAATGCCTCTTGCCTTGTCTCAAGGATAATTTTTTGTGCTGACCTACTTAATTTAGAAGTAAATTTGATTATACCCATGCTTGTATTTAATGATTATTAAAATGTTTTATTTACTTACGACCTGCCATTCTCTTGGTTGATAAAATTGACATCTGCTGATAGTTCTATTTGCTTTGACTGTAAATCGGAAAGATTCCACAATATCGTAGGAATACACGCCATTACGAATATAAATTCTAGCACTATATACGCCGGGAACCATGGAGCAGTAGGGCATATACATTCGGATTTCGGATTTCCCTATAGGAATTTCTAATTCTTGATTATCGCTGGCAGTAGTCAAATATAGTACAAGCCCTTCTCCTCCAGATAATGCCGTGATTAACATCCCTAAATTGCCATTAGTAATATGCTCGTAGGATTTGCATTCTACACATAAATATGCTGGTTCACCAGTCAACAAAGTTCGTAAATTATGATTATTTTCATCTTTAAAACAAAGAGAAACTATATCTAAACCATTACTTTTCTCTTTGGGTTTAGGTGCTAGAACCATTCTTCCTAAAGCATTTTCAGTCCCGCTCAAACAAAGGTCTTCTTCATATGAACGAATGACTTTTTCGGTATCTCCAGAAGCAATCAATTGACCTTTTTTCAAAAAGATAGAAGTTTCACATATATTTAGTATACTATGAGAATTATGAGTAACTAATATAAATGCCGTGCCTTTTTTTCGTAATTCTGATAGTTTGCGATGACACTTCATTTTAAATTTGATATCACCCACAGCCAGCACTTCATCTATTAATAAAATATCGGGTTCGATGTGAACAGCACAAGCGAATCCCAATCGTGCAGCCATTCCGGAACTATAAGTTTGAACTGGTGCGTCAATGGCATCAGCAATTTCGGCAAATTCGACAACTTCATCAAATCTGTTTTCAATTTCTGCGGTTTCTAAACCGAGAATTGACATATTAGCGTAAATATTTTCTCTTCCAGATAATATAGGATTAAAACCGGCTCCCAATGCAATTAAAGGAGCAACTCTACCTTTAACTTTTACCGTTCCAGTATCTGGTTTAATTAAACCACTGATAATTCTTAATATGGTACTTTTTCCGGCTCCATTAGAACCCACTAACCCCAAGGCTTCACCACGGTGCAGTTGAAAGCTTACATTATCGAGCGCCCAAAACTCATTTTTACGTAGAGTATCGCTTTTTCTTTTGCCACCAGTTACTTCAGTTGCGATATCTTGTACACCGTAAAATAAAGAGCGTTTTAAGTCTCGACAGAATTTTTTAGAAACATTTTCAACTGAAATAACAACTTCACTTTCTTCGGGCTGCGTATCAAGTTTTTTGTCGATTAAACTAGTCATAATTTAGGAACTTACTCTCTCAACCACAAAAGGCATTGCTAAACGAAATCCAATCCAGGTTACAAATAATCCAATTATAGTAATAATACTGACAATCCAAAACCTTACAGGTTCCGATATAATTCCTGTAGTTGCAAGTTCTCGTGTTGTCACGAGCAGGGGAGTAACTGGATTTAGGTTGACTATACTACCGAAAATTCCTTGTGTGGGAACTGGATAAACCACAGGAGTTAAAAACAGCCAAAAACTTGTGAGTAAAGTTAATCCTTTAGATACATCTTGATATAAAACTCCTAAAGGTGATAGTAAAACACCAATAAATGTACCTAAAAAGATTAAATGAATTAAAGCCACTGGTGCTAAAATTACCGTCCAACTTACGGGAACGCGAAAATAGAGAAATAAGCCAATAATTAAAATTAATTTGATGGCAAAATTAAAAAAAACTTCTCCTAATTTTGCTAAGATTAAAGCTTCTCTAGGAAAGTTAACTCTTGCTAGCATTGGTTTAGCTTCTGTTACAGCTTTTACTGGACCATTAATTGCTTCTACAAAAGTTTGCCATAAAGCTGTACTAAACATTACATAAGCAGGATAAGGTAAATCAGTTTCCCCAACATTGATCACCTTCGCTTGACTAGCAAGAGTGAATCCCGCAGCCATGACGATTGGTGGGATAAAAGCCCAAATTATTCCTAAAAATGACTGACGATATTGAGCGCTGATATCTCTAACCATCAGCCTCCAAGCTAGTTCACGAGAACTTAATAAATCCAACCACATTTGTTTAAATAATCTGGAAGGATGTCTTAATAAACTTTCTGGTGTATATATCGCTTCGTATTGTTGATATTTTCTAAATTTATTTGTTTCCAATCTTTTTCACCTTTTATTTATTTATTAATCATTGAGTTTAGAAGTTGGGTTTTGATCATAATTGTCTGATGTGACAACTATTTGAAGGGGAAAAACCCGACTTCTGATTATTTTTAGTTGAGTCTAGAGTCGGGTTTTTACTGTAAGTATCCGTAATCAGAGAAAATTACGATCAAAACCCGACTTCTTACCCCACGCTCAACAATGTAAAATAACTATTAAACTATTAACCTTGTGATGATGCTGTAATTGTAGATGGTGGTTGATTGGGAGGAGTTTGATTCGAGTTGTTTTGCAGGTGTTTGCGAGCATAACTACTTGTAATATAGTGGTTTAGCAATTTATCTGCTTTACCCAATAATTTACCGGCTACCTTAGAAGCGAAACGATTACCAAAGCCGAGTTGACGACTGATCGGATCGATAATTGTCATTTTTCTGCGCCATCCCAACCTGTTATATTTATTTTTAAAATACTGGTCTTCAGTCAAATTCCATTTATCGCGTAATCTTTTCAAACTAGCCATTTCCCAACCGTCACTCCAGCGCAACATATAGTAACCAACATCTGACCATTCTAAAGGTGGTCCAGGTACATAAGTTACTAAAGAATCAGGTTCTAAATAAATCTTACCACCAGCTTCGTTTACCAAGATGCACAAATCTACGTGTTCTTTCGTATTTAATAATCCTTCATCAAGCAAACCGATTTGATCAAAAATTTCGGTACGTACCATCATACAGTGAAATTCAGCTAATCCGGTTTCATGACGCTGCAAATTCGGATGGACATCTGCAACTTTTCTTCCTTGTTTATAAATCTTTTCAATAAACCGTCTTCTTGTGGTGTCGTTTTTAGTTTCTACCTTGATTCCCGATTCACCACCAGCACAATGGATTTCTTCATGTAATGGTAAATATTGACATACCAGAGGACTAACCACAGTTGCATTTGTTTCCTCAGCGCATTCTACCGCAGCTTTTAACCAACCGGGAGTTACAACTACATCGTTATCGATAAAAACCACATACTTGGTGTCAACTTGACGCAAACCGAGATTTCTCGCATGGTTAGGAGAAAGATAATGTTCGGTACGAATCACTTGAAATTGTTTTTCTGCTGCTTGAGTTTCCAAGTATTTCTTAATATGAGAAGGTGAACCACCATCAACGTAAATTAACTTGAACGGTAGCTGTGTATGCTCGTAAATACTTTCCAAAGATTCACGAGTATAACTGAAACGTTCTCTTGGTGCGACGATGATAGTTACTTGTGGTTTGGAGTTCATATTTCAATCCTCAAATTTTCTACTCTTTGTATTTTTGTATTTTTGTATTTATTTATATGTAGTTGGGGCTTGCAGAAGAAAACAGCCTTTTTTCTTTCGATAAATACAAATCACCACTTAATGTAAGTTGATAAATTTCTACTAATTCAGAGTTGAGTTTGTTGATATCATAATCGGTTTCTACTTTTTCGCGACCGGATGAACCAATTTGTTGCCAAATTTCAGGATGCTCGATTAAATAAATTAATTTATCGGCAATAGCTGACGCATCTCTCTCAGGGACTAAAAAGCCAGAAATGCCATCTTCAATTAATTCGGGAATACCACCGTGTAGAGTACCAATAACTGGCAAACCCATTGCCATTGCTTCTTTTAAGGTATTAACTGGAGCATCTTGATTCCCATCGCTAGCTGTTACGCTTGGCGCTACGAATATGTGAGTTTCATCCAAAATAGTGATAATTTCTTTTTGATTTCTCCATCCTTTTAAATGTACTTTATCAGCAATATTTAATTCCTGAATTATTTGAGCAAAGTGTTCTTTTAACTCTCCATCGCCAATGATGTTAAACTCTACATTAGGATAAACTTTTACAACTTCAGCAATTGCACGAATTGCATATTCGATACCTTTTTTCTCGATTAAACGTCCCGTTGTGGCAATCCGAATTAAACCAGAATCATCGGGATATCTAGCTTTAAATTTAAACCGGCTGCAATCGATTCCCGAACCGTGAACGATAATTTTCTTTTGATCGCATCCAAGTTGAATTGCTCGCTGTCTAAAAAATTCACAATTAGTATAAAAAAAGTCTCCTTTTTGAAATAATTCATCATAGACTTTTTCTCCATATTTATATACATACCAACTGATATCGTAGCCACGAAAAGTAGTAAGCAATTTTCCTTTAACTGCACCAATATCACGCAAAATTATACCTTCATAAGTATAAGGACCGAATTTACAAACTGCTTGTCTACCAAATTGACAGTGAATAATATCGTATTCAGGTGCATTTAAAAAAGGTAAAGTAGAGTAAAACAATCTTAAAGAAGCTGCTCGTTTACCATACTTAAAAATATTCAGGGAACGCAGTAAAACGAAAGGAGCTTGATAAAACTTTTTACTCAATAAATAAAGTACATTAAATAAACGCCATAAATAATTTTTGGGAATTTCTGGTAAGTAGCGCGTGCGTTCAATTAATTTATACTTTTCCACATCTGGATGCAGCTTATTATCATCAGTCTGTCTTCCATAAATATGTACTTCGTGTCCGCGCTCAATCAAACCTGTAATTTGATTAATCACGAAAGTTTCTGATAAAACTGGAAATTTATCTACTATAAAAGCTATTTTCATGAATATCAAAAAATCACTAATTCGGTTTAATTTAGATGTACGTCTAAGTAGAAATATTCCTTAGTAAGAGGTTTGTCTCTTACGATAATTATTTTTGTTTTTTTTCACACCCTTTTCCCTGTAACTTTACTGTTTCTTCATGTATATTCATCAAACATTAATTTTGTTTAAAGTTGATTTGAAACTACTGAAAGTGCAAATCTCAGGGGGAAAACGGCTGATAGCCCTTTGATACCAGATAAGTAGGTTGGCGTTGAAAATTGTAATTAGGGCATAAAGTCGGCAGTCGGCAGTGGGAATAAGGGTTTAAGGGTAGTTTACCTAACCGTTATATAGTTGTATTTTTTTCTGCCGAATTACTTATCAACATTAAAATACTTAATAATCTCTGGAGAAATTTTATTCATTTGTATTTTGAATTACATTTTTAAGTAATTATACTTGTTATGGATTTTTAGTCAAGATTTGGAGTAAAAATCAATACTTATAAAAAGACATAGTAATCCTTTTTGATTTTTAAATAAGTTGTAAGGAGTAGGGAACAGGGAGTAGGGAGTAGTTCGTTCGGTAACTCTTAACAGGGAGCAGTTAAGTGTACTGCAAATTTTCAATATTCAATTATGATTCCTATATGTATTTATTTAGATGTATTTATAGATTTGATTAAATTAAAGTTCTGACTCAAAATTAACGCGATGCATTTGTGCATAATTGTCATAGAAAGTAAGAAAATGAAAAATATATAACTTTGATAAATTAGCCCAAATCACAACTATGTCTTTAACAGAGGAAATTTTGACGCAATTACCAGGTGATGTCTTGAGGGGATTGCGTAGTGCAGATAGTATATTGACATCATTAAAATCAGGAAATGTACCCATACCAACCAGAGTAAAAGAAAGTCAAGAACCTTTAAATATGGTCGATTGGGATGTTGTAATCTCTGGAGGTACTTTAGGTATTTTAATTGGTTGCGCTTTAGCTTCAAAAGGTTTACGAGTTGCATTAATTGAAAGAGGTATATTGCGAGGTAGAGAACAAGAATGGAACATATCTCGTAAGGAATTACAAGTACTTTTAAAATTAAATTTACTTACATCTGAAGAGTTAGAAAAAGCAATTGTTACTCAATATAACCCAGCCAGAGTCAGTTTTACTTCCGGTACAGAAGTTTGGGTAGAAAATGTTCTCAATATCGGTGTATATCCAGTTTATTTACTCGAAATTTTGAAACAAAGATTTTTAGAAAGAGGAGGAAAGCTGTTTGAAAATACACCTTTTACCGAAGCAGTAGTTCATCCCGATGGAGTGATAATAAACAAACAGTTCAAAGGTAGATTGTTAATTGATGCAATGGGAAACTTTTCTCCTATCACCCAACAGATACGTCAAGGAAGCAAACCGGATGCGTTGTGTTTGGTGGTAGGAACTTGTGCTTCAGGTTTTCCGGAAAACCAAACTGGTGACTTGTTGTTATCTTTCACTGAAATTAAAAACCAGTGTCAGTATTTTTGGGAAGCTTTCCCAGCAAAAGACGGTAGAACCACTTATATGTTTACCTATATGGATGCACATCCACAACGTATCAGTTTGGAAACATTTTTTGAGGAATATCTGCGATTGATGCCAGAATATCAAGGTGTAGAATTACAGCAGCTTAACTTTAAACGAGCGCTGTTTGGCTTCTTTCCCTCCTATCGTCAAAGTCCTTTAAAAACACCATTTTCTCGCATTTTACCAATAGGTGATAGCAGTGGGAATCAATCTCCTTTAAGTTTTGGTGGTTTCGGTGCAATGATACGAAATCTTAAGCGTTTAACCTTGGGTATTGATCAAGCTTTACAAACCAATCAATTATCAGCTGCATCCCTATCATTATTGCAACCATATCAACCGAGTTTAACGGTAACTTGGTTATTTCAAAAAGCGATGAGTGTAGGTGTAAATCAAAAAATTGAGGCAAATCAAATCAATCAATTATTATCAGTAGTATTTGCTCAAATGCAACAGTTAGGTGAACCAGTACTTAAGCCATTTTTACAAGATGTGGTGCAATTTGGAGGTTTAACAAAAACGCTTTTCAAAACAACTTTAGCTCATCCACTTTTAGTGATAAAAATCATTCCTCAAGTTGGTTTAGTAAGTTTAGTTGATTGGATATGGCATTACATCAATTTAGGTATTTATTCTATTCTATTCAATGTTAGTAAAATGTTAGAACAGTGGATGAAAATTTTACCGACAAATTATCAATATTATTGGCATCGTTGGGTTGATGCTTGGAAATATGGCTCTGGAAATGACTACCACGAATAAGTTAGCAGTTGGAGTTAGTACCACCGGAGTTAAGAGTTGTAAACTTTGACCTCTAACCTCTAACCTCTAACCTCTAACCTCTAACCTCTAACCTCTAACCTCTAACCTCTAACCTCTAACCTCTAACCTTTATCAAATCATATGAATCAAAAACAATCAACAGTTAATAAATACTTTGTCGTATTAACTAACTTGCTGCGAGAACGGCAAGGTTTTTTAGAAGAAATCCGCGAAAAAGTTCGATTACAAAATAAAATTATTTCTTTATTAGTTTGTAGTTCGCTCTTTTTTGCTATATATGGTGCAATTATTGGTGCTTATCATAGCTGGATGCAGGCTTTATCTTCTGCGATAAAGTTACCAGCACTTTACTTAATTACCTTGCTAATTTGTCTACCAACTTTGTACTTTGCTAATATAATTTTTGGTGATAAACGTACTTTTTCTCAATACTTTTCTTTAGTTTTAACTGCTGTTTCTGTGACAAGTGTCCTGCTATTTAGCTTTGCACCAATAACGCTATTTTTTATGCTTAGTACTGGTAACTATCAGTTTCTAATTTTATTAAATGTAATTATTTTTTCTGTCACAGGATTTATTGGAGTTTCTTCTTTATACAAAGCTGCAAAAATAGTTTTAGAACAAGATGGTGAAAATAATATTATGCGACAAAAAATATTGCGATCGTGGTTGTTTTTATATGCATTTGTTGGTAGTCAATTAGGATGGACTCTCAGACCTTTTTTTGGTACAACAACATCACCTTTTACGTTGTTTAGAGAAAGAGAAGGAAACTTTTATTTAAGTATTATTCAATCTCTCGCTCACCTTTTAGGTTTGAGTTAGGAGTTAAGAGTTAGGAGTTAATAATCAGTGTCATCAGCGTCATCCATTTAATCCGTGTTCAGAGTTAGGAGTTATTTTTACTATTACCTATTACCTATCTTCATTTTCATAAAAGTCATTACAATCCCTGTAATAAATAATAACAATGAATCAAGATAATAAAATGCTGGAAAATAAAACTCAATTTCAAGGGAACAAACACTTTAATGTTCTACTCAGCTTACTGCGGGATAGACAAAGCTTTTTAGAAGAAATTCGTCAGGAAATTCGATTACAAAGTAAAACTAATTCTTTGCTAGTTTCTAGTTCTATTTTCTTTGCAATTTATGGTGCAATTATTGGTGCTTCTCATGGCTGGATGCAAGCATTAACCAGCACGATTAAGCTACCTGCATTCTACTTATTAGCACTGTTTATTTGTTTTCCAACTTTATTCTTTTTCAATGTTTTATTCGGCTCTCGTAGCACTCTACAACAGCATTTTGTCGTATTACTTACTGCTGTATCGGTAATCAGCGTGCTGCTTTTCAGCTTTGCACCAGTAACTTTATTCTTTCTAATTACCACACCTGACTCTTACCAATTTTTCAAAATTCTTAATGTGTTTATTTTCGGTATCACAGGTTCATTCGGAGTTAAATTTCTTTACGATGGAATGCAATTACTTTCTCAACAAGATGAAGTTGGTAAAGGTACTCGTACAACTATTTTAAAATCTTGGTTACTGCTTTACGGCTTCGTTGGTATGCAGTTAGGATGGTTTTTAAGACCGTTTTTCGGCGCACCTGGGACTAAATTTGAATTATTTCGTGCAGTACAGGGAAATTTTTATCTTGATATTGTTGCAGCAATTTCGGAGATTTTGGGGTTTAAATAAGACTTAGAAATTAGTTAGTAGTTAAAAATAATACCCTCAGACTGGAAGTCTGGGGCTACAAAAACAAAGCCCACCTTCGTGGGCTGTTAAAAGTTAATTTTTGAAGGATAAAAATTTGTCTTTTTACAAATACTCCTAATTTTATTTTAGGAATACCAAAAAATGAATCAATTTTGATTATTTCTCCTCATTCCTTATCCTAATAACTCATCAACTCCGATACTAAAACCATTCAGTAACCTTTGAGTATAAACAATATCCCCAGAACTAAATATCAGTCGTTGATTTTCTGTAACAATAATAATCCACCGATTTTCTGGGAAAATTAACCAAACTTCCTCACTTCCAGAACGTAAATATTCGTGAGATTTTGCAATCAATTCTTCTGCTAAATCCGCAGGAGAAGCGATTTCGGCAATTAAGGAAAAACTTTGAGGGAATATTTCCAAGTCTCCGAAATGCTCAACTAACTGCGGTGTTATGTAAGCAACGTCTGGCGATCGCCCTTGAATTTTAGTACGACAGGGTACGTGATTATACACCTCTCCACCTTGTCCGCTAGAGTTTTTATAACTTCTCCAATAATAGTAAAGATTGCCTACAATTTTTCTTTGTTTGAGTGTTAAAACTTTTTGTTCTACTAACTCTTCATTAACCCATTCGATTTCGTAGACATCTTCAACTTCTTTATAAGTTCGGTCTAATTTATCGAATGATTTTGATTTATCTTCCGAGTTTTCCATCCAATCTTGTATTAAGAAATCTTCTGTAACTTCGGCATCTTTAAGTGGATTATGCATCCATTCTTCCAATGAAAAATCTGATGGTACTGCTGTAGAATCTTTCATTTTCTTCTCCTCTTTCACCTACTCATCGCTGTTTTTTGTTTTTCTATAAACACACCCTACAGTCAGGAATTTTATGAATATTTTATTAAAAAGTTAATTTTCTAATTCATATAATTAAGCTTGATTGTAATTATTCTTTTTGTAATTTTTTAAAGAAAATTTAAATAAATAGACCAAAAAAACGGGGTTTATAAAAGAAAAATCAAGATTTTTAGACTGTAAAATTTACAATAAACCCGGTGTGGTTATTAATATTTAATATAATTCGACTGAAATTTGGTATAACCCGGAAAAAGTTTTGTTAATATCTGTGTAATTTCCCTTGTTTGGGTTTTTGAAAAGACACCCATTACTGTGATGACTGTTTTTAGGAAAATTCAGTTCCCCATCCAAAACAATGTAGAGACGTAGCACTGCTACGTCTCCAAAATCTGATATACAAACCAAAAATCTTACTGCTTCAACTGACCAAATCCCCAATCCAACCAATGGGTTAAAGCTTCCATATCCTTAGATTCTACCGTCGCACCACCCCAAATACGCAACCCCGGAGGTGCATCACGGTAGGAGCCGATATCATAGGCAACTTCTTCCTTAGCCATCATGGAAACTAATTCTTTGGCTTTGGCTGCTTGTTCCTCTTTAGATAAAGATTTATACCACTCATCAACAATCTTCAAACAGATAGAAGTGTTGGAACGAATCGATTTATCTGCTACTAAAAAATCAATCCAGTCGGATTTAACAACCCAATCTTCTAGAACTTGTAAATTATTATTTGAACGCTCAATTAATTTCGATAAACCGCCGATAGATTTAGCCCATTTTAAACCATCAATTGCATCTTCTACACACAACATTGATGGTGTATTAATTGTCGAACCTGCAAATATTTCTTCAATTAATTTACCGCCTTTAGTTAACCTAAAAATCTTTGGTAATGGTCTATCAGGAGTATAACTTTCTAATCTTTCAACTGCCCTTGGGGATAAAATAATTACACCGTGAGCGCCTTCCCCACCCATGACTTTCTGCCAAGAATAAGTCAAAACATCAATTTTGTGCCAAGGAATTTCCATCGCATAAACGGCGGAAGTTGCATCGCAAATTGTCAACCCCTGACGATTATCTTTAATCCAATCACCGTTAGCAACTTTTACCCCAGAAGTCGTACCATTCCAGGTAAACACCACATCGCGATCGCAATCAACTACTGAAAGATCGGGAATTTGGCCGTAATCGGCTTCATAAGTATTGATATCCTTGAGCTTTAACTGCTTAACTGCATCAGTCACCCAGCCCTTACCAAAACTTTCCCATGCTAAAACATCAACACCGCGCTGTCCTAACATAGTCCACATAGCCATTTCCACCGCACCAGTATCCGATGCCGGGACAATACCCAATCGATAATCATCGGGAACTTGCAGAATTTCCTTGGATAACTCGATAGCTTCTGCTAACTTTGCCTTACCTAACTTAGAACGGTGCGATCGTCCGATAGCTGCATCGCTTAAAGCTGATAAAGACCAACCAGGACGCTTAGAACAAGGACCAGAAGAGAAATTAGGATTTTCGGGACGAATACTTGGCTTTTGTGCCGATTTGTGTTGTGTTTGCATCAATTTATCGGGGGATATTGGACGGGAAAGTGTGATGCTAAATCGTAATTTATTCGATCATAATAGCCGATTGTGGGTAGTTGAGTGAATGAAGAATTTTTATGAATTGATAATGTAGAGACGTTGCAATGCAACGTCTCCTTTATATTGTGGGGTAAACGGAAAGATTCGGCAGGGGAGTACCTGGCGATTTAAATCGCGGCTACACAGGCGAAACCTGCCTTCGCAGGTTTTAATATCGATATGCTAAATGCTAATGAAGTTTTTTAGAATGCGATCGCAAATCCGATTCATGATAGATATATGTATATTTACTTACTAGATTGTGCTAGTCTAACTCGTTAAGATATTTAGACTTTCAATTTCTGTTATTGATGGAACAATTGATGGAGATATCGAACAAAAGCTATATTAGATAGTATAAAAACTTATAAATTAAGTCCCCAGGATTTTGTTATTTTAGGGTATATGATCTGCGTCTTCGTATTCATCCACAAATTCTCGCGGCCGCAAGCTGTATAATTCTTCATCTTCTGCTTGATCGTCAATAATTAAATAAACCTCATGCGGTGCATAACTGCGTAACAAACGCACCTGCAAACAGCTTTTAAAATCCCGCGAAGAAGTACTAAGCGGTGAATTATTCCCATATAAATTACTTGCAACTTTTCATCCGCGATTGACTGCTTTAATTTGCGTCACTAGTTCTTTTAGTGAGGGATAAAGCAATTCGTTTGCATCACTCATTTTTTCTCAAGTTTTTGTATTAGCTTGTAATGATATAGTTCCCAAAAAAACGCTGAAAATTTACTAGAGTTGAGAAATAATTGAGACTACTGCTATTAGCTATTAAAGTGTTAATTCAAAGGATTATAATCCGAGAGCAAATTATCAAAGATTTTACGTTCGTAACTAGTCAAATCTTTGATATCTGTTCCTAATCCTTGTAATTTTTGGTAAATCAAATCATGTTCAAATAATTCTATACTTTCTTTGATTGCTTCATATATCTCTTGAAAGCGAAATTCATTTACTAAACCTTGGCTAATTTCTTCTCTATCTTTACCAATTAACTCATCGTTGAACTGATAATCTCCTTGAGTATTTTGTGATATTAACCCAAGGGCGATCGCCAATAATAAATTTTGATGGGCTAACCTTAATTCTTTGTTTGAGCCAATATCATCGGGAATTAAATCGGGAATGTCTGACTCGATTTGTTCGCTTTGCGTGCGCTCGTAACAGTCACGGTAAAATTCAATTTGACTGAGAAAGTAAGCTGGAAAGCCCAAAGAACGGGTTAAAACGCACAATCGGTTTTTATCTTCAGCAATTAGAGGTATTAGATTTCGGCTTAAGCGACTGTATGTTTCAAACATTTCTTCTTTGTCTTCAGCAAATACCCATAAAGTAGTCTCTTTTTGAGAAGTCGGGTTTAAGTTAGCATCAATATCTTGAATTCGTACCAATAGATTAGCACTATCATAAAGCTGATTTAAGCGTATATTAGCAATATTTTGGCTAATTAAGTCTGACTGTTTTAATACTTGTACCACAGATAAGTTACTCAATCTATCGAACTGTTGACGCGCAAAAAATATAAGTTTATTCTCAAATTCTTCTACGTTAATTTTCCATGATTGAGAACGGCTAATTACATCATGAGTAAATTTTTCCGTTGGAAATGCTTGTAAGAAATTTTGGTAATAAATATCAGTATCTGTATCGGTTAAAACTGCCAGACGATTGTCAGAAAACTTTATCGTAGATTGTTCCCGCTCTTGTAATAAATTTTGGTATATTTTTAATAAGTCGGACAGAGATTGGCGTAATATAACTGCTTTTTGTTTAACTGTTTTTATCAGATAGTTTAATGCTTCAACGCGGAGTTTTTGAGCGTATAAATCATATTCTAATTTTAACTGTTCGTTATAGCTGCGACGTAATTCGACAGCATTTGCTTTTAAACTACTTTCTAATTGTTTAATTTGTTTATTAACTTTGATCAGTCGCTGGCGAATTTTACTATTGTACTTCAGCAAAACCATGCCCAAGTAAGTTAAAATTGTGACGGCACTACCCAATAGATAATTACCTAAATTACTCCAAAATTTTTGTAATAATAGCCATAGTGTTGATTGACTTAAAATTCCAATAATAATTAATATACTAATTAAAGCAAGAGCGACAAACGTAGGAAAAATCACTAAATACTGTTTGCGAAACCGATTTTCTTCTTCTATTATTTCATTCCTTTTGTCTGTAGCTGTTTCGAGATGGTTTTCAGCCGCGTTTAAATGCTGGATATTTCTATCAATTGCCTTTTGTGCTTGTTCGCGAGCATTGGCGATCGCGGTTAAACGTATTTGTTGAGTTTGTTCAATTTCTAAGTTTGACGCTTGACGATATTCATCTATAATAATTTTTAACTGTTCCTGAATTATTTGCAGTTCTTGTTGTAGCTGTTCGGAATCTGCTTGTGCCAAATTATCTTGTAACTGTTGCCGCTGCAATCTTAAAGAGTAAATTTTGTTAAGTAGATTTTTACTGGCTTCGCAATCGATTTTTACCCCTAAATTACCATCAAGAAATGCTTCTACTGCCCGTAGTTCGGTAATCAGGTTTTGAGGCTGTTCGCCCTGAGAATCCGCTTGCAGTTCTAAATGTAAATAAGTTAAAAGATTTAATAATGTAACTGCTTCGTGTAAACCTCTGGGTGTGGCATCGGCATAATAATTAATTCTGTTATCTAGAAAAATATTTAAAGATAACTGTACCTGTTGATAAGAATTTTCCAGTGTACGTTTGTAGGAAAGCAATTCTTTATTTTCAAATTCGCGATAAGCACGCTGTAACTCCATGCCGTACTCTTGTGCCATTCCAGCACGTAAATTAATGCGCGGGTTAAAATCTTGCCAAACGGGTTTACCGTTGTCTCTTTCTAATTCAATAAAAGCGTTACTAAAATCTTCACTGAGGATAAATTCTTTAGTATCTAATAGCCATTTACGATTTACTTCCAAACTAGATTTTGCTTGCGGTAAAAACTGCCGAGCTAAAATATCGGCAGCTAAAGAAGCACTTAAACGATTAATAATTATTTGGCTTGAAAAAAATAATTCTCCGTAGCCAAAAGCACTATAAGCGGGAGTTTTTCCCCGGACTTTTTGCGTACCAATTAATAAATCGTTTGTTTCGGCTTCTACTGTCAGAAAACCTGTAAAAGCATCAGCATAGCTGGTTAAATTATCTTTTAGTCCACCGATTCGTTGATCACACAGCCAGCAATTATGAAAAGGAGGTGTGTTTTGTGTACCAGCTTTTGCCATTCCACCATTCATTTGATGATCTAACT
Source organism: Nostocales cyanobacterium 94392 (assembly GCA_035285725.1). Taxonomy (GTDB): domain Bacteria; phylum Cyanobacteriota; class Cyanobacteriia; order Cyanobacteriales; family Nostocaceae; genus Rivularia. Next base: position 6,858 of record JAYKJL010000150.1, on the reverse strand, counting down.
CGCGAAGCAAAGCGTAAGCTGTACCGTAATCAGCGGTTGTGACTTGAGCAAATAACCCCGGTAGTAGCAGTAAGCCTTCTAAACTATAAGGAACATCTGAAAAAAATTTATTAAATAACCAGCGAATCAAACGCACTAAATCAAAAACTATTCCTCTGACTTCAGGATTGCTAATCGACATCATCAGATAGATTCTATGAGTGCTGCTAATCTCTACTCCTTGTCTTTTAAAAGCGATCGCGTCTTCTGATTGAGTCGCAGATTTGATTAAATCAATTAGCTCTGTTTGCAGGATGCCAGTAGCTTGCTCGAATCGAGCGCGGATTTGGGAAACAGAAATTTGTTCACCATCATTTCCCTTGAGTTCAAAACTGCGATCGCAATTATTTAACTCAGAACTAAAGCTAAAAGCTTGATTTTCTTCCTTGAGAGTATAAATTTGAATCAAACGACTTTGAATAGTATTTAATTCTTGAAGTTGCTGTTTGATGGCGTGACAGAAAGCGGCACTATGAGAATCAAGTGCAATTATTATGGTTGGTTTTGGCATGATAACACTAACAAAAGAGCAGATTTGGTTGCTAAATAATTACATCTAAATCTTCTAAGTATGCTTCAATTTCTTGAATTTCCATTTCCACCTGTTCTTTAATTTGGGAATCAACTTTACCCCCGCTTAAAAGCTGATTGAGACGCTTGATGTAATCTTCTAGAGTCGATCTGGCTTTATCTTGATCGTTATGGGTGATATCTTCAACTTTCTCGGCAATTTCTTTGATTAAAGGTAAATTACTTTTGAAAGCTTTAAAAGCGGATTTGCGATCGCTACTCAAAAGCAAAAGTCCGTTTTCTAATTTTCGCGCTTGATCTGTATAAACTAAATATTGCCGTCTACTATTATTGACGATTAATCTATAGGGATCGGGTGCTAAGGCTAAAGCAAACCAGCGTAAGGCTCCACCGTCATCTTCCGGAGGTATTAAATTAGGTAGATTTGTCCAGTTACGATCTAAATGCTTAAACACTTTATTCGGATCTAAGTAAGCTAATTCCATGTCCTTCATGCCATTGAAAGCAAATAATGGAACACCTACTTCCACTCGAAACAAGGTAACTTTATGATGTTCACCTGTGGGAACAAAGGAAGGACTTTCTCTCCCTTTGGGTAATCGAGTTGAAAGTGGAGGGTTGCTAAAGACTGTATTATTACTCTCAACTCCGTAGTAATAAAACTCATTAATCACGTGTTGTTGTTGAGTAGGAATTTCCGATTCTTCATATTGCCACAGCGGAACTGCTAGTTTACCCAACTGTTCTAAATCAGTTCCTGCATCTTCTGGATTGCTATTTGCCAAAACCTCCTCAACGCTCATACTGGTGAGAGGACGATAAATCTCAAGTAAAAATGCAATAATTTCATTTTTGACATCTTCAACTTTTTTATCTGACCAACTAGTCAGAGTTTGAGAATTTTCTCGATACCAACGGATAAAGTCTTCCCCGGTGAAAGATGGACGTTTCGACTCTAGATTGGCACGTTGAATAGTATGAATAAAAGGATTATCGTTGGGTGCTTGATTGTTGCAAGAACTATAAATTTGCTGAATATCGCGATCGACTTTATCTAAATTGCTATGAATCGAACGGCACTTTTCTCGAATTTGTTCTACTTTTGTTCGCAACATACCGTAAAGTTCAGCGGCTTTATCGCAACGTTTCCAATGCAAATACATCTTCCACTTTTGGTCAACTCGTTCTTTGTATCTCTGACAAGCTGCTTGAATCGCGTTTTTATTGCCAAACCAAGCTTCGGCTGCTTGTTTAATTTTTTCTTCCTGTGAATCTAATTTTAAAGCGTTGAAACTAGCCTGAGCTTCTTTCGACTTACGCTGGACGCTTTGCTGTAATTCATCAAGTTGCGACAACAGTTTGGTCAAAAATTGCAACGCATAAGCTATACCGTTGGGACGGTTAATACCCCGTTCCCACCAAGTAGAGATGGCAGCAGTTGCAGTCTGTTCTAAATTATAAAAATTTAATCCTATTTCTCTTGCTGTCTGTTGTTCAATTTTATCAAACTGCCGTTTATACAGTTCTTGTATCGTTGTCAAAGCGTTACGCTCAAAGCGCATTTCGCCGATTCTAAATTCGGGCTTTATCTGTCCTCCACCCTTGCTTTCTGTCAAACTATTCAGGACATTATTTACTTCTGCTAACTTACACTCTTGCAAAAATCGCTCTATTTCGCTGTCAAAATCGATTGTTGGTGTAGCTCCCATCAACTGATTCTTAACCAATTTGCAAGCATCCTCTAACATCATCCGTTCGTACTGATGTACGGGTAAAGCTAAGGTAGCAAAACCAAAACTACAGTAGTTAATATTACGCCCTCTGACTTTTTCTCCAGTTGCTAAATAAGCGCGAATGTTATCGGCAACGTTAGCAGCATCAAGACCAATTTGAGAGCCAATTTGAATATATAACCCATCTGCAACTAAATTCTGTAAATCGTCAGGACGGCTGACTACAGTTCCTTTTTTATTAATGCCATCAATCAAAAATACTGCATCAAAGGGGGGACGATTAACTTTTACTTTGGAAATACCGTAATCAATCTCCAGGGCATTAGACGGTGATAAATTCCAAAAGTGTTCGATTTCTTTGAGAGCGCCATAGGCATTAGATTTTACCATGTGAGTTTGAGCTAAGTTGGAAAACACTCTGGGTAAAACAAAGACTCCCGTAATATTAGAAAAACTATTGAGATATTGCCGTGTTAAAAATGCCGTATCTAAAAAGGTACCGCTACCAGTTCCACCGGCTAAACTACCAACGATAAAAATTTCTACACCATCGCGGTTGGAAACTTGAAAGTTATCTGAAAACGCTTGTTTACTCGTCCGAATTCCGCGTACCTTATTGATTGCTTGACCGATTAAACTATTGATATCGCCGACTTTAGCAAATAATGCTAACCTACCACGGGCGCGAATCTGTCCGGCACCGTTAATGATACCGTGTGCGGGAATTTGTTTAGGCCACCATTCATCAATGTGTTCATTGCGTCCCCCAATCATGTTACCTGGATTTGCGACGGATATTGCGTAAAGTTCGTTGGGTTCTAGGAAAACGGCATTACCATCGGGGGATTTTTCCCGTTCCTGGATATTTTCGGTGGTATCAATAGAAAGAAACTGAATAATTTCTGGTACCGAACCATAAACATCAATAAATCGTTTTTTGAGCTTGAGTACAACTTCATAGCCCGTACCGCCTAATCCAATGACGACGGTAGGACGAAATACAACTGTGGGACGTGACATGAACTCTCCTTTGACATCATTTAATTTATCTGTCGTTGATGTTCAATCCAGTTAAACTGGAGCTTAACCTTACCAATCTCAATTATGTCCTCATCGTAAATTTCATCTGTAGTTACCTCTTTTTCGTTGATAAAAATATTACCTTTACGGCAACGTAGTTCAATATTCTTTTTACCTGCTTGCCTGACTGTAATTAACTCAGCATCAAAATTGCTTTTATCAATTACTGATATCAAATCACTTAAGTATACTTGAGTTTTGTGCAGGTTAGTCAAACTAATCTCCTCATCTTTTGAGGATTGTGGCGATGGTTCTAAAATTAACAGCGCTCCTTCTAAATGTTTGCGAGTGCGGATGTCTTGAAGCAATTCTAGAGGTGTTTGACGCTGAATAAAACAAATTACTATCAGGGCAATTAATAATAATAGTAGTATCAATAAAGACCAAGTAATTATTTTTCTCCATAATGGAACCAAAATATTTAGTTGAACCGAAGCAGGGATGGGACTTGCGATCGCATTTTCTGGGGCTAGTTGTAAACTGAAAGTGCGATCGCCTCCGGAATTGTTGTCTGGAACTTGCAACTGTATGGGAATTTGAGTTTCTCCAACTCGCAAAGATACGGTTCCGTCGGGTTGTACAATAGAAATATTTTGGGAATTTCCCTGTAGCTCTAATTTGGCGTTTCCAGCTATGTTGCTGCGAACTACTAAAGTTTGAGTTGCAGTTTTATTCCCGACTTCCACAACACCAAAATCTATCGAGGTTGGTTGAACGAGCAGTTTCGCTTTGATAGTGATGGGTAAATCAACAGTAATTGGAGCGATGGTATTATTTTCACTTACCATTAGTAATTGCAGCCCACTAACACCTCCTTCGACATCGGCTGGAATTTGCAAACGGATGGGAATAAATGTTGGTTTATTCGCAGCTAAATCAACTCTGCTATCAGGTGAAATTAAACGAATACCAGTTTTCTTCGGGTCTTGTAACTGCAAACTTACCCTATTATTAATGTTACTAATAGTATTAATATTGAGCGATTCAGTAGTTGTTCCGGGAGAAACTGGCTGCAATTTCAAGTTAGGTAAACTGACATCAAGTTTGGGTTTGATTAATACTGGTCGGATATTTTGAGCTAGTTTATTCAACCCAACTCCTCCGGGGTCTCGTAATACCTGTCCTTTTCCGCAAAGCGCGGGATTATTTGCAAAATCATTCAACTGCTTTTCGTGTTCTTCTTGTCCAAGAGATACAAAAAATATATAAGGTTTGCATTGTTGCTCGCGCAAAAATTGGGTATTACTAGGAATGGGAACCGAATCGGGAATACCCCTGACATCCTCAAGTCCATCTGTCAAAAATACAATACTCACAGTACGACCTAGAGCCTCACTACGCTGGTTTAATAAGGTAGAATGTTGCAGGGCTTTTTGTACAGCTTTACCCGTATGAGTACGCATCCCATTTGCCTCTAGTGAAGCAATTATTTGCTTGAGTTTACCTCGGTCTGAATTGCTAGTAATAGAAATATTTTCAGTCTGTAAATTTACATCTTTATCGAAACTGTAAATAGTTACTGTATCGCCTAATTTAGCAGTATTAACAAATTCAGTAATGGATTTTTTTACTTGACTAAATATATTTTTTGTTCCTCCCGCACCGCGCATAGAAGCAGAAGTATCTACTACTACAATCCAGTCAATTCCTCCTTTTGAATTATCTTGAGCAAATGCAGCAGATAAAGGAATCGGCGCTAAAGTTAAAGCAAAAATGCTTTGTATTGACAATATCAAAGAATGTTTGAATAATCTAAAAACCATTAATAGATTTCTCCAAACAGATTAAATTTAATTGAATAAATTATTATCATATAAATAACCCTAAATTTATTAAAGCTTAAAAATACTATCTTCATACAAAAACTAACACTGAAGTTATTTTTATTCAGTGAGCTTATAAATGCGATATCTTTAGCATAAAAATAAATTTTTATTATTATGCCAAATGATTCTAGATTTAATAAATTATTTATTAAGTTATATGCTAACTAGATAAATCTGGAAAACTCAATAGTAAAATTACTTAAAATAAATCACTTGAACCAGTAATAACTTATGAATTCACTCACATATAGCAATCGCAATTAAGAGATGAGAGTATACATAGTTTATTTAGCGATACTCCATAAAGATAAGGTATTGCTAAATAATTAAGATATTCTTCTCACCTTGACTCTCTGTGCTAATAAAGTAAAGACAACAATCCCGCAAAAATCCGCCGCTAAATCAACCAAATCAAAACTCCGGATAGGCGAAAATATTTGCAAACATTCTTCAATTATCACAAAAAAACTTATAACAATTGGTGCTAAAGGCAGGGAAAAATTTAAAATATTAATCTTACGTTTGTTAAATGCTAAATGCCCTAAGAAAGCTGAAAATCCTATTAATAAAAAATGTAAAATTGTATCGTAATGAGGAATTTGTTTTATTTGATTAGGAATAATCTTTAAATAGGCTGATATAGATATTGATAAAATCAGTCCAATATACAACCAAAAGGCAACAAGCCAAGGACGATTAGTTTTCATTCTAAATTAGATGATATTAAAAAGCGTTTGTTAATTACTTCCAGCATAACAAACGCAATTACGTAAATACCACGTGATAAGATGTGATAATAAAACCTAATTATCTCCAGTTTCCGGTTCAACTCCAAGTTCGCGCAATCTTGCTTTCAACTGCTCTACTTGAGCTTCCGCTTGTTCGGCACGTTGACGTTCCTGCTTTACTTGCTCTTCTGCTTGCTGTCTGGCAACAACTTCTTGCTGTAAAGCTGCTGCTAATTCATCGGGAATCAGTAGTTTTTCGCCGTCATCTTCTCGATAAAATCCAATTATTCGCCCTTCAACTTGCAAGCGTAACTGTAACGGTTCGCTGCGGCTATCAGTAATAGATTCGTAGATTTCTCCTCGCAACCGATAACCGCGTAATTTTTCTTCGATCCATTCGCCTTTGGGGTCAAAGAGCCAGTATTCTTTAACACCTAGCTGTTCGTAAAGCGTCTTTTTGAAAACTTGGTCTTTATCTTGTGTTCCGGCAGAAGTCATTTCAAAAATCACGCTGGGAACTTGTCTTTCTTCCCATAGTTTATAGTTATCGCGTCCGCCGGGAGCAACATCAAAAATTACCATTACATCCGGTGCAACCCGCAATTTAGGAAAGCCTTGGGAGTAATATAAAAACTGGTCGGCTAAAACCGTTGCTTGACGATTAGTGAGATATTGTTTCAGGACTTCCAAAGTAGTTAGTAAAGCATAAAGATGATCGAAAGTTTCCGCCACTGGTTCTCCATCAGCGCTGGGGTAGAAGATTTCGGTTTGATTAGCGACAGGTAAGGTGGCTGTCATCGAGATTTCTTGCTCCTCTTATACTTTGGTTAAGAAGCAGTTAGTTTTATTGTAACTTGTTTAGTTTCAATCCCCAGGTTTCGGAGTTTCAATCCCGGCGGAGGGATTAATTGGAATTGCAAT
>JAYKJL010000149.1:0-3016 GCA_035285725.1 Nostocales cyanobacterium 94392 | reverse complement strand
CTAGTACCATTCGGCGTAAATAAATATACTATCGTAAATATCTAACCCGCCAGGGACTATAAGTCCCTGTCTAATAGTCTAAGTCCTCTTAAGAGGACTAAAATTTAGGTTTGAAATGGTATAGATATTTACGCCATGCTGTACTAGGGTGTTGACTTTGGACTCGGGGGCAATAGGGAACAGTAATATAACTGAGTAGTAATTATATAAATAATTTTGCCTAAGTACTTATAGGTATTACAATGGAAACGAATTAAAGCTTGCGGCGATCGCATTCCAGAATCTGTTTAAAGTCGGTTATTTAAAAGGGTAGAGGCGATCACACTCACAGTTTTTGTCCAGGGATGCTCTGGATAGCGCGAACAGAAAATATCACTACTTGCTAAATGAAACATTTCTTCACAAACAGGTAAAATTCCGGCGACTGGAACATGATTTTCAACGCCAACCGACTTACTCTTATTGAAGTCACTTTAATTCCCATCGCTCCATTGATTGCGAATCTGTGCGGCAGTTTTTTGTAAGTTTTGAAAATAATCTGTTTCAGTAATTTCATTTACTTGAGGAGTAACTTTTACGGCATCAATTTCCACCTGCATCTGCTGCAACTGCTCGGTTAATTGTTGTTCGCGAACGCAAACTTCCTGCACCATTTTTTGAAACACTCGTCCCAGTTGTCCGATTTCATCGGTACGTTTTGCGATTTGGTTTAAGCGATCGCGTTCCCTTCTAACTTCAGTCAAGCTAACTTTGTCTAGAGTAATTGTTTGAGCAAGTTGAGCCATTGGTTTTAGAGGTTGAATCACTCTGCATTTGAGTAAATAGTTAATCAACGTAATTATTAATCCAAAAATACTGATAAAGATGCTGATAAAAAGGAAAAACGCTTGACGAGCATTTTTTAATACTTGATTTGCAGGTACATATATAATTTGGGTACCGATCACTTGATTGAGCTTCCAGCCATAACCGTGTTGAGTACCATATTTTTTTACATGGCTTTTTGGTGCAAGCTGTACATTACCGTGACATACCAGACAACTCGAACTTGTTACCACCAATGGTTGAGCATTGTAAAATAATTTTTCTCGACTGCGAACACGAAAACCTGATAAAATTTTGAGAGTGCGATCCCGATCGAACTGCTCGATTAATTTTGCTTCAAATCGGTCAACTCGGTTAGCTAAATTCGTGGGGTTGAGTGTTGCGTCTTTATATACAAAATCTTTGTATTTCCAAGTTTGTTTGAGCGTATCAAATACTTGTCTTGCTGCCAAACTGGGTATAGTTTCTGGAATAAACTGAGTTTGAGTATCTGCTATTTGAGCAATCAACGGTGCAATATCCTTAGTAGTATAACTTTTGACGGCATTCACCATCTGCATAGCCATTTGTCCTTGATGACTTATTTCCATTTCCGCTTTTTGCTCTAAAGCTTGAGACAATGCAAATCCCCCGACTGCAATTCCACCAATAAAAATTAGTGACAAAAGTAAAGTAAATTGAGACGTAAGTTTAAGACGACGTAGCATTTTTCCAAGTCTCGTTAACGGTCTTATTTACTTATATATCTGAGCCACCTTAACTCGATCAAATTTTTCTGTAACTATCATTATTCTTGCAAATTTTGATCTCAAATCAAAACCTCCTACTTTAGTTGGAGTCACTTTGATGGATAAAAAGCAAGTTGCAAATCCAACGTTTTTCCGATGTACAGCTAAAAGCAAAATCCTATTATGAATACATCGAAAGCAAGCAAATGCAGCTAACGATAAACCAGTTAAAACACACAACAACGGAGAAAAACAATGAATAACGATAACATGAATGCAGTTGAATTATCCGATGAAGAACTCGACACCGTGAATGGTGGATTAGCAATTAGTTTCGGTGATGTCCAAGGTTTCGCATCCGATGCATCTAACAGCTTCTCTCAGAAAAATCTAGCTGTAGGTCAACAAACCTTTGCCGGACCAAATGGTAGCGCTACAGTTTCCATGGCTAACGTTCAAGATATCTTTAGCTCTGCTGGTCAAGCTCTTGCCATCGGTTAATAAGTTTATTCTGACTGGGAATTATCAAACTTAAGCAGAGATTGTTCTAAGAATCAAACAGTCTCTGCTTTTATTTTTAGAGGATTTATTTCTAAATTTGGCTAGGACTTACGCAATTGTCACGAGATACAGGTGGTGGGTGACGCTACAAGTCTTGTTACTACGTTCAAATTTTCTCTAAACTACACACCCTACGGAAAAAATGTGCCGGTTGCGTAAGTCCTGTTGGCTTTGCAGAATCCGGGTATGAATTTAGATATTAAGACGTTACAGTGTAACGTCTCTACACCGATTTCGGTTATTCATAAGATTTGATATGACCTTGCACTCAGGCTCCGCTAACATACTTATGAAGCAGCAACGCCCTAAATTTGCATAAGTATCACTCCCATAGAAATAGTCTACTTTTAGAAACCATTAATTGGTTGAATTGAATCTACTAATTTGCTTAAATCAATTATTGCACACGGCAAAGGATAAAATAATGTCCGATCAAGATGTAAATGATACTGCGCTAGAATTATCTGAAGAAGAACTCGAAGGAATCGCAGGAGGAGTTAATATTTTCTTCTCTGGGTCGATGTTTGGCAAAAGCGATGTATTTTCAGTGCAGCGCCAAGGTTCAAGAAGAAGAAGGGGAAGTTCTATTTTCAAATCTTCTCAAACATCTTCTTCGGCTTTTCAAATTATTGGTTTGGGATTGAATTCTCCAGGTGATATTTTATCGTTTTTTAGCGGATTAGCCCAACTTTTTAGTAGAAAGTAATAACACATACTTAAACTACAAAATTTGTTCTCCCATACATTACTCTTTAAGGGAGTTTATCGAATGACATGATTATATTTGCCGAGTTACACGAATGCGATATTGATTGGCTGATTACTGCGGGACGAGTCCAACAAATTGCTGCTGATACGGTGTTGATTCGCAGTGGTAGACCGATCGAAGCTTTACATATTTT
>JAYKJL010000148.1:0-3666 GCA_035285725.1 Nostocales cyanobacterium 94392 | reverse complement strand
TGGTAAGGCATTATTGGCAAGGATTGCAAGATATTTTGAGTATTGATTGCGAACAGTTGAAAAATCAAGGTAAAAATTTACGAATTGTTACTCAAATCCGCGCTAGGGAAGTGGGGTTAATTGATTGATTTCGTAAAAACTGCATACCCCATTAATACCTTAGAGATATACATACTTGGAGCGGGTAAAGAAGCATATTTGTACTACAGAAGTCGGGTTTTTATCAGATTTGTCAGCGTCTTACAGATATTTATCCTAAAAAACCCGACTTCTAGACTCGTTACCAATATCCTATAACTGGTTATTCAACCGCAAACACCAATCATGAATTACAAACGCACTGTATCGGGTATTCTTCTCGCTAGTAGTATTTTGGCTTTCACAAATATCTTGCCATTTACAGCAAATATTAAATTTAATTCAACTGCTTCGGCTCAAACGAAAGAATCAAACAATAATCAATTATTCTACATTTATAAAGGACAGCGTGTTCCTTTAACTGAACAAAAAGATGCTGTTGCTGTTGAATTTAAAGCTTTACCTAAAACTCGCTCTCGTAGTGTTAATCCTCTTTATCTCCAGTTGGAGCAAGATTTACAAACAGGTACTCGAACCCGTGGTGGTAATTCCCAGGTACAAGTTAAACCTTTAGGGGAAAATTATGCTGTTGTGACTTTAGCTAGCAGTAATGGTAATACTGATGCCATTAGAAATAAAATCCAAAATCAAAGTTATGTGAAAACTTCTTTACCTGTCTTAAGTCGCGCTTCGCAGCAAGATACGATTATTTTATCCAACGAAATTATTGTTAACTTTCAACCGGATATGAAGGAGAATGAGAAAGTATCGATTCTCAAACAAAATAATTTAGAAATTGTTCGTTCTTTGCGCTTTTTTCCCAATATTTATATTGTCAAATCAACAGATGCTTCCGGTACCGCTGTTTTGAATGTTGCGAATCAACTCAATCAAGTTAAAGGTGTTAATTCTGCTGCACCAAATTTTCTACAATCGGTAGCTAATTCTATTGATATGGGAGATAATAAAAAGTCTTTGAATATCGAGTCAATCGATAAACAAGATACAAAAAATCCTCAAACTATTGCCCAAAATGCTAATAATTCAACAACAAATTATTTAGGTTTGCAGTGGCATTTGAATAGTGTACCCCTCAAACAATGTATCCAACAGGAAATCGATAGCTTTGATTCCCTACAAAACTGTCTTCAACAACAAACAGCGAAAAATAAACAATCAAAATCAACATCATCTCGTACCGATTTACGAGTTACCGAAGCTTGGCAGAATAGTAATGGTGGAAAAGGTGTAGTTGTTGCGGTAATCGATAGTCTGATTCAATGGAATCATCCAGATTTACAAAATAGTTTATATAAAGTATCCGCAGCAGATAAATGTCCTGGAGAAGAGTATGGATGGGACTTTTCGGAACCAAGTAACAGTAATCAGCCTTGTGAAATTGGTGATTCTGATACTCGTATGAGTCCTTTAGAACTCAATATTTTGAGAAGAAAATTACACGATACATTTAAGTTATCCGACAAAGAATTAATCGAGCGATATTTAACACCAACTATAAAACAGCGAATAACTTCCCCAGTCTCTGAAAAAGAATTGGCTGAATATTTGCGTCAGATGATTCGCTCTGATGTCGGTGGTGAATTTCACGGTACTTTAGTCAGTGGGGTGATTGCAGCAAAACCCCAAAATTCTCAAGGGATATCGGGAGTTGCACCCAATGCGAAAATTTTACCTGTACGGGTATTTGGTTTAAATGGTAGTATTTTCACCTCTTCATATATTGAAGCGGTTGGTTATGCAGCACATCGTGGTGCTGATGTAATTAACTTGAGTTTGGGTGGTTATTTACCAACGGATGTGGAAGAATTCGCATTCAGTCAAATATTACAGCAAAATCCCAAGTTAGTTGTAGTTGCTTCATCTGGAAACGAAAATTACGCCTCAGTCGCTTATCCTTCCGGATATGATGGAGTGTTGTCAGTTGGAGCGAGTAACTTAAATGGCGATCGCGCTTTCTACAGCAACTACGGTAAAGGATTAGGCGTGGTTGCTCCCGGAGGAGATTTTAGTACTTCAGTAGGAATATTCGGAGGAATACCCACAACTGGGGGAACTTGGATGGATACATTTTGGCAGGGTTTAGCTTTCCCTAATTCGCGTTGGTCAAATGTAATCGATTTCAAGGGACAATATTGGTGGATGCAAGGCACTTCTTTTTCTTCTCCAGCAGTTGCGGGAGTAGTAGCTTTAATGAAAGGTGAAGATAAAGGAAAATTGAACCGGGTTGAGTTAATTGATATTCTTAAATCAACAGCTAGTTACGAAGATTTGAATATTACTAAAGAAGAACAACAAAGATATCGTACTTTAGTTAGTGAAGGTGTAATTCCTTCAACGGTAACGGATAAACAGCTTTTCTTCGGTAGCGGATTGATTAATGCATCGGCTGCTGTTCGGGCTGTGAAGAAGTAAATTAATGATTATTCAAAATATGCCGTTTTAACAGCGAACAATGTAGAGACGTAGCACTGCTACGTCTCAAAATCTAGATTCATACCCGGATTCAGCAACGCCAGGTTTTTAATTACCAATCGTCTGTATCCTCAACTTCTTTAAATATTTGTTCTATATCTTGCGAGCTATGAACAATACGTAAAATCTTTATACCTTCATCTATAATTCGATAAAAAATCAGATAACTTCCAACAGAGAAGCTCCCAAGGTAAACCGCTAAGTCTTCGCGTCCCTGTCCCATCTGCGGAAATTTAGCCAGTTTGGCAAACTTTTCCCGCAGCTTGTCAAAAAGGTTATCAGCAGCCCTGGTATTATTTTTGGCAATGTAACTCCAGATATTTTCAAGGTCTTGCGCTGCACCCGTGGAAATCTTAAATCGACTCATAGAGTGTTATTTTGTTCTAACTTTTTACGTCCTCGTGTTTTGATGTCTTCAAAAAAAGTTGCCAGAGACTCCTCATCGTATTCAGTATATTCCCCGTTTTCAAGCTGCTCAATTCCAATAGCTATTTCTCGTCGTAACGCTTCAATTTTGATAGTCTTGAGTTCTGACTCGACACGTTCAAGCCTATCGATCATATCTTGAAACGCCTGCGCTTCTTGGACTACAACCTCAGCTTTGCCATTAACGGTTAAAACAAGTGGAGATTTTGTTGCTTTAATCCGTTCTACGTAGTCTTTAGCGTTTCGCTTAAAGTCGGTAAGAGTTTGAATATTTTCGAGACTAATTTTAATTGACATAGCATTTAATAAAGTGTCTTATAAAGCATTTAATTAAATGCTATAAGGTATATCTGTTCTTGTCAAGGTATTCTTAAGTTTAAAATAGCGGTTTTCAGTTGAGTAGGATACCGTCATTACCTCACTGAATTTAATTGCGAAATGGATTGACAAATCCCAAATCATCAGGACATAAGATATTGTCACAATACACGGATTAGTGCATGACACACAGTCGGATTATAGTTATCTACAAAATCAACACCCTAGTACCATTCGGCGTAAATAAATATACTATCGTAAATATCTAACCCGCCAGGGACTATAAGTCCCTGTCTAATAGTCTAAGTCCTCTTAAGAGGACTAAAATTTAGGTTTGAAATGGTATAGATA
>JAYKJL010000147.1:0-10491 GCA_035285725.1 Nostocales cyanobacterium 94392 | reverse complement strand
ATATTGATAAGCTTGTTCTTGCAAGTTAGTTATATTAGCAATCATCATGATTTATTAGTATTTTTTGATGTAAAAAAGACAAAGTGGGTAGAATAATCTACCCACCGATATAAGATGCTTATAAGAAATTTATTTTAGCCACTGTATTCATCGAATCTGAGTTAATTAAAGCTTTATGTTTGAAAACATTAGTGGCAATAGCTTATTAGCTATTTAGATTTCTTAACTAGCTAAATCCTTCCATGCAGTTGCATCAGGACAAGCAGGTTGATTCGCCACAGACTTGGCTTCCTGTGTACCATTAGGTCCTCCAGCACTTCCAGCTTTTACTGCTTCGCATAATATAGCTAGAGAGGTTGTCTCACTTGTTTCTGTAACAGTACCGATAACAACTCCACCAACGTAAGCTTTAAGAGGACCCCCTGTATTTAACAATTGCGCTTGATTTGTGACTAAATTTTTACCCGCACCACCACCAGCTATTACATATTTATAATTCTGACTCTGAGTTTTGACACCAAGTCCTAAATTACCAAATTCCTTGGCACTTGCAAACTGACCAGCCTCCAAAAGATATGTTTGCTGCGCTCGGTTCATGGTACCAGCAATTGTCTTTGCTTCAGACTGTTTAGCCTTGTTAGCTTGGTTCAAGAAAGAAGGTAAAGCAATAGCTGAAAGAATCCCAATAATAATAATTACAACTAACAATTCAATTAAGGTAAAACCTTCGTCTTCTTTCTTATTACGAAGGATATTTTGTAAAAACTTTGCTTTAAGTTCGGTTTTCATTAGTGTTTCCTTTAAGTGGGGATGGGTTATTGACTTCTAGATGTAACTTACCCACTTTGACTCTGGGAATTAACATTTTTGAAAATTTTTTTTTGGAAAAACTGGAAAACCTGGAATGACAGAGATTTTGTTACATAATTACAGAACTGTAGTTATGTAAAAGAAAACCTACTGGTTCACCACATTAATGAAGGCTGGGTGGATATCTAATCCCCCAGGGACTGTAAGTCCCTGTCTAATAGCGAAAGTCCTATAAATAGGACTGAAGTAATACCCCTCAAAACTACTGTGGTGGGGTACTTGACCTAAATTTTATGTTTGATTTTTTTAGTCCTATTCATAGGACTTGTGCTATTAGACTGGGAATTACATTCCCGGTCGGGTCTTTAATTAATATGCCGAAATACTACTTGTTAAACCTTCTATAGCGGTTTTCAATTGGGTGCAATACAAATAAAATGGGTAAAAATCGGGCGGACAGGTATGTCCACCCCACAAGAATATATTCTACTCAACCGAAAACCGCTATATAATTAATCAAAGCTGTAAAATATAGTTAACCTTCTAACATCACATAACCAAGACTTTCGAGCCTTAAAAATAACTGTTGCAACATATAAAAGGCTTGATTTTGATCAGTAGGTTCTAACGTAACTGGATCTAGAGGTCTAACTTGTTTCCAACGCTCAGCCAAGTTTGTCATTGATTGGGGTTGTTCCAGCAAAGGAATTAAGCAAAATGCCATGGAGCTATCTATACTCACGGACTCTTGAATTACTTGTAAGTGTTCGCTAATAATAAAAGGTCTGATTTCTGTAATACAGGATATTAGTTCTTCTCGAAATTTAGGAGTTTTTAACTGGGGATGTAGATGCACTTTTACGTTTTCCCAGTTAGAATCATTCCATTCTGCAACTGGTAGGAATGATTGTGCTTGATTGGGGTTTCCGCAGTATAAATCAAGTAAGCGATGTATCGGATGAAATAATTCAAATAAATGCAGTTTTTGCTCAGCAGTAAGTTCTGGCAAGCTCATACCCAGAAAAGCAGGTAAATCATCAGGTTCTTTAAATAAAGCCATTAAATCCCACTGCCGCCAATTAACCATCTTTATAAATTCTAAATTAGCAGCTTTCAAAAGTGAAAAGAATTCGGGAACAGTGGCTCCTTTATCTCCTACAAGCAATTGATTAGCTAATATAATATCTTTGCCATCAGCTTCATTATATTTAGAGCCCCAAGTTTGAGCTTTAAGAGAAACACCATCTTTTAATGCATTCATAATTTCCTGCACTATACTAATTTCCATATCTTCTGGGTTATCGTCCATTAAACCCATAAATTTAAATAGATTTTGAGCGCGGAAAAAATTAGCTCTTTGCAGTGAACTGTGAAGATTGACACGAATAATACCATCGGGTTGCAAAACTGCTTTCATCGCTTGTAACCCTGCTACAGCATCAGGAAGTAAGTAAAGTACATCATCGCAGTTTATATAATCAAATTTAATGCCTAATTTGGGTAAATCCTCAAGAAAACTTACATGAAATTCTGTATTATCAAAACCGTGATATTCCAAACGTTGCCGCGCTAATTTTACAGATTCTTCCGAAATATCAACACCAATAATTTTTGCTCCGGGATTCGCTTCTGCAAGTACAAGGGATTTATATCCACTACCACACCCAGCATCTAAAATAACTTTTCCTTTAGTATCTATAACTTTTTGATTTCTTAAATAATAAGCTGTTACTAAACTATGAATATAGAGAAAATTCGGTTTATCTTTAGGAGATTCATCAAGAGAAATTCTTGGATAAGGTGCGCTGTCAAATTGCTGACGAATTTTTTCTACTAAATCTGATGCTTGAGCTTGCATAAAATTTTCTCCTGATACTAAATTTTTCTAGTCACGTTTGGACTTAGTACCTTAAGCCCAAGACTGACTCAAGCATTAGTATTCCCAGTTTTTCAGATTTCTAACATTCCATAAAGAAGTCGGGTTTTTTGTCCTGAAATATCTGTAATATCAGATAACTGTTATAAAAACCCAACTTTTCACCAACCCAAATATCTGTAATACAAGAGGTTGTTTGAAAAGTCTAATTTCTTTATCCGGCGGTTAAAACCGCGTCTACACAAACGAAACCCGTCTGCACGGGTTTATATTCACCGTTTCTGATAAAAATAATCGCAATTATTTATATTGTGTTGTCTTTAGGATTTATCTGGCGGTTGAAACCGCGTCTACACAAACGAAACCCGTCTGCACGGGTTTAAAATAGATTATAAGTCCACGCAGGTGGACAATGCGGCGTGTAGTCGCGGTTTGAACCGCCGATGACTTTTCAAACATCCTCTAAGAGCGTGTTTATAAATAAAAAATAAAATTCTTGTAGGGTGTGTTAGATGCACGACTATGTTCTGCCCTCAATATATAATCTTAATGCATCTAACGCACCAAAAGTTGTTGGTGCGTTACGGCAAATTTTCACCTACTCTTTTTCCTATCGAATCCCAGAAAGCCGTAACACACCCTACATAAAACCCGACTTCTCACTCAACGAGGTATTTTCAATATGGTGGCAATCTCAACACCAGCAGAAACCAGAACTTTACTTGAAAACATTAGCTGGCAAACTTTCAAAGCCATGCTAACTGACATGGGAAGCTCCAGAAATACCAGACTCGCTTATGAAAACGGGACATTAGAAATCATGGCTCCAGATATGCCACACGAAAACTCAAATCGCGTTATTGAGGGTTTTGTGATCGCATTATGTGAAGAAATCGGCGAAGAGTACAAGCGTTCTGGCTCGCTAACTTTGACACGGGATGATTTAGAACGAGGTGGGGAACCAGATAGCAGCTACTATATACAAAATGAATACCGCGTTAGAAATAAGGAAAAAATAGACCTAAGCATCGATCCACCACCGGATTTAGTATTAGAAGTAGAGTATTCTAAACCGAAAGTAGATAAGTTTAAAATTTATGCTGCAATTGGTGTTCCTGAATTTTGGCGGTTTAATGGCAGTGTTTTACGAATTTATGTACTTAACGACGGACAATATTTAGAAGTAAAACAAAGCCCTACTTTTGGTACGGTACCTGTAAAGGAAATTCCTCGGTTTATTCAAGAAACTCGAATCAATGGTGAGATGGCTACAACCCGCGCTTTTCGGGCTTGGGTGAGAGAGCAGAATTCATCTGGCGGTTGAAACCGCGTCTAGACAAACGAAACCCGTCTGCACGGGTTATTGTTAAATTAATTATAAAAAAGCGATATTGAGCCATTGCCATGACAATCAAACAAGAGGTTTTTGAAGCAATTGAACAACTACCAGAACAGCAGCTTGAAGATGTATTGCAATATATTAAACAGCTAGCAAGTATCCAAACAACAGTTCCCAAGTCAGTCACTCCTGTCAACGATCCCCTCGCTGACTTCATAGGTGTAGTCTCTCACGGCTCCCTAGCTACAAATTTAGACAACGAACTTTATGGCGATTAAGCTTTTTATTGATACATGGGGCTGGCTCACACTGCACGATAAAAGTGAACGCTATCACCTTAAAGCCACAAAAGCTTATCAAACTGCGATCGCTAAAAATGGTCAAATTTATACCACTGACTATGTTCTTGACGAAACATTTACTTTCTTTTTTCGACGACTTCATGTAACTCGTGCTGAGCAATCGATGAAATCGCTACTGTCAGCCTTTTCAATTACTTTCATCTCTCTGGAATTAATTTCAGAGTTTTCAGTTTTGTTTTTTATAAGTATAAAACCCAGATGGTACGCGGGTTATTTTTGCTGTAATTCTATATGCGTCCGTAATACTCGATTGATCGTACTTTGGTATTCCTGACTCTGAGCTTTAAACCAATCAAGTACATCAGGATCTATACGGATGATTTGCTGCGCTTGATCTTTTGGAATAACCAACTTTGCACGCTCAAAGAATGAATCCGTAAGTGGCGGAATATCTGAATAATCTATTTCGTCATCCGTCATCATTGCTATTTTGTCCCAATCAGTAAGGGATGGATTCGGTGTATCGTTTACGCTCATATTTATTTGCCTTTCTTGCAGAAATTATCCTGATATTATCGTCCTGCCTTTCTTTGATACTCCTCGACCTAAAGGTACGAGGATTCTTGCTTCGCAGGGATTCCTATGAATTTACCCTCAGCAAGCATCTTGACCGTATACCCTACGGCTGCAAGTCCTCTAATTAGAACTACTTGCGCGGCTGCAATGTCTCTATCAGTTGTATAGCCGCAATTTGAGCAAACATGAGTACGTTGTGAAAGTTCTTTCTTTACTGTCTGAATTCCGCAGTTGGGACAGATTTGGCTTGTTTTCCGCGCATCTACTTTTTGAAAATAGACATCACGTTTAAAACAAGTTTGTTCGAGGATATTAAAGAATTGTCCGAACCCCGCATCCAGGCAATGTTTACCCAACATTCCACGGGACAACCCAACTAAATTTAAATCTTCAACAAACACCATCCCGGCACTGTCACAAATTTGGTGAGACAGCTTTCTGTGCCAGTCTTTACGACAATTAACAACGTACTCATGCAATGAGGCAACTTTATGAAGTGCTTTTTTCCAATTGTTCGATCCGTGGGGTTTTCTGGAGACACGCTGTTGCAGCAATTTCAGCTTGCGTTCGGCATCTACAAAAAACCTCGGACGCTTGACTAAAAGACCATTAGAAGTTGCAATAAAATTTGTTAATCCCACATCTATTCCTACTGCTTCCCCGTGTGGCATAGGTTGGGGTAGACTAACATCCCACTGGATAGTTAACATTACGTACCATCCAGAAACACGCTTGACTATACGTGCTTGTTTCATTACTCCCCCATCTGGGATTGAACGGGATTGTCGGAATTTAACCCAACCAATCACAGGTAGGTTAATTCTCCCACCACTTAATTTATCCTCCTTCATTTGCGGGAAGACAAAACTACGCATCGTTCCAGATTTTTTAAATCTAGGAAACCCATGATTCTGTTCCCACATACTTGTGAATGCGGTCTCAAGTCGTTTTAACGTTTGTTGCAAGACTTGAGATTGTACAGATTTTAGATCAGGATTAGTCCTTTTGGCTTCAGTTAATGATTTGCATTGACTAGCGTAGGTGGGACGGGGAGTATCGGCAGGAATGATGTATTCACAGCGCAGGGAACAAGCATTAACCTGACAACTGCGAGACTTATACCAATCTTTACGTTCGCGCAAAGCATAGTTATAAACTCGACGATTAATCTCAAGCCATTGCTCAAAAGTATTCGATTCTTTTCGAGTCGGTTTGAGTTTAAATTCGTAGGTTAGGTTAAACACTTTTATCACCTCCTGGCTACATTATTATACATCATTTTTAACTATCGTTAGAATGAAAGATAAAACAAATACTCAAATAAAAAGCCGTAAAAATCGAATAGTTTTCGTGCTACAACACACCCTACAAAAGGTTCCATAGATTTCTTAACAACCTATACACCAATCCCAAAAATTTGCTATACTCAATTAAGCGTAGTCGTTATGAGTTTACTTAAAAATATTATGACAAATCCAACGGTAGAAAACTTAGTAATTATCGGTTCAGGTCCTGCGGGTTACACGGCTGCTATTTATGCGGGACGTGCGAATCTCAAACCAGTTGTATTTGAAGGCTTTGAAGCTGGGGGATTACCTGGTGGACAATTAATGACAACTACTGAGGTCGAGAATTTTCCCGGTTTTGCTGCTGGAATTACTGGTCCGGAATTAATGGATCAAATGAAGGCACAGGCAGAACGCTGGGGGGCTGAGCTATATACTGAGGATGTAATTTCGGTTGATTTGAGTCAGCGTCCGTTTACAGTGCGTTCCTCTGAACGGGAGTTTAAAACTAATAGCATCGTAATTGCAACCGGGGCGACGGCGAAACGTTTAGGCTTACCCAGTGAACATCAGTTTTGGAGTCGCGGAATTTCTGCTTGTGCGATTTGTGATGGTGCAACTCCGCTGTTTCACGGAGCGAATTTAGCTGTAATTGGTGCTGGTGACTCGGCAGCAGAAGAAGCAATTTACTTAACTAAATACGGCGACACAGTGAACTTACTAGTTCGTAGCGAGCAAATGCGAGCTAGTAAAGCTATGCAAGACCGGGTTTTAAATAACCCGAAAATTATAGTGCATTGGAACACCGAAGCCGTAGACGTGTTTGGCAATGAGAAGCATATGGATGGAATCAAAGTCCGTAACAATAAAACTGGCGAAGAAACCCAATTACACGTTAAGGGGTTATTCTACGCCATCGGACATACACCCAATACATCATTATTTAAAGGACAGTTAGAACTTGACGATGTGGGTTACATTGTTACCAAACCCAACACCGTAGAAACCAGTATAGAAGGCGTATTTGCTGCTGGGGACGTACAAGACCACGAATTTCGTCAGGCAATCACCGCAGCAGGTACAGGCTGTATGGCAGCAATGTTAGCGGAACGTTGGTTATCCTCTCAAGGATTGATTCAGGAATTCCGTCAACAGGTGGAAAACAACGAATTAAAGCCACAACAAGAAGAAAAAACTACCGCCAATACTGAAAATGATTTTGACCTGAAAGCTACCCGTCATATTGGTGGTTATGCTCTGAGAAAAATATTTCATGATGGCGATCGCCCTTTGATAGTCAAGTACGTTTCTCCGGGTTGTGGTCCTTGTCATACCCTTAAACCGATATTAAATAAACTAGTGGATGAATTTGAAGGTAAAATCCACTTTGTAGAAATTGACATTGACAAAGACCGAGAAATTGCCGAACAAGCAGGAGTAACCGGAACCCCTACAGTCCAAATTTTCAAAGATAAAGAATTGTTGCAAGAACTCAAGGGAGTGAAACAAAAGAGTCAGTATCGGCAACTATTAGAAAGCATTATTTAAAGGTTAAAGGTTAGAGGTTAAAGGTTGTGAGGTCAAAGGTCAAAGGTTGTGAGGTCAAAGGTTAGAGGTCAAAGGTTGAAGATTATGAGTAGGAAGTAAGTATTTATACTTTTTGACAGGATTTTGTATATAAACCATAATACGCGGAGGCGTTTTAGGTTTAAAATAAATTCTTCATACTTACATAATGCCCCATTCTTGATTCCAGTAATCTCTAATCAAACCTTTGACCTTTGACCTTAAACCTTAAACCTTTGACCTTAAACCTTTGACCTTTGACCTTAAACCTTATAACTTACAAATCAACTTATGACCGTTGCTAAAGGTTTCCTACCGAGATTTTTGCCTTTCATCAATAAAAAACCTACCCTTTCTCAACAGTTAATGTTGGTTGGGTTAACTATGACTTTGGTGTTTATTTTTCTGGCATTGTTTGCTCCGATTCTTCAAAGTTTGGGATTATTGCAAGACCCAACAGAGTTTCTTGATAATCCAATTCACACACCACCTTCATTAAAACATTGGTTTGGTACGAGTCGCTTGGGTTACGATATCTTTTCTCGTACTGTGTTTGGCGCTCAAGCTGCATTACAGGTGGTCATCTTAGCTACAGCATTAAGTATGCTAGTTGGCGTGCCTTTGGGTATGTTGAGCGGCTATATTGGCGGTAGATTGGATAAAGTATTGCTATTTATTATGGATAGTATTTATACTTTGCCGGGATTACTGCTTTCGGTAACTTTGGCGTTTGTAGTGGGAAGGGGAATATTAAATGCGGCTCTAGCGATTAGTATTGCCTACGTACCGCAATATTACCGAGTTGTTCGTAACCATACAGTGAGCGTAAAAACCGAGGTCTTTATAGAAGCAGCACAAGCAATTGGTGCTAACACTTGGCAAGTACTTTCACGGTATTTATTTTTAAATGTAATTCAAAGCGTACCCGTATTATTCACTTTAAACGCCGCCGATGCAATTTTAGTTTTGGGTGGTTTGGGCTTTTTAGGATTAGGGCTTCCCGAAGAAGTACCAGAATGGGGACACGATTTGAAACAAGCCTTAGCTGCACTTCCTACAGGGATTTGGTGGACTACACTTTTCCCCGGATTAGCGATGACGACGATGGTAGTAGGGTTATCCCTACTTGGTGAAGGCTTGAATGAGTTTGTCAATCCCCGTTTAAGGAAACGACAATAGGTTAAAGGTTAAAGGTTAAAGGTTAAAGGTTAAAGGTTAAAGGTGAGGAGTTAGGAGTTGACAGTTGACAGTTAATTTCTCCCCATCCCCCTATCCCCTTGTCTCCCCATCTCCCCATCCCCTTGTCTCCCCATCTTAATATTGAGATTATGGTAAAAGATAAAATTTCGTTGATTGCTGCTGCTGCTGGTGGTTTTATGTTGTTTGTTGCGATATCTGGGATTTTACAGGGTACACCTGTAACTGCTTTACGAGCGCAACATAGTTTTGATTCGACTAAAATGGCTGATTTGCGTTTGCTAAAAGTTCATTCAGATCAAGCAATTAAAGATTCCTTCCTTTCTAGTCACTGATAATTGATAACTTAAAAAAGTGATAACTGAAGTAATTGGTATTGATTTGGGAGGGACGGCAATAAAATTAGGAAGATTTACGTCCGATGGTTCTTGTTTAAAGTCACTAACTGTGCATACTCCCCAACCGGCTACTCCGGAAGCGGTGGTGGAAGCTATTGTTGATGCAGTAGCCAAAATTGACCCACAAGGAAAGGCTGTAGCGATCGGTGTAGGAACTCCTGGTCCTGCTGATGCAACTGGACGTATTGCCAAAATTGCCATCAACCTTCCTCAATGGAGGAATGTTTTTTTAGCGGATATTCTGGAAGCGAAAATTGATAAACCTACTGTTATCGATAATGACGCAAATTGTGCGGGTTTAGGTGAAGCTTGGTTGGGTGCTGGTCGGTTTTACGAAAATTTTATTTTATTAACTTTAGGAACTGGTGTAGGTGGGGCGATTTTCCTTGATGGTAAGTTGTTTACGGGAAGTTTTGGAGCCGCTGGAGAATTGGGTTTAATTGGTTTAATTCCCGATGGTCCGCAGTGTAAAAGTGGCAATCAAGGTTCTTTGGAACAGCATACCTCGATAATTGCTATTCGTCGCCGTACTGGTAAAGAACCGGCGGAATTAGGTGCTTTAGCTGAAAAGGGTGATGCTCAAGCATTGAAGTTTTGGCAAGAATATGGTAGGGACTTAGGAATTGGAGTGACAAGTTTAATCTATGTGCTAACTCCTGAAGCTGTATTAATTGGAGGTGGAGTTAGTGCGAGTTTTGAGTTTTTCTTACCATCAATGAAAGCAGAAATTGAGCGGCGAGTAATGTATACATCCCGCGTTAATTTACAAATAATCAGAGCCGAATTGGGTAATGCTGCGGGGATGTTGGGTGCTGCGAAATTGGCTGTGGAGAAAATAGTAAAGGGATAGTGGAAGTGGATAGTGGATAGTGGATAGTGGATAGTGGATAGTGGATAGTGGATAGTGGATAGTGGATAGTGGATAAATTACACTTCTATTAAATTTCAAATTTTTCTTGTTGACCAATGGCATAGTAAATGGATTAAATAATAAAGTCCATGATTGTATTTCCATTTGAAAGGTTACACGTGTGGAAGGAATCGAGGGGATTAGTAAAAAGGATTTATAGGTCAATTGAATCTTTCCCCCGAAAAGAAGAATATGGTTTAAAGGATCAGATCAGGCGTGCTTCCATTTCTG
>JAYKJL010000146.1:0-8619 GCA_035285725.1 Nostocales cyanobacterium 94392 | reverse complement strand
GGACTAAGGCTGCGTGTCACAAGACTCGGATGGTGCGTGACACAGAAGAAGCCTATCCTACCCGTTCAAAATTATTCTAAACTACACACCCGTTGCAACAAAAATGTGCCAGTTGCGTAAGTCCTATAAGCATGAGAAATCTTTCTAGGGACATTTTGCTGATTAGTTATATTTTTATTAACTCAATCCGATTAAGTTGTAAATAATCAGAAGTTATTTTATCTGTAAGATAACTTAGTTAATTCAAATTTTGTTATTCGATATTTTTGATTAAATTGTTTAATGTGTGACAGATTATAAAGAGTCCACTAAAATATTTTTATTTCTTTTTTATTTCATTTAGGAAACATTTTTTTTATTTATAAGTCATGCTACAACTATTATTTTAAATTAAATAAAACTCTAAAGATATAGTTATCAGTATTTTCAAATGTTGACGTAAAAAAATAACAATTTACCAAAAATATTTGGAACCTTTTAGCTTGTTTTTCGACAATGAATGTAAAAGCAACCTCTACAATATTTGGTGAAAATTATGAAACGCTTTATTAAGTCTTGCGTCACAATTTCAGCATTATCTTCTTTATTAATTGCTCCTGTAGTTTTGTCTGCTGGTCAGGCTTCCGCACAGCCTCAAGGTTTTAATGGTAACTATGTTGGAGGTGGTATTGGTGGTCAGGTAACTAACGGTGGACAACAAAACGATGCTGCTAATGTCGGTGGTAATATCCAAGGTCGTTTGAAAATTAAAAACACCCCGATTTCCGCACGTACTAAGATTTTGTGGAACAATGATGCAACTGCTATCAACCCTGAAATTTCTGCCGATTTAGGTATTAATAAGAGTACTAATCTATATGGTGCTGTCGGTTATTCTTTTATTGAACAAGATGGGAAATCATCTCCTTTAGGTAACAAAGATTCAGTAACTGCAAGTATTGGTGTAGAATCTCAAGTTAAGAAAGGGATTGTTGTTTACAGTAATGCTACTGTATCCCTTGATGGGTTTGATAATAGCAAAGCTCTACCTGTTAACGTCGGTGGTGGTGTTGGTTTTAATTTCTAAGTTTATTTTGAGGTGAGAAGTCGGGTTTTGATCTTGGTGATCTTGTTTTACAAATAGTTAAAGTTAAAAACCCGACTTCCTTATAAGGTGAGAAGTCGGGTTTTGATCATGGTTATCTCGTTTTACAAATAGTTCAGATCAAAAAAACCCGACTTCTTAAACAGGACTAATACTACTAAAAATATATTCCCTACTCCCCCCAACCCTATTTATTCGGTTTGTTAAGTGTTACTTCAATGGGAAATCAGGCTTTTTACCGTGATAAAATTAAAAAGTTCCCCCTAATTCCGACCGGAATACCAGGAATGTACTTAGCCGAAGGGATGCATCTTGATCAGTGACTACCGATCAGTGATATGAATAATCGACGTAAAATACCCCTTCAGCTTCTTAGATCAACTTGATAATAGAAGTAAAGGCGGTATTTTAGTCAGTGTCATTGAAACAGCAATTGGTAATTAAAACACTGTAAAAATTGTACCTTGGCAATACAAAATGCCCTATTGAGAACACAATACCACTGCAATGGTTAAGTCTGCTCCTCCCGAAACCACAAACCGTAAGCTATCCAAACTTGAAGGAATCAAAGAACGCAGCAATTTTTTACGCGAACCTGTAGCAACTGAGATTCTCGAAGATACTACTCACTTTAGTGAAGAAGCCATACAAATTCTCAAGTTTCACGGTTCTTATCAACAAGATAACCGCGATAATCGCGTTAGAGGACAAGAAAAAGATTATCAAATGATGCTGCGAACCCGAAATCCAGGGGGTTTTATTCCACCGCAGCTGTATTTAACTTTAGATAAACTTTCCGACGATTATGGAAACCACACGATGCGGATAACTACTCGTCAAGGTTTTCAACTTCATGGAATTTTAAAGAAAAATCTCAAATCGACAATTGCGGCTATTGTTAAAAACATGGGTTCCACTTTGGGCGCTTGTGGAGATTTGAATCGCAATGTCATGGCACCTGCTGCTCCTTTTAAAAATAAACCAGAATATCAATACGCTGTCGAATACGCCGATAAAATTGCTGATTTACTTACACCACAAACTGGTGCTTATTATGAAATTTGGCTTGATGGTGAAAAAGCCATAACCGCTGAAGAAAGTCCGGAAATAAAAGCTGCTCGTCAACGTAATGGTACGGGAACTGTTTTTCACGATAACCCCGAAGAACCGATTTACGGTAGCCACTATATGCCGCGCAAGTTTAAAATTAGCGTTACGGTACCTGGTGATAATAGCATTGACCTTTATACTCAGGATTTATCGTTGGTAGTAATTACCGACGAAAATTCTCAATTAAAAGGATTCAATGTTTTTGCTGGTGGTGGTTTGGGAAGAACTCACAACAAAGAAGAAACTTTTGCTCGGAAAGCTGATGAGATTTGTTATGTCTCAAAATCAGACGTTTACGATTTAGTTAAAGCGATTGTCGCTACTCAGAGAGATTATGGCGATCGCGCTCAAAGACGACACGCTCGTTTAAAATATTTAATTAACGATTGGGGTGTGGAAAAATTCCGTTCCCAGGTTGAGGAATATTTTGGTAAGGCTGTAGAACCTTTCAAACCTTTACCGGAATTTAAATATTACGACTACCTCGGTTGGAACGAACAAGGTGATGGAAAACTATTTTTAGGTATTTCCATCGAAAATGGTAGAGTCAAAGACGAAGGTTCTTTTCAACTCAAAACCGCACTCCGCAAAATTGTCGAGCAATTCAACTTAGATATTCGTCTTACCGCTAACCATAATCTCATATTCCTCGACATCGCACCCGAAAATAAACCAGCTATTGAAGAAATTCTCCAAAACCACGGTATCAATAGCGACCCAGAGAAAATTGAACCATTGGTGCGTTACGCAATGGCTTGTCCCGCACTTCCTACCTGTGGACTGGCGATCGCCGAATCGGAAAGAGCAATTCCCGGTATTTTAGACCGGATTCGCACGCTTTTGGATCAAGTAGGTTTACAAAATGAGCATTTTGTGGTAAGGATGACTGGTTGTCCTAACGGTTGCGCTCGTCCCTACATGGCAGAATTAGGTTTTGTCGGTAGCGCTCCCGATGCGTATCAACTGTGGTTGGGAGGTTCACCAAATCAAACTCGTTTAGCGTTACCTTATATGGAAAGGTTGCACGTTGATGAGTTGGAAACACAGTTAAAACCAATGTTTGTTTACTTTAAAGAGTCTCGTGAAACGGAAGAAAGCTTTGGTGACTTTTGTCATAGAGTTGGCTTTGACGCGATTCGCGAATATGCTGCCAAGTACGAAGCAAAAACAGTTGCTACTGGAATATCAGACGATGGCGATGGTTTGGTTGAAGCAATGGCTGATTCGACTACGGCACCCATTACAGAGAAAAGCAATGGTCAGGTAGTTGGGATCAATAATACTACCATTGCGAAGAAATTAAGGCATCGAGTCAGTGTTAGAGATGATATTTACGAGAAGCTCAAGCAAGCCTCTGAAAGTCAAAGTAAACCGATGACAGATTTAGTAAACGAAGCTTTGAAGGCTTATTTAGAAGTAGAGTAAAGGTTTGTAGTAGCTATTGGAAATATGATAATTAGGAGACGTTGCAATAGGCTGCGTCTCTATATTTTTTGTTTAACGTGAATTCGACATAATCACAGAAGTCGGGTTTTTATAAACAATATCGGTAACATCAGAAAATAAGTAGGTGGGCATAAATATTTATCGTTGAGACAAGGCAGAAGGCAGTCAGAAGGGAAGAGGTTTTTGGGCAACTTTACGTTTCGTTACATAATGAAGGTTTTTTAGTGCCTACCTACTTAGTAATAAAAACCCGACTTCTTACCCCACGAAAAATTGAGGTTTTACAGTTTATTTTCATCGAATTGAGTAATAGAGGATTCCTTATCGAACTCACACTCCTTTATTACCATTCCTGGCGAAGAGTGTCTAAATGAGTAAGAATTGCTTCTTTCTTATCCTTTAAAATTCCTTTGGCTTTAGTAATTTTTTCGTAATCTCTTTTCCAATGCAAGAGCATTGACTCTGGTACATCTACTGTAATTGAATCTTCATCCTGATATACAAGATAATGTTTTGGTATTTTGATTAATGGCACATTTTTATCTCCCAAATATCCTTAATTATAAAATTAAACAAGATTCCAAAACCAGCATCATAAATTGATTTAGCTACTTCCTTCCCGCTCTTATGATTACTGATTAAAAAACCCTTCTAGACGCTCTTAGCGCAGAGGAAAGAGATAAAAAGAGATAGGTCATCTTAGAACGGGATAGGAGTAAGTTGGTATGTGCCTTTCTTTTACTCTTAACAAAGATGGGCTAGATTTGTTGCGTCTTTATCGCGCTACTGGGTGCATTAGATGAGAAGTCGGATTTTGATGAGAATTTTTTGCTATTACAGATATTGATTCTAAAAACGCGACTTCTACAGTTAATCTATACTTATTTTTTTGAGTCATTATAAATACATTGTATTTTTAGTATTAATCTAAAATTTGGACTACTGAAGTTTAGTTAAAATTTGATTTATGTAGAACATCAGTAATCACGACATCATTCTTGAATAAGCGATTATTACTAGGTATTTTGGCAATTTTAGGTTTAAGAAAGTGACGCAGATAACTGTTGAAAAAAAGTTGTCAAGGTAATTTACTACTAAGCGCAAAAATGTATCATCTTTACTAGAAATTACTAGATAAAGCGGAATAAAATAATACATCTACGCATGAGGTAGGTTAGCGCTAATGTACCCAACCCCAGAACAACTGGCCGCTGACGAAGCTACTCCACCCGATAAACTCAGGGTTCTTGCTTATGAAAGTATAGAGCTAGGAAGATTGGTGGCAGCAAATCCCAGTGCTGAACCGGATTTATTGCGGGAGTTAGCATCGAGTGAAGATAAGGCTACCCGCGAAAATGTCACGAAAAATCCAAATACACCGACTGATGTACTGCTGAAATTGGCGGGAGATTTTCCGTCTTCATTTTTCTCTAATCCGGTGTTATCCCTGTTGATGCTGGAAAATCCCAATTTAGCAACAGATATATCATATTGGTCTTTATTAAAGCTTTTAAAAGAGGAGCAAGCCCCAGAATGGTTTTTAGCTTGTGCTGCAATGCATTCCAATTCTTTGGTATTGGAAGCTGTAGCAAAACATAAACAAGCTTCAGAACACATTTTAGAGCAGTTAGCAATTAAAAGTCGGTATGATCCGGAATTGGGTTTATGTATTGCACAACGCAAAGATGTAACCCCTCATGTTTTGGAAAAATTAGCAGAACATGGTGCAAGTTCCGTTCGCTTGTATCTGGCTACTTATCCGAAAATTTCCGTCAGGGTTTTGGAAATTTTAGTCGATAATCCAGAACCAAATTGGAATTTAAGAGTAGCTATTGAAACAAGTATTGCTAAAAATCCGAATACGCCCCTAAGTGTTTTAGAAAAGTTGATTAAGGTACCATTAACCAAAGTCAAAAGTGCGATCGCCAGACGTTCGGATTTAACTAAGCATTTGATCATCGAATTGGCAATGGATTATCGGGTGCATACGATGAATTTTCTGCCCCAGAATCCTCACATCCCTAGTAGTTGGTTAGAGGAAATGGCAGAACATCCTAATGAACGGGTGCGTCAGATGGTAGCAAGGCATCCCAAGACACCAATATATTTACTAGTACAAGCAGCAAAGGATTTGCAACTGCGCCAATTTGTTGCAGAAAACCCCAGTACTCCTCCAGAAATTCTCGAAGAATTAGCAATGGATAGTCGGGGAGATATCCAGGCAGCTGTTGCCAGAAATGGTAGTACTCCAGGTTATGTATTAGATATATTGGGTGGTACGCCGTTTCACGACTTGTTATTAGCTCGTCATCCCAACACACCACAATCAACCTTACAAAAAGTGCTTTGGCGTTTGGCATTAGACGAACGTTTATCAGTTCGCAAATATGTAGCGCAGCACGAACATACACCAATGTCAATCTTAGTTCAATGGGCGAAACATTCACCAGAACTTCGTCCGTGGATAGCTTTGAACGTTCGCACTCCATCCCAGGTTTTAGAGGAGCTTGCCAAAGATACATCCAAAGATGTGCGTTATGGTGTAGCGAAAAATACTAATACCCCTCCCCAGGTTTTAGAAAAGCTGGCTGAAGATTGGCGATTAGAAGTTCGTCAAGCTGTCGCTAGTAATCCTCAAACACCCGGAAATGTTCTGGAGATATTAATTAAGGATTGGCATTTGCGTTCATTTATTGCTCAAAATCCTAGTACTCCCGCTACAGCATTAGAACAACTAACACAATTTTTCCGATACGACTGGCATATAGTACAGCATCCCAACACCCCACCCAAACTGCGCCAGAGATTATTAGAAGAATTTTCTACCAGCGTTGTGGAAACCGAAAGGTTATTTGTCGCAAGACATCGAGAAACACCTGTCGAAATTTTACAACACCTAGCGGAAGACCAAGACCCTGTTGTTGCCAAATCCGCAAAACGTTCTTTAAGAAAACGTCAGGGAGAAGGTTAAAGGTTAAAGGTTAAAGGTTAAAGGTTAGAGGTTAAAATTCATAACTCCCAACTCCCAACTCCTAACTCCTAACTCAATAACAGACGTAGCACTGCTACGTCTCTACAACAAATCCTAACTCCTAAATATTCCCAATCTAAAATCCAAAATCTAAAATCCAAAATTCTATGACTCCCAACGAACTTAAATTATTTTTAGAGCAGCTTATTCGTAATAATATTCAAATCAGTACAATGATTTGGGGACCTCCCGGTATTGGTAAATCTAGTATTGTTAGTCAGCTCACACGAGAAAGTGGTATTGAATTTGTAGATGTTCGTTTGTCTCAGTTAGCACCTACGGATTTACGGGGTTTGCCGGTTGCTGAAGATGGTATTTCTAAGTGGTTTCCGCCAGAATTTTTACCTCGTCAGGGTAAGGGTGTATTGTTTCTCGATGAGTTAAATATGGCTCCTCCGGCAATGCAGGGAGTCGCGCAACAATTGATTTTAGACCGCTGTGTAGGCTCCTACGAAGTGCCAGATGGTTGGTTTGTATGGGCAGCAGGCAACCGTAAAGAAGACCGCGCCGCTGTATTCGATATGCCTTCACCTTTAGCAAATAGATTTTTACATTTAGAAGTACAACCGGATTTTGAAAGCTTTAAAGCCTATGCTTTAGAAAAAGGCGTACACGAGCAAATCATTGCTTTTCTATCCTTCCGCACCACTTTATTACACAAAATTGACCCCCAACAACCGGCTTGGGCTTCTCCTCGCTCTTGGGTAATGGCAAGTGCCTTACATTCTGCCGGATTAGACATTAATCCAGCTGTAGGAACCGCTGCCGCGACTGAGTTTGCCTCATACATTTCCATGTACGACAATCTACCCAACTTAATCGCGATTTTAGAAGGAAAAGGCGAAACCATTCAATTTCCTAAAGAACCCAGCGTCAGATATGCAACCGTAGTTGGATTGACAGTACGTGCTGAAAATGCAATTCAAGCACTTAATGCTTTCAACTGGTTAAATCAAGTTGCAGCCAATGAATGGGTAAGACTTTTTGCCGTAGATTTATCGCGTGTCATGGAAAGTAAAGGTAAGCGGGGAGTTTTAGCAAATTTGCTCAGCAAAGATCCAGAATTTAAAAAATTATTGCAAGATTATCTAGATTCGCAGAAACCGTAGAAAGGTTAAAGGTTAGAGGTTAAAGGTTAGAGGTTAAAGGTTAAAGGTTAAAATTCCTAACTCTTAACTCTTAACTCCTAGCTCTTAGAGGATGTTTTGAAAGTCTAATTTAATACTTTACCTGGCGACTAGAAGTCGCGGCTACAAAAACAAAACCCGCCTGCGCGGGTTCTAAATTAACTAGTCCACGCAGGTGGACTTTGTTTCTGTAGTAGCGGTTTAAACCGCCGGATACTTTTAAGACATCCTCCCAATTCCTAACTCCTAACTCCTAACTTGTTACTTCTTGCTTCTTACTTCTTACTTCTTACTTCTTAATCCCAACTCCTAACTCCCAACTGTCAACTGTCAACTCCCAACTGTAAACTGTAAAATGACTGAAGATATTCAAAAAAGTATTAGCTCGTCTTTATTGCGTTTGCAAACAAAATCACCATTTTTTGCAACACTCGCAATGTTTGCTCGTTTTGTTCCTACGGAAAAATTACCAACAGCGGCTACTGATGGTAAAGATATTTTCTATAATGTCGAGTTTTTATTATCTTTGCCTGCTAAACAATTTGATGGGGTGTTACTACACGAAGTTTTACACGCAGCGTTGCTCCATGTACCTCGTCGGGGTGTTCGGGATGCTCAGGTGTGGAATATTGCTGCTGATATCGTGATTAATGGGATGATTGCAACACATGGGTTTGAATTACCCCAAGGAACTTTGAGAGATGTTAGATTAGAACATTTAAGCGTTGAGGAAGTTTATGAAATTCTGCTTCAAGATGCTGAGAATGTACCCCAGTTAACTAACCCCGATTTACTCGATAATCCACCGGAAGATGCTGGTG
>JAYKJL010000145.1:0-48024 GCA_035285725.1 Nostocales cyanobacterium 94392 | reverse complement strand
GTAACTATTCACATACCCCCAGTTGAATAGGTCAACTGGGGAATGCAAGAGAATGAAAATTAATCTGTTTTATGGCGCCGTAGCTGTTGGCTGCGCTGGATACAAATAAAACTCAACATGTATTAGGTATAGGTGTGTTAAAAATTCCCTTTCTTGCTTGAGCAAGAAGATTAGCTATATAATTCCAAGGGTCAATTTTTCTTAAACGGCAAGTTTCAACAACACTTAAAATAGAGCAATAAGCTAGGCTACCCTCAGTCGTTCGAGTGCCGTAGCTAATACGTCGCGCAATTACCGCATGTCGTAGCGCACGTTCAGCTTCGTTATTTGTTGGAGGAAGTTGTGGATTGTATACAAAAGCAACCACTGCATCCCAATCTTTTAGAATTTCCCAGGCAAGAGCCTTTAATTTCGGATGCTCTGATGCTGTTGCAAGTCGGCAAACGCGGTATAGACGACCAGGATTTGAGTCATTATCAATATTATCTTCCCGCAACGCAAGCTCTTGGATTAATTCCCTAAGTTCTTCCAAGAGCCATTGACCCAAATCAGCAGCTTCTTTATCAACTAATTCTGTTAAAGCAATCGCCTTGCGAATTAAGTGTGCTAGACAATGTTGGCGTTTTTGATGTGTCACATAGGCGCCGTAACCATCAGTTACTAGCCACCCTAAAAATGCATCAGTTATTAAATGTAATAATTCTTCTTTCCGGCGGCTACCAATATGGTAGATGGCTATGTTTGCTGTAATTGCTACCCACAACCAGCAGAATTTACCTTTTTCATACCAAGGAGTTTCATCAATGTGGATGACAGATGCTTGCTGTAATTCTTCTAACAATATCTCCACGACAGGAACACAAGCTATTCCTACTTCACGAATACAACGGTCGATAGTACCAATACTTAAAGACACACCCATCCAATCATTGAGTAGCTCCCTAATTTTTTGGCGGGACATTCGGTAACGTACTGAAAGGCTAGAGATAAACGTAGCCAACATTGGTCCAACCAAAGTATATTCTTTAAGTTGTAAGTTTTTACATCTTCCTTCAACTGCCGATACATAACCGACACCTGGTATTAATTTTGTGTGATGCCCACATTCGCAGACCACTTCATAATAATGATGAAGCGTACAGGTTACTTGGATACAACTCGAAGCTTTCTCCAGTTCTAATACGTAATAACCCATATGGGGCTTACTTTCTGGGGCTACTGGCAGTAAACTGTTGCACGCTGCACAGGTTTCTGGGTAGTGGGATATGGTTTGAGTCGGAACCAAGGGTGTTGCTCGCCAAAAACCCTTAGCCCCTGGTTGCTTTCCCGGCTTTTTTGCTCCGAAACCTTTTGGCTTTGAATCTTTTACAACATTTTTCTCTTCGCACGTAGGGTCTGAAATTTTTCCTGTATCTACTTTGGGACTATCTTTCAACTTTTCAGAAGAAACTGCTACCGTTTTGCTGTAAAAATTATCTGATGATGGAGGTAACGAGCTATTGCTTGAGTCCTGCTCTAATTTTTCTAACTGTTCAACGGCTAACTTATGAAGATTCGCAGCTACTTCCACTAATTTCTCTTTCTCAAGTGAGTTGAAGTAGTCCTTATTCATTTGTGCTAGGTCATCTTTGCTCAGTCGATTCATGCGCCGTTTAACTACACCCGATATTTTTTACACTACCATATAAGTGTCACGTCACCCTAACTTTGTCCTCAAATGGCGCCATCCAAGCAGGGGGGGGGAGTGAATAGTTACGTATTATCGAGCTCTTTAAGCTACAAAAATACCTTTTTGTTCGCCGGAATTTATTGTAAAATCTCCTTGAGGAACATCACTTAATAAAACATTAGTACTAGACTTGAACGATGCACCATCTGTCCTCATCATCGCATTGTTTGTACTTATGCTATCAGTAATTCCGAGAGAAAGGGTTACTTTTGCAATTAAATCTCGACCAGAATCTTCAATTAAGAAGATATTGAATCCATTTTTATTTCGCTGGATATTGTAGGTTTCTCCACTACCCAATTGAATTTGATCTCCGAAAGAAAAATCGGTAATTGTCGCAAAATCTCTATTACCAAAATCATCGTAAAAAGAACCCAATTCATTACCTAAAACAAATTTATCCGCACCAGTTCCCCCTGTTAATACATCTTTTTCTGGACGTGTAGTGTTTTTGATTAATGGATCTGCACCAATTAGAGTATCATTCCCAGAACCACCAATTAGACTATCGTTACCTGATTTGCCAATTAAATTATCATTACCACCGTTTCCTGATAATTTATTATTACGATTATTTCCGGTAACTGAATCAAAGTTTTCTGTTCCTTCAACGTTGACAAAGTTTTCAACTTCAAATTTTACAGAACTAAGCCCGGGAATATTTTCTACTATTAATAATTTGTCAGCCAAATTAACCGTGAAAAATACGGGACTTTTTCTAGTTCCGGAACCATCAATAGTATTATCTTTTCCCTTAGCACCAATAATTTTCTCGATTTCTTGAATTCGACTTCCTTGACTACTTCCATTTCCAACCAAACCTTGAGGGAGGAGAGTAATTTTTTGTCCTAAAACGCTATAATCTAAAGTATCAAATCCAGCGCCACCATTAATTAAATCATCTCCTAAACTACCAAATATAGTATCATTATCACCTTTAGCAAATATCTGATCATTTCCAGGAGTACCAAAAAGTATATCAGGGTTATCGGTACCTTCAATAATATTTACTATTGGTTCTGACGCTTGAGTAGACGTTCTCAATTGCGCTGCGCTGCTATCATCACCTTCTACTTGAATTATCAAATTGTTATTCTGCTCTGTCATGATGATTCTACCTGGGAGTAATATTTTATGAGATATTCTTGCCAATTAATGATTGCGACATTTTTGTTTTTTTTGGGAAATTTCAGCACTCTAAATACGCCAAAATAATTATGAGTAACTTTTTGTGCCGTTTCGCCATCAATAAATAAAATCTGTGCAAAAAATAATCTCTGAAGTATTTTCTCCTCACTTGGATCACTTTTACGATAAATACTATTTTCTTCACAAAAACTTTATTAATATAATTTTAAATTATCAAAATTTTCTTGTATATCAATCACAAAATAGTCAAAATTATTACAGGTATTAAGTATTTATATAGAGAAAAATTTTCCTAGTTCAAATTTTTAGATGAATTGTAATCAACTGATTAAATCTCAAGAAATAAGTCTAAAGATAGATTTTGGCAACTGTATTTTATTTTACCTAGAAAGACAGTTAACATATTCTTTAAAATATATAGCAATATGTTATGTAAGGTTAAAGGTTAAAAGTCAACTGTCCACGGTCAAACTAGTTAAAAGAAAAATGACTCATAAACCAAGAGTCGTAATCGTCGGTGCTGGTTTTGCGGGTATAGAAGCTGCGAAAAAGTTGGGTAAACATGGAGTCAATGTTTTATTAATTGACCGTCATAATTATCACACCTTTATCCCGATGCTTTATCAAGTAGCCACAGCCATACTTTATCCACATCAAGTAGTTTATCCCTTGCGTCGCTTATTTCGAGGTTTTTCAACAGTCAACTTTTTGCAAGCAGAGGTAGAAAAAATTGATTTTGACCAGCAAATTATTCAAGCTGAGAATATCACAATTGATTACGATTATTTAGTTATTGCTACGGGCAGCCAAACCCAATATCTCGGAGTCACTGGAGCGGAGGAAAACACCTTTCCCATGCAGACTTTGAAAGACGCGATCGCAATTCGTAATCAAGTACTCAGTCGTTTTGAACAAGCAGCAAAAATTACCGACGAACAAGAGAAAACACGACTGTTAACTTTTGTCATAGTCGGTGGTGGTGCCACTGGTGTCGAGTTAGCTGGTAGTTTAAAAGAGTTGATTGATAGTGCTTTGGGCAAAGATTATCCTAGCTTGAATCGCGATCGCGCACGAATCATACTTGTGCAATCGGGAGAACGATTATTTAAAAGCTATCCCGAAGAGTTAGGAAAATACACTGAAAAATGGTTACGTCGTCACGGAGTTAAAGTACATTTAAATTCTCAAGTCAGTAAAGTCACTGCTCAAGCAGTATATCTAGAAGATGACACGGCTATATTTACAGATACAGTAATTTGGACAGCAGGGGTATTAGCCGCTGTACCACAAACCAAACAATCAGTAAAAACAGCCGCAAAAGAGAAAATAATAGTAGAACAAACTTTACAGCTTTGCGGATATGAAAATGTATATGGTGTAGGAGACGTTTCCTACGTTGACAGTGAAGAAGAATTGAACGGAGTAGCACAAGAAGCAATTCAACAAGGTAAAACAGCAGCAGACAACATTCTGCGACAAATAAGCGGTAAAATACCAAAACCCTTTGATTATTTCAACAAAGGAAGTTTAGCAATTATTGGAAGACACGCTGGAGTTGGGAAAATCGGTAAATTTGCTATCAAAGGATTTATTGCTTGGTTTCTGTGGTTAGAAGTGCATCTCGTTTATCTTCCCGGAATTCGCAACCGTTTGGGAGTGCTTTTCAATTGGCTTAGATATTATTTCTTCGGTGAAGGTGCATCGCGGATTATTATCTGTATGGATGGAGGGAAGAAGGGAGAAGGGGAGATGGGGTGATGGGGAGACAAGGAGACAAGGAGAAATAAATAAGAACTGTCAACTGTCAACTCCTAACTATTAAAAACTAATCTAAAATCTAAAATCTAAAATCTAAAATTAATTATGGGCTTTCAAAAATATATTCCATTAATAGGTAGAGCTTTTCTCGCAGCGATTTTTCTCAAAGCTGCGGTTGCTAATACTCTTGGTTTTACAGGTATTGTGGGAATGATGACTCAAAGAGGTTTGCCTGTACCGCAGTTATTACTTATTGGTAATATATTCTGTACTTTAGTGGGCGGAATTTCGATTTTATTAGGCTTTAAACCACGTTTGGGGGCAATTTTACTAATTATCTTTTTAGTTCCGACAACATTCGTTTTTCATAATCCTTTTACTAATCCTGATGAATGGAATAGTTTTCTCAAAAATTTCGGTTTAGTTGGTGCGATGTTGTTGATTTACTACTATGGTACTGGTCCGGTGAGCTTGGATTCACATTCAGCTAGCAACGAATATGATGATACCTATGTTTCGGATTCAGACAGAGCAAAAAATGTATAACCCAAAAATTCAATTGCGTAACTCCGATATCGTTCTCGCATACACGTTTTTACGGCTAGTTTTTGGAATTAATATGTTTGTACATGGTTTAGTTAGAATCGGTAACATATCTGGCTTTGTAGATTCTCAAGTAGGACTTTACAAAGATATTGCTATTCCTCCATTATTAATCGCAATACCCGCTTATCTAATTCCCATTGTTGAATTTGCTGTTGGTTTATTATTAATTTTAGGGCTACAAACTCGTAAGGCTTTGATAGCCAATTTTCTGCTCATGATGACTTTAATGTTTGGAGTTTGTTTGTTACAAAAATGGGATATTGCAGGTTCGCAATTAATTTATAATCTTGTTTTGTTTATCTTATTAGCTGGCTGTAATTTTAATTTAATTTCTGTTGATAATTGGTTGAGTCGTAGAAAAGGATGATGAGGAAGAGAGAAGGGTTCTGCTAAGAAGTCGGGTTTTTATCACGCTTCTGTTGTGTTAGAGATATTTATCCGAAAAACCCGACTTCTGTAGTTTAGTGAGGTGAGAAGTCGGGTTTTTATCACGCTTGTGTTGTGTTACAAGTATTTTCCGAAAAACCCGACTTCTGTAGTTGTTCACTACTTGAAAAAAATAAATATCCTCCTGTCAAATTTAGCTAGAATAATTGCGAGGTATCGTAAACTAGAATAATGTTAGGATTATCAGCTATAGCTAGAGAAAAATTGCTTGCTCGTCAAAAGTTACCGGATTTCTTCGGTACTGAAGCAGTAAAACCCAGTTACGACGGACTTGGTTTAACTAATATTGCTTCCTTAGCTATTGAGTGGTTATGTCCCGATGCTCCCACTTTAAGTGAACAACCTGCTTCACCTGCTTTTAATCCTGAGCTATTAGCAACATCTCAAATCAGCGAAGCTTGGAAATCTTGGCAAAATCAAGCACCAATCAATCATGTGGTGTTGTTAATCCTGGATGGCTTCGGTTATGAACAGTTACAAACCCTTGCAGATTCTAAAGATATAACCGCGATCGCAACAGCTTGTGATAGTCAGCAGGGTTTTTTCATGCCCGCAACTTCGGTTTATCCTAGTACTACGGTAACAGCTTTAACTTCAGCCGCAACTGGTTACGCACCCGCACAGCACGGGATGATGGGAACCAATCTTTATATTCCCGAAATCGGTACGATTGTTAATTTTATCGGTTTTCGTCCCTATATTGGTACTGGCAAAGCTTCTTTTCCCGACACAATATTCAATCCAGAAACTCTGATTCGGGTACCTAATTTGTATTTACGCATGGAGAAAGCGGGAATAGATGTAGAAATTATTAATTTTTATCAATTTAAACAAACAAGTATCAGTAGATTTACTAGTGCTGGTTCGGAAGCTGGAGATGATAATTTTAAAGGTTATATTACACCCTCAGATGCTTTTGCTCAATTACGGGAACGTTTGTTAGCAAAAAGCACTCACCAAAAAAGTTTTACTTATATATATGTACCTACTATTGATGCAGTTTCTCACCGTTATGCCCCTCTGAGTTCTTCTTATAAAGCCGAAGTTGCGACATTAGATTTTGCTCTTAAAAGTCAACTTATTGAACCTTTAGCAGGTCGTAATGATACAGTTTTATTAGTGACAGCCGACCATGGTCAAAGATATAATCCTTTAGAAAATACCCTTTGGTTAGAAGAACATCCCCATCTCACCCAAAATTTATTTGCTCCGATTACAGGTGAATCACGAATTCGTTATTTACATATTAAACATGATAAACAAGCTGCTGTTTTAGATTATATTAAACAACATTTTCACGAAAACTTTTTTGCTATTACCCCATCTAAAGCGATGGAATTAGGCTTATTTGGAATTCCTGGTAAACCTTTGGATAGAGAAGCTCAAGACAGAATTGGTGATTTACTGCTTCTTTCCCATAAAGACTGGATATGTCGTCAACATATAACCAATGAAGAACGGTATAAAGGACATCTTGGTATACATGGTGGTTTAAGTAGGGCTGAAATGTTGATTCCATTTCTTGCTTATCGATTTTAGGGAGGGGATGGGAGATGGGGAGAGATAAAATAAAGGATAACTTGTTTAGGAGAGTAAAATGATCAATTCTCCGTTTCCAGGAATGAATCCTTATTTGGAAAGCAATATATTTTGGTCAGAAGTTCACCATAGATTGATTACAGCGATAGCTGATGCAATTGAAGTTAATATTCCTCCACAGTATCGAATTGCCATCGAACAACGAACTTATCTCAGTGATGATTCAGATGCGATATTAGTTGGTATTCCGGATGTTTCTGTTTTTTCTCAAAAAGAGAGATTACCCAAACATTCATCAACCAAAATAGAAGTTCCGGCATCTGAAGGTATGACAATCACAATGCCCATGCCAGAAAATGTTAAAGAAAGTTATTTAGAAATTAAAGAAGTTGCGACGGGTTTTGTTGTTACTACAATAGAAATTTTATCACCTAAAAACAAACGTTCTGGTGAAGGGAGAAAAGCATACGAACGAAAACGCAAACAAGTTTTAGCAAGTCTTTCTCATTTGGTTGAAATTGACTTACTAAGG
This sequence comes from Nostocales cyanobacterium 94392, assembly GCA_035285725.1. Classification (GTDB taxonomy): domain Bacteria; phylum Cyanobacteriota; class Cyanobacteriia; order Cyanobacteriales; family Nostocaceae; genus Rivularia. Next base: position 40,264 of record JAYKJL010000145.1, on the reverse strand, counting down.
GCTGGAAAACCAATGTCTGTTATAGAAGAAATTCCATCAACAGATTATCGTATTATTGTTAGTAGAAGCGAACTTCGTCCTCAAGCTAAACTATACAGTTTCACTGTTAGAGAACCTATTCCTAAATTTTTATTACCTTTACAGTCAGAAGATACAGAACCAGTTTTAGATTTGCAATCTTTACTAGATGGTATCTATAATCGTGCAAGATATTATTTAACTATTGACTACAATCAAGAACCAGTACCTTCCCTAAAATCCCAAGATGCTATTTGGCTTGATACACTTTTACGGGAAAAAGGTTTGCGAAAATCATAATTCTGGTGATTACGCTGCTAGGATTCGTTAAAATGCCTAATATCATCTCCGGATGATTAATGATTATTCGCTGTTGACTGGTAATGAGTAATTGGTAATAGGTAATTGTTGACTGTTTTCGAGCCAACTTTATTTATTTAACTGTTTTTTCAAAGATTGCAAAGAAGCCCAACGGCTATCAACAGGTTTATCTTCTGTTTTAGTATCTTGTTGAATTTGCTCAATTATTCCCGGACATTTTTCTTCGCATAGCTGACGCTGGGGAATTTCCAAACATATTTGTTCGTACAGCCAAACGCTGGGATGAAAATATCCATAGGGTGATAAAGTTTCTACCAACTCATCTAAAGCAACTTCTCTTTCTGCGAGAAATTCGTCTTCAATATTAGCTTCTTCCTCTAACCAAATAATTTCTGAAGTGTTAATTAGAACCCGATGATTATATTGCTGCAAACAACGGTTACAGGTCAAGGTCATGATTGTTTCAGCCTTCGCCGCTACTTGTAAGTAATTACCGCAGTGTTGTACGCGAATATTGCCGCGAACTGGGGTTAAGGTATCTAAATCAGGTAGAAATTCTTTAACTTCTATATCTTCTACTGGTTTTGACGCTTGAGCAAGCTGGGGAATATAAATTGCGTCCATATCATTTACCGTTAATTTATTTTTAATAATGTATTTAACAGTTATCAGTCACGTTTATACAAGAGGGTTTAAGAGTTATCACTCAGAAAGCGCCGATATTGGCTTGTCTAACTTTCTCGCAGTAGTGAATTATCCATTGATAACTGTTAGCTGTTGACTGATTTAATAAGGAGGGGATGGAGAAGAAGTTTTTTCTTCCCGAACCCTGTTTCCTAATTACCATGCTGCTGCTGGACGTACAACCAAATGGCGATGTGGTTCTTTACCTTGGCTGAAGCTTTCTAAATCTTCAAATTCCTTCAATAAAGTATGGACTTGACGACGTTCGGCTGAACTAAGGGATTTGACTTCCACTTCTCGTCCAGTGTTGCGGACTTGATCGATTACTTGTTCTATCATGCCGCGAATTTCGGCTAGCCTTTGAACGCGGTAGCCGTTTAATTCTATTGTATAGGATGCTTGGTCGTCCGATTCTTGGTTCAAATTAAGAATAGAATTTGCTAGATACTGAATAGCATCTAGCACTTTACCATCGCGTCCAATTAAAGTTTGAATTTGATTTTCGGTTAAATTGGATTCCTCAATGGTCAACCAATAGCTGTTAAGAGAAAGTGGGTCTTTTTCGCCCAAGGTGCTTTCCTCTTTATCGCTTTTAATCTCCACTGAGAACCCAGTTAATTGCAGTAATTCATCTAACCACTGCTCGCTGCGTTGCATCCGAGTATCGCTCATCATCAGCTTGTTGCTTTCTTTTTATTACTTTTTGGCTCAAACGCGATATTTTTGTCTTCTTCTTTTTTCGCCTCTTTTGCTTGTTCGTCCAAAATCTTTTGTGCTTTTTCCGACAAAGGTTCGCGGGAAAGAATATATGTTTGTGCGGTTTGGAATATATTACCAATTACCATATACATCAATACTCCAGCAGGTAAAGGGAAGAATAAAAACATCCCGGAAAATAGAACTGGAGTAATTTTATTTACAGTATCCTGCTGCGGATTGGCACTTGCACTTGTATTATTTTGTCCGGAAATCAACTGGCTGACGTAAAGCGAAACACCAAACAGTCCAATCATCGAGACGATATCCCAACGAATCGCGCCATCATCATCAAATGCGCCGACTTGTCCCAAAGCTTCAATAAACAAAAATCCCGTGTCTGCTGCTAATCCGGGAATACTTGCTTGGATAGTGACATCACCGGGTTGTAAGGCTTCTATATTACCTTGAGAATCAATGGTGATTCGTTCTTCCCCCTTGGTGACTTTCCACTGAGGAATAAGCTTTTTCTCAGTTTCGGGGTGCTGTGCCAAAACTTGCTCAAACGGCTTACCATCAACCGTCTGATATTGAATCTTGGTGTGTTCTCCCACGGCTAACTTATTTCCTCCGGGAAGAATCGCCGCTACTTTAATGCGATCGCCTTCATCAACGTAAATACTTTGCGGCTTAGTAGCAAATGCGGCTGGTTGAATCCGTTCAATTTGCTCGCTAGGCAAAATCTGTAAATTTACGTTGTAGTTTGCAGCAGCAAAAGGCGAACCGCGCAAAGTCGCAAACAGCGCTAGCAATACCGGCATTTGCAAAAGCAAGGGAGCGCAACCAGCCAGGGGATTACCGAATTCTTTTTGAGCATTCATCATCTCCTCTTGCTGCTTTTGCGGATCGTCTTTATACCTTTCTTTGACTTCTGCCATCCGCTTCTGCATCATCGGCTGGACAATCTTCATTTCACGCATATTGCGTATCGATCCGGCACTCAGAGGATAGAGTGAGAAGCGGATGATTAATGTTAAAGCAATAATCGCCAATCCATAACTCGGCACAATGCTATAGAACAAGTCTATGATTGGCAACATTACATTGTTCGAGAGGAACCCAATACCAAAATCCATTATTTTGAATTCAACCTGAGCGACTGCAATTTAACTGAATCTAATTTATCTAAATCTCTATGAAAAATGCGACTAGCTACCCTACGGATAGCCGCACATTTTTCAATGTACCGATATTGCGACCGGCTTTGTCAATAAAGATATTACCAATTCAAAACAATTCAAAAGTAATAATTATTTTTGAATTGACTCATCTTTATAATCCACGAAAACGGTTCTCGCTGTTGGAGAACTTACTTTTTCGCAGCATTCGCAAATTTGGGATTTCTAGTAGCTACCTGTTGTGAAATATAACTTTCAAGTTCCCGGAACTTCGGAAGCGCTCTTAATTCCAAACGACTACCATCTCTAAGAGTTAGCACCATATCGCCCCATAAGCCAATACCACGGGGAACTTTGGCTATTTTCATCACTTCCGAGTAAATTATGTCCGTGCGATCGCGACCCATCCAACCACCAGTGACAGATATACGACGGTCGCTAATCCGGTAGCGTAGCCATAAAGCTCTCACAATCGCACCAACAGCTAAAGGTAAACCTACGATAGTCAGACCAATCAGTATACCTATAATTAAATCCCCAATATGAGGACCACCTTCATAATAAACTTCTTCACGAATGCCCATTAATCACCTCGGCTTTTACCAACAACTGCTTTAATTCTTGCAGAAATTGTTGGCTTCCGCACTCTTGTTGTGCAGCTGTTGGTTTTACTACTACCACTAATCGCCATTCGGGGGCTAATAAAGGCAATAATTGATATAAAACACCTGCGATTTGCCGTTTCAACCGATTCCGAACTACGGCTTTTTTACTCACTTTGGTACTAATCGATATCCCGATTCGTGGTGGAGTAACAGTTTGCAGTGTTTGTTCTTGTTCATTTGTACAGGAAGTATCCGAAGAAGGCGATTTTTGATTACATGGTCGTAATGCTCTTAAAGTCATGTACATCCCATGAAAGCGAACTCCTTCTCGGAAAACTGCCCTAAAATCGTGTCGTGACCTTAATCGATTTGCTTTAGGCAAAGCCACAGCTAAATATCCACCCTAAATAAGCGTGATGCTCACACGCTCAAGCGATGACGACCCTTGCTTCTTCTAGCTCGAATCACGTTTCTACCATCCGGAGTCCGCATTCTCGCACGAAATCCAGATGTTCTCTTTCTCTTACGGCAAGTGCCGCCTAATGTTCTTTTCATAAATTTTCCTTCCCGGCGACTTAATAAAAAATTACAATCTGTAATTTTATCATCAAATATATCAAAGATAAATAGAATTTGCGGAAATATTTTGATTGAATTTTAACTATCAACCGTTTACCCTCGTTACATTTTCGTACATGTCTTAATCACGGATTTTACTGATTACGGGATGTCACTGATTTTTTTGGATCATATTGAAAGATAAAATCTGTGTAATCTTTAAATCTGTTTAATCCGTGATTAGGTGTGTTGTATGGAGGGTTTGAAGTATGCTGATATTACTCAGAAAATTATCGGGGCTAGTTTTGAGGTTCATAAGTTTTTGGGTAATGGGTTTCAGGAAGTAATTTATCAAAGGGCTTTGGCTTACGAAATCAGCCAAGTAGGATTACAGTTTGTGCGTGAAATTGAACAGAATATTTTTTATAAGAATTTAGATAAACCGATTGGGACTCGCAGGGCTGACTTTATTGTTGAAGGAAAAGTATTGGTTGAGTTAAAGGCTGTTATTAATCTTGAAGATGTGCATTTAGCTCAAGCTTTGAATTATTTGAAAGTATATAAGTTGGAGGTTGGTTTGTTAATTAATTTTGGAAGTAAGAGTATGACTTTTAAGCGGTTGGTTAGATGAGCGAAAAATGTCTGAATCACGGATTAGATGGATTACGGGATAACGGTGATTATGGAATGGTGTTGTCATCTGAAAATCCGGATCACGGATTAGATGGATTACGGGATAACACTGATTATGGAATGGTGTTGTCATCTAAAAATCTGTGTAATCTTAAAATCCGTCAAAATCCGTGATTCAGACCTTTATTTTTCCGGTAACGACATCATTATTCATTAGCTCAAGGGTAAAAAATCAGTAATACCCATTTTGGCTTCAGAGTGTGATAATTTACAAGTTATTACTCAATTTTGGATTTTAAATTTTGGATTTTAAATTTTGGATTTTAAATTTTAGTGAATGTTGAATCTTCAATCTAAAATCTAAAATTGCAAATCCAAAATTGATTTAATTAATACTAATAATCCAAGTTCCTACATAGCGAGTTAACGCTGTTTTATCACCAGGAGATTGAACTAATAAGTTGAAGTAGAAGGTTCCGGGAAAGTCTGGGTTTTCGACGTTTGAGAAAATCAACTCGACGCTTTTTCCTGCGGGAATGGGTTCTTTAGGATAAATTTCAATTACTTTACCTGCTTTATCCCATTTGACTTCAGAGACTGCAACTGTTTTACCTTTCTTTCCTCCGACTTGGATTTCAACTTTTTTGGTATCGAAGCCTCCAGTATAGTAATCTGGATAAGCGATGACAAATTTCTCAACCGCCATATTTAATTTTTTGCCGGGAACTCTTAAACGGTACCTATCCCAATCGTTTCTTTGCCCGCCAAAGTCTAATCTGTATGATAGCTGATTTTCGCTCTTGACACCGCTAAACAAAGTTAATCCTGGTAAACCTTGTGCGGATGTCATGGCTGCTGGCATTCCTGCAAGCAAAAAGCTTGTTACGGCTACAGCAGAAAGTAAACGTCGCATAATAATCACTCCTCTGGCAGAAATTGGTGTATAAAGGCAGTACGAATTTAACGCTCGTAACTAAAACTTTACTACTGAATCCTAAATCTTGGACGTAAGTTACTTACAAAAAGTGTCTTTATACGTGTAAACATTTAACTTCTCTCCAATTAATATGTGCTTTGAGTTACTAATTAGTTGTTGTGATTACTTAGAGTAACGGTGTTCAGATCCCCGATTTCTTGAAGAAGTCGGGGATCTCAATTCTCATATATGATTTAAATAAGTATTTAGACGCTTTTACTAAATTCATAATTTTTCATCCAATGAAATTAATTAGAATTTTGGATTTATGGAATGTAACGAAAATTTGATAGTGTTTACGAATATTTATAACTGTTTCAATAATGAAGTATTTTGTTAAAAAACTTGAAATATTAAATCGGACAATCATCAACTAAATTACGCTATCTTCAAAAGGACAAGTTTTATCTAATGGAATTAAATTGCTGCTTATTTGCTTGTTCGTATCTTGAAATTTGTAGACAGCTAGAAATCAAGTTCAATGATGATTGAGTTATTCAAATTTGACAAATTTATAGATATTAATATGAGGAACGACAATTAATTTAATTATGTAAGCAAGTAAAATTGGTTCCGAGCCATGCTCAATCCCGAAAAAAAGTTAAAAATTGGGTCGAAAAGTTTGGAAATCGACTTAGGATAAACCATAATTTAGTTTTATTAGCAGTCTTCTAGAGTCGAAAATTTTAACTAAGCGGCTTTACAGATCAAAGCCTGCTGTTACTATTAGCTATGCCTTACTCAAAGATATTTTCACTTTTTCTCAAAAAGAACTAACGATTAATTAGGAGAATTCATGAGAATCGCAGTTGCGAAGGAAATAGAAGCTAGCGAGCGTCGTGTAGCATTAATTCCAGATGTTGTTTCAAAATTGGTTAAACAAGGTTTCGAGGTATGGATCGAAGCGGGTGCTGGTGAAAAAGCATTATTCAACGATTCTGATTACGAAGCCGCTGGAGCAACAATTATTTCCGATACTGTTTCGTTGTGGGGTGAAGCAGATATCCTGCTCAAAGTCAGTCCCCCGCAACAACGAGAAGATGGAAGCTCCGAAGTTGATTTATTGAAGGAAGGAACCGTATTAATGGGGTTTCTTAATCCTTTAGCAAATCCATCGTTAGCTGAACAATTAGCCCAACGAAAAGTAACTGCTTTGAGTGTAGAAATGATTCCTCGTAGCACCAGAGCCCAAAGTATGGATGCTTTATCTTCCCAAGCTTCCATTGCCGGTTATAAGGCTGTATTAATCGCTGCGGAAGCATTACCAAAGTATTTCCCGATGTTGACAACAGCAGCCGGTACTATTGCTCCTGCGAAAGTGTTTGTCATGGGTGCGGGTGTCGCTGGTTTACAAGCGATCGCCACTGCAAGACGTTTAGGAGCGGTGGTAGAAGCTTTTGATATTCGCCCTGCTGTTAAGGAAGAAGTGCAAAGTTTGGGAGCAAAATTTGTCGAAGTTAAATTAGACGAAGAAACAGCCACCGCTGGGGGTTACGCTAAAGAAATTTCTGAAGAAAGCAAAAAGCGTACTCAAGAAGCTGTTACCGAGCGGGTAAAAAATGCTGATGTAGTCATTACAACTGCTCAAGTACCGGGTAGAAAAGCGCCTCGATTGGTAACAGAAGAAATGATTGCCCAAATGAAACCCGGTGCAGTAATTGTCGATTTAGCCGCAAATCAAGGGGGAAATGCAGCTTATACCGAACCTGGTGGTAATGTAGTTAAAAACGGTGTGACAATTATTGGTCCGATTAACTTACCCTCATCAGTACCAGTTCACGCTAGTCAATTGTATTCAAAAAATTTAGTTTCACTGATGAATTTACTGGTGAAAGATAAAGCTTTGCATCTTGATTTTACTGACGACATTGTAGATGCTGCTTGCATCACCCATAACGGTGAAATTCGCAATCAAAGAGTAAAAGATGCTTTACAAGCTTTAGCAGTTAATAGTTAATAGTTTACTGATAACTGATAACTGTTAACTGTTAACTGATTTAATGGGAGTTTTTTTGAAATGACAGAAGCATTAATTGCGGCTTTATTTGTGTTTGTTTTGGCTTCTTTTATTGGATTTGAAGTCATTAATAAAGTACCGCCAACTTTACACACACCTTTGATGTCTGGTTCCAATGCAATTTCTGGTATTGCAGTACTGGGGGCAATTGTGGCTGCTGGTGCAAAGGAATCCAATATCTCAGTAATTCTTGGTTTGACTGCGGTGATACTCGCAACTATTAACGTTGTTGGTGGTTTCCTCGTCACCGATAGAATGTTGGAAATGTTCAAGAAGAAAGCAAGTTAGTTAGTTGTTAGTGGTTAGTGGTTAGTGGATGGTGGATGGTGGATAGTGGATGGTGGATGGTGGATAGTAGATAAACAACCATCAACCAACAACCATCAACCAACAACCAACAACCAACAACCAACAACCATCAACTATCAATTATCAACCATCAACTATCAAACAAAATTATGAGTGATTTTCTGCCAACTGGGATTCAGTTAACTTATTTAGTTGCTGCGTCTTTGTTTATTCTGGGTTTAAAAAAGTTAGGTTCACCTGCTACGGCACGAAACGGTAATGTGATCGCCGCTGTAGGAATGTTGTTGGCGATCGCCGCAACTCTGGTAAACCAGCAGGTGTTGAATTATCAAATGATTCTGTTGGGTTTAGCAATTGGTTCCGCTATCGGGGCTGTTGCTGCTTATACGGTACAGATGACGCAAATGCCCCAAATGGTAGGTTTACTCAATGGTTTGGGGGGTTCTGCTTCTGCTTTGGTAGCGGTTGCAGAATTTTGGCGGCTATTGGAAACTTCTCAACCGATTGGTTTGGATGTAAATATTTCCATGCTGCTGGATGTATTTATCGGTGGTATCACCTTTACGGGCAGTACGGTAGCCTTTGCTAAACTGCAAGGTATTCTCAAAGGTACGCCGATTACTTATCCTTTACAGCAGCCTTTTAATATTTTGCTGTTGGTTGCCTATATTGTCGGTAGTGGATTTTTAATTGTAGAACCTTACAATTTACCCGTATTTTTAGGGGTAGTAGGAGTTTCATTACTGCTAGGTGTATTGTTCGTTATCCCTATCGGTGGTGGGGATATGCCGGTAGTAATTTCGCTGTTGAACTCGCTTTCTGGTTTGGCTGCTGCTGCTGCTGGTTTTGTGGTGATGAACAATATGTTAATCATCGCCGGTGCTTTGGTGGGAGCAAGCGGTTTAATCCTCACGCAAATTATGTGTAAGGCAATGAACCGTTCTTTGTTCAGTGTATTATTTAGTGCCTTTGGTACAGATGGTGGTGGTGCTGCTGGTGCTACTGGTGGTGCAACTGATCAAGTTGTTCGCAGCATTGATCCAGAAGAAGGTGCGATGATGCTGGGTTATGCTCGTTCTGTGGTCATTGTTCCCGGTTACGGTATGGCTGTTGCTCAAGCACAGCATGGTGTTCGCGAGTTGGCTGACCAATTGGAGCGGATGGGTGTAGATGTTAAGTATGCCATTCATCCGGTAGCTGGAAGAATGCCCGGACATATGAATGTGTTGCTTGCTGAAGCAAACGTTCCCTACGAACAACTTTATGATATGGAAGATGTCAATCCCCAATTTGAACAAACTGATGTTGCTTTGATTATTGGGGCAAATGATGTAGTCAATCCAGCTGCCAGAAGCGATAAAAATAGTCCGATTTATGGTATGCCTATTTTAGAAGTCGATCGCGCTAAACAAACGATTGTAATTAAGCGCGGTATGAGTAAAGGTTTTGCAGGTGTTGATAATAGCCTGTTTTATAAAGATAAAACCTCGATGCTTTTTGGTAGCGCTAAAGATATGGTAGGTAAGTTAGTCTCTGAAGTGAAGCAGTTGTAGAACTGTAAAATCGTGACGGGGAAATAGATTTTTAATAGAAGTCGGGTTTTTAGCACAAGTATCTGTAACACGGTTACAAATTGCGAGCAAAACCCGACTTCTGATTTGATTAATTTTTCGGAATCACGCCCGTAAATTTTATTTATGCGGAATCCTAATTACGAATTACGTTACTCTAACGAGTCGTGCCGCGCTGAACGCGTAGCGTCTCCCGGAGGGAGATATTACGAATTACGAATTACGAATTATATTCACATCGGGTAGTTCCTGTTCCACGAGTCTTAGCTTCGGGTAAAGGTAAGCAATTGAGGTCAGTAAAATTACTAGAAATCCGATGAGAATTAATAGGAGTCCTATACCACGACCAGTTCCAGTACCAATAATTTGTCCGATAGTAGTAGCCAGAGGACTATTGGATGTCATTAAAGGTTCAAAAACATGGTCGGTTAAAAAACCAGCACTGACATAGCCAAGGGACAAGCAGGTAGTTGCGATCGCTCCTTGTAAAGCAAAGACTCTTCCTTGTATATTGGCACTAACTTTCTTTTGTAAGATTGCGAAAGTAGAACTATTAATAACAGGTACAGTTAGGAAGAAGAGAAACCCAAAAGCAGTAAACAAGTATAGGGAAGGTTGCAAACCAGCAATTAAAATAAAAAATCCCGCAAGGATAGTACTGATAAATATGGTGTGAATGTAACTTTGCCACTTACCCCAAATACTGGTAGCAACACCACCCACCAAAATACCAGAACAAGTGATAGAAAAGATTGTACCAGCAATGACTACTGAGTTAAATGATAGGGCTAGGGGTATGACAACAACATCAAATACTCCTACAAGGTAGTTAATGATGATGGTAAACAACAGCACTGCTAGTAGTCCAGGACGTTGGTACAAATAACTAAACCCTTGGGAAACTTCCTCTAGGAATGACATTTTTGCTGATTCTTCGCTGTCTTGGATGCTTTCACTGTTGTTAATTTCTGGGAATGGGAGTACTAGCAGGAAAATTTGAGCAAAGAGCATCGTCGAAAAGTCGATCAAAATAATGCCCTTGAGATGGATAATACTTAACAGTGCAGCTGCGAGGACAGGGGCAGTTAGTCGAGCAAAACCATCGGCTAACTGGTTCATACCGTTGGCACGAGCAAGGTGTTTTTCTGGTACAAGTAAGGTGACAGAAGCATTATAAGTAGGCCATTGGATACCCAGAAAACCATTACTAACAGCAGTCGCAATATAAATATGCCAAATTTCTAGCTGACCGCTAATATATAGCAATGCTATGGTTAAGGTACACAAACCCGCACATAAATCACTAATAATCATTAGCCAACGGCGACTGAAACGGTCAGCTAATACTCCAGCTATGGGAGAAACCAGGATAAAAGGAAGGGTATTAAACAGCACTAAGAGTGCAAACTGAGTCACCGACCCGGTTTTTTGATAAACCCAAACATCTAGAGCAAAGTTGGTTAATCCAGAGCCTGTTACAGAAACAATTTGTCCAAACCAAATGAGTATAAAAATACTCATTTCCTGGATAACTGTTAGTACTCCTTGTGTAGGTGATTTTTCTCTAATTTCGATCATATTAGTTGTTAGCTATTAGTTGTTAATAAATAAAAATTTTGAATAAAAACATATTTATAAACTGCTTTTACTCAATCAAATCTATTTACAACAAAAGGTACAGCATATTTTATTTGAGTAAAGTATATTTGAAGGAGGCAAGCGAAGCCCATCCCACAAGAGTTTTAGTCTAGGAATTGTACTTCATTTACCTACAAAGTGCTGTAAGTTGATTAGTTGATAATGGAGCAGTTAAATAACCACTCTTGATAAAGTAAGAAAAATAAGTCTCTAGTAGTTGTAGTTCCATAGAAGGAAATATAATATCTGTACCCGCTAAACCTTGGTGAGTATTTGTGAGGTCAAATTCTGGTTCTGGTGTTGAATCCGTTGTGTTTTGAGAATATACAGGTAGCAATGGTTTAAGAACGTTATCTGAATCTAACTGTGACTCTTTGATCAGTTGCTCTAACCACTGTTGGTAGGGAACTTGTTCTAGAGGATAGCCTAAAGTTGGAATCAAGTTAAACAGTTCGTTCATGGGGGTAGGGTGGGGATTAAGCAAGTGAAATGCTTTCCCTAAAGATTCTTTTTGTTGTGATAGATGGACAATAGCCTTACTTACATAATCAACAGGTGTCAAGTTATCTAAAGCATCATCCATTTGGGGTGCAATTCCCATTTGTATACAACCTTTAATTAGTCTACAAAACAAGTCATCTGTGTTACAAATGCCAGTTTGGCTATGTCCTGTGACTCTGGCTAATCTGTAGATACTAACTGGAAGTCCCCTATCTCGTGCTTCCATGACTAATTTTTCAGCTACCCATTTACTTTGACAATATCCATTTTCAAGACCTTCTGTTTGATCTAATGGGTCTGATTCTAAAATACAATTGTTTTGGGAATAAGCAATAGCTGAAAAAACAGAGGTGGTGGAAATATAATGTACGGGTTTGAGTTTAATTTCGCTCGCTAATCTAAGAATTTCTTGAGTTCCTAAAACGTTGCTGGGTTTGAGTACAGAGTAAGGATAAATTGTATTTATCCACGCACCATTGTGATAAATAACATCAATTTGACTAGCTAAATCGTTAAACTGGGATGAAGAAAGTCCCAAAAGTTTTTTCGATAAATCTCCCACTATCGGAATAATTCTCGTATTTTTATTTCTGTCCCAAATACCATATATTTTCAACTTATTTTGTAGCTTTTGTGTAGCCTGTTCTAGATTTTGAGAACGGATAAGACAATATATATTAGCTTCTGTTTTTTCTAATAATTCATGGAGTAAATAAGCTCCGACAAACCCAGTAGCTCCAGTTAATAAGATATTTTGAGGCTGACTTTTCCCATCAAAAGATAATTTTTGGGGTCGAATATTTGGCTCTAAAACAGCATCTTTACGGAAATCTTCTTCTGTATTTGTGGTGATTTTAGCAGAATTATCTTGTGCGATAATTTTATCAATTAATTCTGCTAATCCGGCAGTAGTTGGTTCTTCAAACAAGTAACGTAGAGGTAACTCTAATTTGCAGGTTTCCCGCAACTGGGAAATTACTTGAGTAGCACGTAGGGAATGTCCTCCCAATTCAAAGAAATTGTCGTGAATGCTTATTTGTTTGACACCTAAGATATCACTCCAAATTTTGGCTACAGTTTTTTCTGTATCAGTCCGAGGATTAACAAAATTATCTGATTGAGAAATAGACGCTTTTGGGAGAGCGCGACGGTTTACTTTACCATTAGGAGTTAAAGGTAATTCCTCCAACATCACAAATATGGAAGGAACCATGTAATCGGGTAACTTTTGTTTAAGGAAACCCCTTAGTTGATTTTGGATTTTAGATTTTAGATTTTGGATTGAGGGTTGATGATTTGGGACAATATAGGCGATAATTTGTTTGTTTCCGGGTTGGTCTTCTCGGACAATTACCGCAGATGCTCGAACTAGAGGATGTTGAGCTAACAGAGCTTCAATTTCCCCTAATTCAATCCGAAAACCACGAATTTTAACTTGATTGTCAATCCTACCCAAGAACTCGATATTACCATCTGATAAATAACGTGCTTTATCACCTGTTTTGTAAAGTCGGGAGCAAGGAGTAGGCAGTAGGGAGTAGGGAATAGGGATAAATTTATTTTTTGTTAATTCTGGAAGATTGAGATAACCAGATGCTAAACCCACACCACCAATATGTAGTTCTCCTGGTACACCAATCGGAACTGGTTGGAGATGTTTGTCTAAGATATAAATTTGTGTATTAGCTATGGGACGACCAATAGATACTCCATTAGTATAAGAATGCTTTGATGATGATTGTGGTTTATAGACTGTAGCTGTAATAGTGGCTTCTGTGGGACCATAAGCATTTACCCACATTACCCTATCCCCAACCAATTGCTGCCATAAAGCTAGTCGTTCGGGTATTACCTGTTCGCTACCTGTAACTAACAAGCGCAGGTTGTAGGGTACGTTAGATTTACCTTGAGATATTTCCAAAACCCACTCTTGCCAGTATGGTGTTGGTATATTGACAACTGTTAAGCTTTTTTGTTGAATAAATCTGGAGAAATCTGCAAAAGAACTGAACATTTCTCTAGGGCGCATTACTAAGGTTCCACCGCTTAATAAGGTGGGGAAGATTTCTTCTGCTGATACATCAAAACTGAAGGAAGCAAATTGTAATACTCGATCGCAATTAGTCAAACCATATTCTGCGATCGCGCTGGTTGCGTGGTTAACTACACAAGAATGGGAAATCATTACTCCTTTCGGTTTCCCCGTAGAACCAGATGTATAAATTATGTAAGCTAAATTATTTGGCTTTACCTTTGTACAGACAGGATATATCCCGTCTGTAAAAATCAGGTCACTATCAAAACAAACTACCTTGGCTTTACTTTTAGGTAATAAATTGACTAACTTCTGCTGAGTTAGTAGCACCGGCACCCCAGAATCATCCACCATATGAGCTAAACGTTCTGGGGGATAGTTGGGATCAAGGGGTAAATAAGCACCCCCAGCTTTTAATATCCCCAATAATCCCACGATCATTTCCACAGAACGCTCTACACATAAACCTACTAAAACATCTGGTTTTACTCCCAAAGTTATTAAATAATCTGCTAGCTGATTTGCACGGTTATCCAATTGTGCGTAAGTTAATGTTTCGCAACCAAACTCTAGCGCTATAGTTTCAGGATTGCGTTTTACCTGTAACTCAAACAACTCATGAATACATTTGTCTTCAGCAAAATCACTCTTCGTAGAATTCCATTCCACTAACAATTGATGCTGCTCTTTTTGTGTCAGTATTGGTAATGTACCGATTGGTGTTTCAGGATTTTCAACAATAGCTGCTAATAAGGTTTGGAAATGACCAGTCATCCTGTTAATGGTATCTACATTAAATAAGTCGCTGCTGTATTCCCACCAACCTCTCAAACCATTTCTTGTATCTTCTATTACTAAACTTAAATCAAATTTTGAGGTAACAATTTCTGTTTGTAAAGGAGTTACAGTTAAACCAGGGAATTCGAGTTGTGACCTTGAGTCATACTGCAAGTCAAACAGCACCTGAAACAAAGGACTATAACTGAGATTTCGTTCTGGCTGTAATGCTTCTACCACCTGCTCAAAAGGTACATCCTGATGAGTTTGACCATCAGCAGCTACTTTTTTGACTTGATTGAGTAAATCGGAAAAACTGGGATTTTCACCTAGCTGAAATCGCAAGACTAAAGTATTGACAAAAAACCCAAGTAATGATTCTATCTCTTTACGATTGCGGTTAGCAACGGGAGAACCGATACAGATATCATCCTGACCGCTATACCGTTCAAGTAAAGTTACAAAAGCCGCCAGCATTGTCATAAACAGCGTGGCTCCTGACTTTTGACTGAGGATTTTCAACTTGGCACTTAAATCTGAATCTAGTTGAAATTCTACAACACCACCGCGAAAACTCTGAACTGGGGGACGGGGACGGTCTGTAGGTAGTTCTAACAATGGTGGTGCGTCAGCTAACTGTTGCTTCCAGTAGTTCAGTTGCTTTTCGAGAATTTCACCTTGCAAATATTGTTGCTGCCAAACGGCAAAGTCTGCATACTGTATAGATAATTCCGGTAAAACTGTAGAGATATTTGTCGCGTTTCCATAAGTAAAAGCTTGATAGAAAGCGGACAACTCCTGCATAAAAATTCCCATTGACCAGCCATCAGAAACGATGTGGTGCATATTTATCACCAATACGTGGGATTGTTCGCTCAGTCTCCAGAGATGGAAACGCACCAAAGGAGAGTTGATCAGGTCAAAGGGTTTGTCACCTTCTTTTGTGGCTAATTGTTTTACGGTAGTTAATTTGGAAGCGGATGGTAAACCCTGTAAATCAATTAATTCTAGATTGCAATCGATTTCTGGGTCAATTACCTGTATGGGCTTGTCATTAACTATGACAATATGGGTACGCAGGATTTCGTGACGACGCAGGATTTCTCTAATTGCTTGTTCTAGGGCTGCAATATTCAGATTGCCAGTAATTTCTAGTGTTAAGGGTAAATTGTAGGTACTGTTTCCCCCTTCCAGTTGATAAAGGAACCATAATCGCTGTTGTGCAAAGGATAAAGGTAGGTCTTGGTTGCGGGGAACCGGACTAATAGACTCAAAACTAGAGTTTGAATTGAGATTAATTTGTTGCAGGAAATTAATAATTTCTGCTTTACGCTCAGATAAATGGGTACGTATTTCTGGTGTTAGTGTTCCTTTCGGTGCATTACAGCGCAAACGACCTGATTCGACCCATAGCTTAATATCTAAACAGGAAAGGTCTAACAAAAATTCTTCAATGTTTTTCACAGTTCAATTTCTTCCCGTTCTTCTTGGTTTTCTAATAAATGGCTAGGAGATGCTTCTGTGAGTTTTTGCGCTGTTGACAGCAGAAGGTCAATACTCGCAGCTAGTTGAGCTACAGTCGGTTTTTCAAACAAACGACGTAGGGGTAATTCTATTTTCCAATTCTGGCGCAACCGCGAAATTACTTGAGTTGCGAGTAAAGAATGTCCTCCGCATTCAAAGAAGTTATCGTGAATGCTTACTTGCTCTAATCCTAAAACTTCCTGCCAAATTTGTGCCAAATTTTCCTCAGTAGGAGTACGGGGTGGGACAAAACTTTCTAGGTCATGGCTTACAGAAGGAACAGGTAGTCTACGACGGTCTATCTTACCGCTAGGAGTCAAAGGTAAAGCATCTAAAAATACAAAAACACTAGGCACCATGTATTCGGGTAATTCCTGTTTGAGAAAGTCCCGTAATATATTTTGGATTTTAGATTTTGAGGACAGTGCGGTCTTGGGGGTCTCCCCCATGAGCAACTGTCCGGGATTTTGGATTACGATATAGCCAACAAGACGTTTTTTGTTTGGTTCATCTTCTCGAAGCATAACTACTGCTTCCGATATTTGTGGATGTGCTGTCAGTGCAGTTTCTATCTCTCCCAACTCAATGCGGAAACCTCGTATTTTTACTTGATTATCAATTCGTCCCAGGAATTCAATATTACCATCAGGTAAATAACGTGCTAAATCACCTGTTTTGTAAAGTAGGGGGCAGGGAGCAGGGAGCAGTGAGGAGGGAATAGGGATAAATTTTTCTTTGGTTAATTCTGGAAGATTTAGATAACCAGATGCTAAACCAACACCCCCAATATATAGTTCTCCTGGAACATTAATGGGTACGGGTTGGAGATCAGAGTTGAGAATGTATATCTGTGTGTTAGCAATAGGACGACCAATGGGAGGAAGGCTTGAAAATTTTTGAGTATCAGCATTCGGTTCTAAGGTAAAAGCTGTGACTACATGAGTTTCTGATGGTCCATATTGATTTTGGAGCGTGCAATTAGGGAGCCTTGTCAAAAAGTTAGTCAGAGCAGTTGTCATTTGCAACTGTTCACCTGCGGTAATAATTTCCCGTAAACTCACAGGTAAATAATCGCTACTAGCAGCAACCTCAGCTAACTGCTGTAAAGCAACAAAAGGTAGAAATAATCTTTCAATCTTTTGTTCTGTGAGTAACTTTAATAAAGCGATCGCATCTCGTCTCACATCATCGGGAATTAAAACTAATGTCCCACCAGCGCACAAGGTAGAGAAAATTTCTTGGAAGGAGACATCAAAACTTATCGGTGAAAATTGCAGGGTTTTAGCATCCCGATTCGCAATTCCATTTTCAATTTGCCACATTAATAAGTTAACTAGGGAACGGTTACTCATCGCCACTCCCTTGGGTTTACCAGTTGAACCAGAAGTGTAAATTACATAAGCTAAATTTTCCGGTTTTACATCTGTAGATATATTAGATATTTCCTTCAGAAAGGGAACTGTAATCATATCTTTATCCAAACAGACTACTTTTTCGTGTTTGGGTAAATAGTCGAGAAATGAATTTTGAGTCAGCAACACCGACGCTTGAGAATCACTCAACATATAAGCCAAGCGTTCTTGAGGATAGCTTGGATCTAAAGGTACATAAGCTCCACCAGCTTTCAGAATTGCTAATAACCCCACAACCATTTCTGGTGAACGCTCTACACATAAACCAACTAACACATCTGGTTTGACACCTAAAGTAATTAAATAATCTGCTAACTGATTAGCGCGATTATTCAATTGTTCGTAAGTTAATGTTTGGCAATCAAACTGTAGCGCTATGTTTTGAGGAGTGCGTTGTACTTGTTCTGAAAACAACTGATGAATACATTTGTCGGGATATTTTGTATGGGTGTGATTCCATTCCACCAATAACTGATGTCGTTCTACTTCAGTTATCAAAGATAAGTCTTGTAATTGACTTGTTGGATTTATAACTACTCCCTCTAACAAAGTCAGGAAGTGATTCCCCATCCTAGTAATAGTATCTGCATCGAAACGACTACAATCGTAAAGCATTCGCACTAATAATTCTTCACCTGGTATTACTACCAATGTCAGAGGATAATTTGTGCGTTCGTAGGATTTTATTTGGTCAATTTCTAAACCTGCTGTGTCTTCTAGTAAGGAAGAACCTACAGGATAATTTTCAAACACTACAATACTTTCAAATAAAGGTCTTCCCCCAGGTATTTCACTGAAGCGCTGAATTTCGACCAAGGGATACCATGAATATTGTTCTCGTTCCAAATGCTGTGACTGTAACTGTTCTAACCATTTAAATAGTTCTGTATCGCCCGACACTTGCACACGTACAGGTAAGGTATTAATAAATAGCCCAACCATAGATTCTACACCGGACAAAGTGGGAGGGCGACCGGATACGGTAGCGCCAAATATTACATCCGACTCACCACTATAACGACTCAGTAGCAATGCCCAAATTCCTTGCAATAAGGTAGAAAGGGTGAGATGATGTTGCTTTACTAAAGATTTGAGAGCGCTGGTAGTCTTTTCTGATAATCGTAGATGCTGTTCTTGGTAAGTGCTTTTATGTGGTGAAGAAAGCTGTACCAATTGGTCTACAACCAAGGGAGTAGAAGCAGTAAAACCTTGGAGTGTTTGTTGCCAAAATGCTTTTGCTGTAGAGAAATCTTGCTTTTGCAGCCAATTAATATAGTCTTTGTAGGGACGGAGAGAAGGTAAGTATAAATCTTCGCCTTTATTCAATGCTTCGTAAAAAGCAAAGACCTCTTTAAGGATAATCGGTAGACACCAACCATCCGTTAATAGGTGATGAGAACTCCAGATAAATTTATAAGTTTGCTCGCTCAATCGAATTAAGGTGTTCCGCATCAGTGGTGCTTTGTCAAGTTCAAAACCCTTATTTCTATCTACTTCTAGAAAGATTTGGAATTTTTCTTCTTGCTCAACTGCTGATAAATTTCGCCAGTCATAATTAGTCCAAGGTAGATTTACCTTTTTGCGTACTACTTGCAGTGGCTTTTTACTGTTTTCCCATACAAAAAGAGTACGTAATACTGGATGTCGTTCCACTACTCGTTGCCAAGCTTGTTCAAAGACAGTAACATTTAAGTTTCCACTCAGATTAAAGCTCAGTTGCTCGAAGTAAACACCCGATTCTCCTTCGTAAAGGGTATGGAAGAGTAGACCTTCCTGCATTGGAGAAAGCGAGTAAATGGATTCAATATTTTTATTTTTATTTTCTGGAACGTTAAGTGTCATTTCAGTTACCAGTTATTTTTTGAGAAATATAGGGATTTTCGCGCTCGCAGACGGTGCTAACAGCTTCATACTTAAATTTTGAAGTCACCAATTTGATATCAATAAATACTCCACTAGTGGTCTGTCCCATTAATTTTGCTGGGTTAAATAAAACCGCAGAGGCGCAGAGAGCGCAGAGGAAGAGAAAGAGAGAATAAGCTTAGAAGTTAGTTAGTTACCCCTTAAAACTTATTTGGTCAAGTACTAGTCCTCAGAGGACTTCAGCGATTAGACAGGGGCTTACAGTAAGAAGGCTGACTTTATTAATCAAGGATTGACAGCAATGCATCAAGCTCATCTTGACTTAATCCTGCTTCAGGGAAGTCTGAAGGGGTATATCCTCCTGCTTCTTTGCACAGGCAATGAGCAATAATTGCTTCTAGAGTTTGTAGATAATAATTAGCTAAATTTTCTACGCTAGACTGTCTATGAATATTTTGGCTATACCTCCAATCCAATTGCAGTCTACCGTTAATAATTAACCCATCTATTTCCAATAAATGAGAGCGCTGTCCCAAAGGACTATGAATCTCACCATTCGACTCTTGAGCAAATTTCCACCCATCACCGAACTGTGTTTGGTCAAATTGACCCAAGTAATTAAAACTTATCTCGGCTTGGGGAAGTGCTTGTAATTGTTCGCGGATAGTCTGATCGTCACTGAGATAGCGCAAAATTCCATAACCAATACCTCGTTGGGGAATTTCTCGCAGTTGTTCTTTAACTGACTTTAAAGCTTCTCCAGGATGGATCGAGTCTTCTAGTTTTAATCGGACAGGGAACACACTAGTAAACCACCCTACGGTGCGGGATAAATCCACATCCTCAAATAAATCTTCTCTTCCATGACCTTCTAAGTCAACGAGTAAAGAATTACAACCACCCCACTGAGCAAAGGTTTGCACTAAGGCAGTAAGCAATACATCATTAATTTGGGTGTTGTAAACTGAGGGCACATCTTGCAATAAGTTGCGAGTTTGTTCCCTACTCAGGGATACAGATACAATTTTGCTGCTGCCGACAGTGTTGGCAGATTTTTCATAAGCATAATCCACAGGTAAAACAGTAGCAAAAGTATCAGATTTTTGCAACCAGTATTTTAACTCTAATCTTAATTTTTGCTCTTGAGCGTAGTTTTGGAGTCGATATGACCAATCTTGAAAAGATGTAGTTTTAGCTACTAATTGAATATTTACTCCCTGCAAAATTTGGTCATAAGCTGTTGTCAAGTCTTCCAGTAAAATTCGCCATGAAACACCATCAACAGCGAGGTGATGGATAATAATCAGTAAACGTCCCGGTGAAGAGACACCCAACTGGAATAACATTACCTGGATTAAGTTTCCTGTAGAGAGATTTAGTACCCTTTGTAGTGCGTTTGCTTTTTGCGCGATCGCGATTTTTTGTTCTTCTGATGTCAGATTTGATAAGTCCACAACCTCGAAGGGTACAGAAGAGCTAGCATCGCCATTAATTTGCTGCCATTGAGAATTATGCTGGATATATTGCAGACGCAAAGCATCATGATGAATCAACAACTGCTGTAGTACCTGCTGCAATAACTCTGGTTTAATATTAGATGGTACTTCCAGCAACATTGCTTGGTTGAAGTGGTGGGGTTGAGCAAAATTTTGCTCGAAAAACCAATGCTGAATTGGGGTGAGGGGAATTTCTCCAGTCACTAAACCTTGTTGTGCTTGTAGATTATTAGTAGCTGTACCAGCAACTGTTGCTAATTCCGCAATAGTTTGATATTGAAATAATTGTTTTGGTGTCAGTTTTAAACCAGCTTGATGAGCGCGAGCGATAATTTGAATACTGATGATAGAGTCTCCACCCAGTTCAAAGAAGTTGTCATAAATACTTACTTGTTTTAACTTTAAGACATCCTGCCAAATTACAGCCAATGTTTCTTCAGTATTAGTACGGGGAGCAACAAAATTCGCTGAATCAATATTTACTAATGGAACCGGAAGGGCGCGACGGTCTACCTTATCACTGGGGGTAAGAGGTAATGAATCTAACGTCACAAAAACACTAGGTATCATGTAGTCGGGTAATTTCTGTTTGAGGAAGTCCCGCAATCTATTTTGGATTGAGGATTGTTCTACTACATAAGCAACAAGACGTTTTTTCCCTGGTTCATCTTCTCGGACGATAACTACAGCTTCTTTGATCTGGGGATGTGTGGCGATCGCGGTTTCGATTTCTCCTAATTCAATCCGAAAACCACGAATTTTAACTTGGTGATCAATTCGACCAATGAAGGTAATATTACCATCAGGTAAATAACGAACTAAATCGCCAGTTTTGTAGAGTCTTTGGGATTTATCCCAGGGTTTTGGGATAAATTTTTCCGTCGTTAACTCTGGACGGTTGAAATAACCTCTAGCTAAACCCGCGCCACCAATATACAATTCTCCCGGTACACCAATAGGAACTGGTTGCAGGTATTTATCTAGAACGTATACTTCTACATTCTTCAGTGGTCGTCCGATGGGTAAGTGTTCCTTGATGTCAGGCGATCGCAACTCGGACAATTTACATATTGTTGTTTCTACAGTTGCTTCCGTCGGACCGTAAGCATTAATTAATAAGGGAGGTTTTGTGAGCTTGCTTGACCCATAATTTTGCCAGAGATTCAATGTTTCTGGCAATGCTGCTTCTCCCCCGATAATTACCAATCGTACTGATGGCGGTAATATTTGATTTGTAGTTGCTAATTCAGAGGTTAATTGATGCCAATAGGCTGTGGGTAAATCTAATACCGTTAACTGCAACTCCCAGCAGTTTCGGAGGAATTTAGCAATAGAACCGATCATTTCCTCGCTGCGTAATACCACTGTTGCACCAGAGGTCAAAGAAGTATAAATTTCTTCTGCTGCTACATCAAAACTAATTGATGCAAATTGCAAAATTCTATCCCTGGAACTGATTTCATACTCTATCTTTGCGGCTTCAATGAAATTTACCAAAGACTGATGTTCTATCATTACACCCTTTGGTTTTCCTGTAGAACCCGAAGTATAAATTATATAAGCTAAATTATTCGATTTTACCTCTGTAGAGACGTTACATATAACGTCTCTACATATTGAATCTGTATCCAAGCAAATTACTTTTGCACTACTTTCAGGTAAAGCATTGATTAACTTCTGTTGAGTTAGTAGCACCGACACCCCAGAATCAGCTAACATATACGCTAAACGCTCTGGGGGATAATTTGGGTCTAGGGGAACATAAGCACCACCAGCTTTGAGTATTCCCAATAATCCCACCACCATTTCCAAAGAACGCTCTACACATAAACCAA
Source organism: Nostocales cyanobacterium 94392 (assembly GCA_035285725.1). Taxonomy (GTDB): domain Bacteria; phylum Cyanobacteriota; class Cyanobacteriia; order Cyanobacteriales; family Nostocaceae; genus Rivularia. The sequence goes on along the minus strand of JAYKJL010000145.1, from coordinate 17,617 downwards.
CCAGCACTTCAGGTTTTACACCCAGAGTTTGTAGATGATGTGCTAGTTGGTTCGCTTTGATGTTTAATTGTGCGTAGGTCAGTTTTTGAGAGCCAAATTCCACCGCGATCGCAAATGGTGTTTTTTCTACCTGTAACTCAAACAACTCATGAATACATTTGTCATGAGGAAAATCACTCTGCTTAGAATTCCACTCAACTAATAACTGATGCTGTTCTTTTTCTGTGAGGATAGGTAATTCACTAATTATAGACTGGGGATTCGCAACAATCGCTGATAACAAAGTTTGCAAATGACCTGTGATTCTCGCAATCGTAGTACTTTCAAACAAGTCAGTATTATATTCCCAATAACCTCTAAGTCCCTCTTGTGTTTCCCACATCGACAAGCTTAAATCAAACTGAGATGTACCCCGCTCTACTAACTGGGGAGTCAAGGAAATATCAGGTAAATCGAATGTATCTATGGAAAAATTCTCCAGTACAAACATCGTCTGAAACAACGGATTGTAACTGGGAGAGCGTTCTGGTTGTAATACTTCTACAACTTGCTCAAAGGGTACATCTTGATGTGCGTGAGCGTCTATTACAACCCGTCGTACGTGTTGTAATAACTCAGCAAAGCTGGGATTATCTTTAATTTGGGTACGTAAAACTATTGTATTAGCAAAAAAGCCAATTAATGATTCTATTTCTCGACGGTTGCGGTTAGCAAAGGGAGAACCAACACAAATATCCTCTTGACCACTATAGCGATAGAGTAAAATACTATAAGCCGCCAATAGAGTCATAAACAAAGTTGTTCCTGACTTTTGGCTGAGGGTTTGTAGTTGTTTGGTCAAATTTTGGTCAAGTTGAAATTGAGTTATCTTCCCACAATAAGTTTGTACGGGAGGACGAGATTTATCAGTGGGTAACTCCAACAATGGTGGAACTGAAGCTAACTTTTGCTTCCAATAGTTTAGTTGTCTTTCCAGTATCTCCCCAGTTAACCATTGACGTTGCCAAACTGCAAAGTCTGCATATTGGATGGGTAATTCTAGTAAACTTGTAGAGACGCGATATATCGCGTCTTTAGATATCGCGTCTTGATAAAAGGCAGATAATTCTTGAAAAAACACTCCCATTGAGCAACCATCTGTGATGATGTGGTGCATGACTAATATCAGCACATGGGATTCTGAATCAAGGTGTAGTAAAGTAGTTCGTAACAAAGAATCATTGCTAAGGTCAAAAGGTTTCCTTGCTTCATTGCTAATAATTTGTTGTAACTCATATTCGGATAAACCTTGGAAGTCAATTACTGGTAAAGGTACCCTTAAGCTAGGGTTAATCTGTTGTAAGGGTTTTCCTTCTACAGTCGGAAAACTTGTCCGTAAAGCTTCGTGACGAAGGACAATTTCATTAATACTTTTCTCCAAAGCTGGGATATTTAGCTTCCCTGTAATTTGCACTTGGAAACTTTCATTGTACAAAGGGTTGTTACTATCTAATTGATAGCTAAACCACATCCTTTGCTGGCTGAAGGATAAAGGTAAGTCTCCTTTTCGGGGAACAGCTACTATTGCTGTGTTTGAGGATTGTTTAGCAATATGAGCTTCTTGGAGAAAAGCCAGAATTTCTGTTTTTCGCTCGCTTAATTCTTGCTTTAGGGTTGATGTCATTACTCCCTTGGGAGCGCGATAACGCAACTGTTGATCTTCAACCCAGACATTAATTCCTAAACCTTTTAAATAAGATAAAAATTTAACTATATTCATTAGTTGTTAGTTGTTATTGTTGTAGGGTGTGTGACACTAGAAGCAATTGCGCTACAAAACAATAATACTTGTGGTGTCACGCACCGGGAACTGTGTATTGTGCTGTTGTAGGGTGTGTGACACTAGAAGCAATTGCGGTAGAAAACAATAATACTTGTGGTGTCACGCACCTTGCCTACATTTAAATCACCTACAAAACACCTTCATCGTACTCCTCTTGATTATCATTAACAGAACTCATATTGATATTTTCTATTGAAGTTTTTAGCGCATACAAACTCTCCCCTAAGCCACTTACTGTAGGGAATTCAAATAAAAGATTCAAAGATAACTCCAATTGAAAAGCATCCCGCAATCGTGAAATCAATTGGGTAGCAGATAAAGAATCTCCACCCAGTTGAAAAAAATTATCATCAATCCCTACTCGGTCAATTTTTAAAACTTTAGCAAACAGACTAGCAATAGTATCCTCTACAGAATTACGAGGAGCAACAAATCCTATTTCTAATTCCGGACGTTGACGTTGTTGTCGGTATAAAACTTCCTCCAATATTAGCTCAGGACTATATAATTTGTTAGCAATATACTCGAAAGAAACTACTTCTGAAGAATCTTGTAGCTCTGAAGTATTTATAATTTTACTTTGATGAGAATTATTCTGTTGAAAATCCTGTGGAGATGCAATTGCTGTTTCTCTTTTACTGGGATTAAAAACTAGTCCAGTCAAAGCTGTGGATGAAAATTGAAATAACCAGCCACTATTGTTTTTCTGGTTATATTCATCTTGCTCAAATTTCTCGCCAATACCTTGAAGAAAATCTAAAGCTGGTTTATTTTTCGGAGTTTGTCTATATAAAACATTAACTTTGCTTAATCCCTTTTGTTGCGCTATTTCCCCTAAATAAGAAAGCATTTGATGCTCTACACCTCGACCAAGTACCCGACAACTAAGTAAAAAACTATCTACATTTAGTACCTCATCATTAGATGAAAACAACAGTAAACCAACTTTACCATAATCCCCAAATCTGTCTTTAACCCTAACAACTCGACATTCTAAAATACCAGAATCACAAAGTTGTTGAATCTCACTTTCTGAACGCCGAATAGTAGTAAAATTAAACTGATTAGTACGTTGAGTTAATTGAGAAACCCGTGATAAATCTTCCGGTTTCATCTGGGTAATCTCAATTTCTAAACCTAACCTAGCGAGAAAATCACTAAAAGTAAGTGACTCTTGATGTAAATGCTGACGCTGGACATTTTGCTGATAAAGTTGAGTCCTTTTCCGATCTTCTTTAGTTACTTGTATCTGGTCAAATGCCCAAATATGCTGAAGAAATCGGGGAATTTGCTGGCATTCTTCAGGAAGTTGTAGCGTTAAAACCTGCGGACAATTAGCCTTAACTTCCCCACACTCAACCGGGTTATCATCAATAAATATAAAACTATCTAAACCTAAATTAAGTTCCTCCGCAAGGGATTGCAAATTCTCAGATTTAGGTTGCCAATTAATCCGCCAATTCACCAAATGATGCTTATTTAATAACATATCTGGATGTTGTTCAAACACCGCAAAAACATCATTTTCTTGATTCTTGCTGCACAAACAAATCAGCTTTCCTGATTCCTGCTGTTTAATAATAAATTGTTGTAACGCTTCATATGGAGGGCTAATCTTCACCCCAGTTGCACCATCTTCACCACAAACTCCACTCCATAAAGTATTGTCACAATCAAGGACAATCACTTTATAAGGTAAACTTTGCAAAGCATAGATTTTTCTTGCCAACATTGTACCCAAGGCACAAAAAAAAGATTGAGTATAAGGAATCTTTCCTTCTTCTTCCCCGTAAGGGTCATAATAATCTACAACTGGATAAGTCCCATTCAACTCTTCAGATGTCACCGCATACACATTGCTGATGTTGTTTAATTCAGCTATGAACTCAGCTTGGGTATCTCGATATAATTGCACCCGATTGCTATCTAAAAGTACTTGAGGAGAAGCTGGACAAATACAAATTAGATAAGGAATTTTGCCAGCTTGTGTAGCACCTTGCATAGCCAGCAAGAATTCCTCTACGCTGTCCTTAAAAGTTTCCTCATCTTGGTACCAGTCCTCAAATCGGATCAGAATTATATTTACGCCTTGCTCATTCTGTGATATAATGCTTTTTTTGTCAAATAACTGTTGGAATATTTGATTATAAGGGGCAAACTCAATTAAGCAGGAAATTCCTATTTCTTGCATCCAAAAGTCAAGAGAATCTTTTACAGGCTCACTGGTAAAAGATGCGGCAATGGCAAGCTTCTCAATTATTTTGTCCTTTCCCCCTTGAGAGGGCTTCCCTAGGGAGGATTGTCCTACTTCTGGTAAGTCTTTTACTTTCTTTGTTAATCCTGTTGTCAACATTAAGAATCCTGTGCTGTATAAAGTTTTATATCGCTGAACTATCTCGGAGGTTTTCAAATAATTACATTATTGTTAACTCATCTCACTATTTAGAGCCGTGGGAGGAGTTTCACAGGGCTTTCCTGTTACCTCCGTAGTGAGAAGTTAAAGTCGTATTTAATTTATCTCTTAGTAATATTACTTCTTTTTATTTTTTTGTCTGTTCTCTTTAATACTAATAATTTTATATAAAGAAATTACTTGATTTTGGAGAGTGAAAAATCAGGAAAGCTACCCTACGCCTTAACAACTATCCCAGAATTTGCATATATATAATTGGTCGTATAAATAACAACTCAAAGTTTAACCTTAGCTTTCCTTTATAATCTGCGTTCCTGTTAAAGTTAAGTCAGAAGGCTTTATAGATATTTGAATGTCATCAAAATATGGAATATCTACAGATTACTCAAGCCAAGTTTACCAAGAAAGGCAGTCGGCAGTCGGCAGTCGGCAGTGGGAGAATTACTAAACGCGAACAAGAAAAATTTGAATACAGCGTCAAAGCAGTTGAAAAATTGTTGAATATCCTACAAAGTGAAGCATACAAACGAGCTTTAGGGGATGTTTGAAAAGTCTAAATTAATACCATCCCCGGCGAATAAAATATGTCCTGCGGACATATTTTATTCGCCCAAAACTTTTCAAACACCTTCTGATAAATTGTCAAAATCAGCCTTGGTTTAAAACATTCCCAAACGCTACAATTAATTACTGCGATCATAAATCTTTCCCGCATCCGTGGCGAATGCGATACAGTAGATTTTCTCACACAATATCGCCATGTCAACATGGAAATTAGTTATTTTGAAGAAACACCTGCTGTTGCTGACAGACTTAACAAAATCGGTTACTTACTTTATCAGCAAGGAAACTATGCTTCTTCAGAAAATTTATTACAGCAAGCGCTACAGATTAATTGTAAAATTCTGAGCGAACAGCATCCCCAGACAGCCGAAAGTTTCCACAATTTAGGACTAATTTATAAATCTCAAAGACGATACGATACCGCAGAAGCTTGTTTTAAGCAAGCAGTGCAAATTCGTATTCAAATGTTTGGAGAACAACATCCTACCACTGCTGAGACTGTGAATAGTCTAGCTGCATTGTACTGCTGCATGGGAAAATATCAACAAGCCGAACCTCTTTTTGAGCAAGCATTAAAAATATGTCAAAACAACTTTGGAGAAATGCATCCCCATACGGCGACGACTTTAAATAATTTGGCACAAATGTATTTTTGTCAAGGGTTTACAGCCAAAGCCGAACCGATTTTTCAACAAGCACGAAATATTTGTCTTGCTGTGTTAGGGAAGGAACATCCTTACACGAAGACTGTGGAAAGCAATTTGAATCGATTGCAGAATGGGCAAGATAATATAGTTGAGGAATTTAACTAAATTTGAAAAACATCAACAAATATTTGTTTATCTCCTCGTAAACGGCGATCGCTAGGAGAATCATAAAATATCATTAAGCTATTTTTTTCTCCCCAACAGGGATATAAAGCTAATCCTTCAGCATGATCTGAACCAATGGTAAAAGGTAAGTCAAACAAGGGAAACAAGCCATCCTCATGCTGTTGGTGAATATTATCGCTGTGACTTGAATTATTGACAGCATTTTTCCAGCGAAATACCTCCATTTCTCCTTCTAAAGCCATCGTCGGTCCTGCTAAAATAATCAAATCTGAATCTTGTAAACATAATTCTCGTATTCCCAAACCATTCAAATCGAGAAAATGCTTTTTGTATTTTCTCCCTTCATCGGTGATTTCTTCAAGCACCATAACACCAGGTTCAGATTCTGTTACCTGTATTTCTAAGATTACAGCCAATCCCCGCAATACAGGTCCTCGTAAACCGAGAAACAAGCGATTATTAGGGACTACCGCTAAACCTTCAATATCCAAACCGTTATCTTTAGAAGGTATTTTTGCACTAATAAATGGCTGTAAATGTACGTCTTCTTTTAACACATCAAACAACAAATTGCGCTCACCGATTTTCTGTAAACAAGCTGCTGTTTGGGTTTCCCCTTCAACAGGAACGTAAGATTTAATTAACTCACCATTAACAACCGGAATTCTTGCTAAAATAAAACGATTCAAGTCGGTGGTAATAGTCCCAAGTCTTGCTAAATCGGTTTCTAAATTTTTCCCTTTGGGTTTCTTTCGTTTAGTACTATGAGAACCAGTCAACCACAGATAACCATCCGCAAAATCCATACCTTCAATATCAATTTCATCCTCATCAAATAAGTCTATGTAATCCTTCAACAAAAACCGTTGATGTTTACCATAATAATGACAATCGATAGGAGAAAGACGCTCAACCCCAACCATTTCATCAGAGCCAACCCACAGATTACCATCATCACTAAAAGTCCCAGCAGAAATATCGCTGATAATTTCGCTAGCATTCTGATCGAAATGCAGTAAAACGCGAGTTAATAAAAAATATTCTAGTTGTGACATAATACTTTATATATTTGAGATACTTTCACAAACTTTATCATTAATAAACATCATCTCATGACTAGCTTAAAGAATTATTACGAGTAAGGGTAATTGGCAATAGGGAATATCAAATCCGTTGGTATCGGAATTATGGAATTATCTATTTCTGAACGCAGAGGCAGGCAAAGGAAGCGCCGAGGGACGCAGAGTTTTTTTTAATTATCCAATTATCTCGTGAGGAATTACTTGTAAAATTTAGATAGTAATAGGGTTAAGAAACAATCTATAATTTTAATATGCAAACAATTCAAAAATCCGCAAAAAAAGCTTGGGCTAAAGCTTTAGAAAAACCTGCTAGGGAATTTCCTTTAACTCCATTATCAATAATTCATGGTGAAATACCCGCAAGTCTAAATGGTACCTTTTATCGCAACGGTCCGGGAAGATTGGAGCGTGGGGGTATTTCTGTAGGACATTGGTTTGATGGTGATGGTGCAATTCTTGCGGTACATTTGACAGGGAATAACCCATCAGCTGTTTACCGTTATGTACAAACCGAGGGATTTAAACAAGAAGCGAGTGCGGGTAAATTGGTTTACGGTAATTATGGGATGACAGCACCGGGAGCAATTTGGAATCAGTGGTTAAAACCGATTAAAAATGCAGCAAATACTTCGGTTTTAGCGTTACCCGATAAACTATTAGCATTATGGGAAGGTGACAACCCCCACGCACTTGATTTACATAATCTCGATACTTTTGAGAAAGATGATTTAAGAGGATTGGATAATGATTTAGCATATTCAGCACATCCGAAAGTTGATTTTGATACGGGAGAAATTTTTAATTTTGGGATTTCACCTGGGTTAAATGCAACTCTTAATATTTATAAAAGCGATGCTACAGGAAAGATTATTAAAAAAGCAGCACATCAAGTTGATGGAGTACCCTTAGTACATGATTTTGTATTAGCGGGAGGATATTTAATCTTTTTTATTCCTCCAGTGCGGTTAAATTTATTGATGCCAGCAATAGGATTGAGTTGCTATAGCGATGCCCTAGAATGGCAACCAAGCAAAGGAACTCAAATTTTAATTCTTGACCGTGATACTTTAGATATTATCAGTCGTAGTGAAACCGAATCTTGGTTTCAATGGCATTTTGCTAACGGTTATGTAGATAATAGTGGCGCAGTCATTGTTGATATCGCTAGTTATCAAGACTTTCAAACCAATCAATATCTCAAAGAAGTTGCAACGGGTGAAACACATACTGCGGCAAAAAGTACTTTAACACGAATAAATTTAAACCCGCAAACTGGTAAAGTAAATAATATAGAAAGATTATTTGATAGACATTGCGAATTTCCCATCGTACCCCAGCAAAATGTCGGTAAATATTCTCGATATACCTATCTTTCTACAGCTAAGGAAGGTACGGATATTAGTCAAGAGATATTAAATAGTATTGCTTGCTTCGACCATCAAACTGATGCTTTGATAGAAGCAAACTTTGGTGATAATAGTGATAACATTTATCCTTCCGAACCAATTTACGCACAAGGTTGGATTTTAACAGTTGTCTATGATGGTAATTCTGATAATAGTGAAGTGTGGATATTTGATGCTGATTATTTAGATAAGCCACCCGTTTGTAAATTGAGTTTACCGAGTGTGATTCCTCACGGTTTTCATGGTACTTGGAAAGATGGTTAAATCAGTGAACAGTCAACAGTTATCAGTCCTGACGGGTTTCAGTTGGGGATTTAACCCCGACTGAAACACACCACTTTTAGAAGTGGGGGACTCTGACTCCCAATTGATTTACAGTTTTTAACTGATAACTGATAGCTGATAACTGTTGAATAATAATTAATCTAGAGACGCTGCATTGCAAAGTCTTATTAGATTTGATTGTGTATCTCTTGACTGATACCTGATAAGCGATACTTTATTAATTAGAATTGAGATGAAATCTGTAAATCCTACATTCGTAAACAAAAAATTACCAATGACCACCAAACGCCAATACCATATTATTACCTTCGGTTGTCAAATGAACAAAGCCGATTCAGAACGCATGGCTGGCATCTTAGAAGACATGGGCTTTGAGTGGTCGGAAGACCAGTATGATGCAGATATAGTAATTTGCAATACTTGTTCTATCCGGGATAATGCTGAACAAAAAGTATATTCTTATTTGGGCAGACAAGCAAGACGGAAACGCCAAAAGCCAGATTTAACTTTGGTGATAGCAGGTTGTGTAGCTCAGCAGGAAGGAGAAACTTTATTACGACGGGTTCCGGAATTGGATTTGGTAATGGGACCTCAACACGCTAACCGTTTGCAGGATTTGCTACATCAAGTGTTTGATGGTAATCAAGTTGTGGCAACCGAGCCGGTGGATATTATGGAAGATATCACCAAACCGCGTCGGGATAGTAAGGTTACGGCTTGGGTAAATGTAATTTACGGTTGTAATGAACGCTGTACTTACTGTGTAGTTCCTGGCGTGCGCGGGGTGGAGCAATCGCGGACACCAGAAGCCATTCGGGCTGAAATGGAAGAGTTGGGAAGACAAGGTTACAAGGAAGTTACTTTACTTGGTCAAAATATTGATGCTTATGGGCGAGATTTACCAGGATTAACCCCAGAAGGTCGTCGTCAGAATACTTTGACGGATTTGCTTTATTACGTTCACGATGTACCGGGTATTGAAAGAATTAGATTTGCTACTTCTCACCCCCGTTATTTTACTGAAAGATTAATTAAAGCTTGTGCGGAGTTACCCAAGGTTTGCGAGCATTTTCACATACCCTTTCAATCGGGAGATAATGAAGTTTTGAAACGCATGGCACGGGGTTATACCCATGAAAAATATCGTAGAATTATCGATAAAATTCGCGAGTATATGCCAGATGCCTCACTGAGTGCGGATGCTATCGTAGCTTTCCCCGGAGAAACGGAAGAACAGTTTCAAAAAACAATGCAGCTAACAGAAGATATCGGTTTCGATTTATTAAATACAGCCGCATATTCACCCCGTCCTAATACACCAGCAGCAGAATGGTCAGAACAATTGAGCGAAGAAGTCAAAAGCGATAGATTGCAGCGGTTAAATCAGCTTGTAAATATCAAAGCAGCTGAACGATCGCAACGTTATATGGGACGTATCGAAGAAGTGTTGGTAGAAGATGAGAATCCCAAAGATCAAAACCAAGTAATGGGACGTACAAGGGGAAATCGTCTGACTTTCTTTAGTGGGGATATTAAGGAGCTTAAAGGTAAAGTTGTGAAAGTGAAAATTACTGTGGTGCGTCCGTTTAGTTTGACTGGGGAAGTGGTGGAAGTGCGGGAAATGCTCAAGGTTTGATTATTGGCTTTGCATCAGTGCAGGATCAAAAATTTGGGACACTAAGTATAAGGAAGCCTGCACTTCCTGGTTGCCGAAAAAGTGGGTAGTTCATTTCTATAATTTCAAACTAATGCTGAAAAAATTATTATGGCGCTGTTTTGTAATTATAATTTTATTATTCATTGGCATGGGATTAAATATTCAAGAATCCGCAGCCATGCTTCGCCAACATCAAGATGCACCAGGAATTTTACGTTATCATTCCCAAGTATCCATCAAAGATAAACAAAAATATAGTTGGCAAGTATTACTTTTTAAAAAGATTAATCCCGGTGCAAAACAAGATTTAATGTTAAGGTTAGTTGGCTTTCCTGGTGTGTTTGAATTCGCTCATCCTCATTCATTAGAAATCATCACAGCCGGTGGTAAATTATTCAGTGCAGATGATGTTTTTGCTGACTCATCCCCAGCACCAAATGTTGGAGAATATAATTTAACTAATGTTTTACCGAAATTAACTACAATAGAATCATTGCAATTATATTTACCATTATTAGGTAAACAAAAGAAGATTTTAGAAATTTCTAAATCTGTTGTAATTGAGTGGCAATTATTAATAACTGAAATTGATTGATATGGAGAATAGGAATAGCCGCAATTGTCACAATATCCTGGTTGGTGCGTGACACGAAAACCTGATTATTTCCTTAAAAATCAAGCAAAGTGTCACAGCACCCTACGAGCGAAATATGGCACTTGCGGCTATTCCTAGAAGAATAGGAAATAGGGAGTTTCTTTGAAGACGAATTGAGTTCAAAGAGGAGGAATTGCATTTTTTGGTATACATGGTGCGTGACGCTAAAAGTATTGTAACTACGTACAAAATTTATCGAAGCGTCACACACCCTACAAGAGATATGTCCTGAATTAATAATTCAACATAAATCTTCATCTCTTTTAATAACTATTGCTGCCAATCGTTCGAGGATTTTAATTTTATTGTAGTATTATCAGTGCTGCGTCTGTATTCCCTATTCTCAAAATGATTCAATAATTAAAATTCCCTAACTAATTAGAGTCTTTGACTGATAGACTTGAACTTCAATCCTCTTTATTAACCAGCGCCTATGGTTCATATAAAGCGCGTAGAACTCACCAACTTTAAATCATTCGGTGGTACAACTTCCGTACCGTTGCTACGGGAATTTACGGTGATTTCTGGTCCGAATGGTTCGGGTAAGTCAAACATTCTTGATGCGCTGTTGTTTTGTTTAGGACTTTCTAGTTCTAAGGGTATGCGTGCTGACAGACTGCCGGATTTAGTTAATACTAATCAGGTAACAAAGTCCCGTGCAACAGTGGAAGCTAGCGTTACGGTGACGTTTGATTTGTCCGATTACGATGCTGATACCTTTGATGAGCAGCCGATTGTTTCTACAGTTGTGGTAGATGATGAAGAATCCGACGAAAATCAGGAAGATTGTGTAGAGGAAGAGCAAGAAGAACCTGATGGGGAAGGAAAAACCGCAGTAGAAGAGGAAGAAATTAGAAATCGTCGCGAACAAATTCGCGCTAAACCCGGTGAAGAATGGAGTGTTACTCGCAGGTTAAGGGTGACAAAACAAGGGACTTATTCATCAAGTTATTACATTAATGGCATTGCTTGTAACTTAAATGAACTACATGAACAATTAAGCAGTATTAGGATTAACCCAGAAGGATATAACGTTGTGCTGCAAGGGGATGTAACTAATATTATTTCGATGAAATCTCGCGAAAGAAGGGAAATTATCGATGAATTAGCGGGGGTTGCAGCCTTTGACAGAAAAATTAATCAAGCAAAAAGTACTTTAGAGGAAGTCAAAGAGAAAGAAGATAGCTGTCGGATTATTGAAACGGAATTAACGGCTCAGTGTGAAAGGCTTTCCCAGGATAAAGCCAAAGCAGAGAAATATCAACGATTGCGAACCGAGTTTTTAGAAAAGCAGAAATGGGAAGTTGTCCTATCATGGCGGACTTTACAAGGACATCAGGAACGATTATCTCAGCAAATTCAAGAGGGCGATCGCACTCTTAGTGAAAATTCTCAGCAGTTGGGTGTGGTAAACAGCAATATTGAGCAAAAAAACCAAGAGCTTGAGCAATTAAATGCTCATGTCAAAGCTTTGGGTGAAGAAGAACTTTTAACGGTACAGTCGGAGCTAGCAACTCAAGATGCAGAATACAAGCAAGTTCAGCGTCGTCAACGGGAATTACAAACATCTCTGGGGGAAGCAGTTGTCAAAATAACCCAAACTCAACAGGAAATCCAACAATATCAGGATTCTTTGACACAATTCGCCCAACAGAAAGATGCAGAAACCCAAAATACCGTATCGTTACAACAAGAGCGGGAGTCAATAGGGCAGAATTTAGAAGCATCTCGCGAAGCTGCGACAAATATTGCTTCGGCATCGGAAGCTTGGGTGGTACAGCAAACGAATTTAAACCGTCAAATTGAAACTGTGCTGCAAACTTTGGAACCCCAACGTAGCGAAAGAGCGCAGTTACGGGAAAGGAATAGTCAGCTACTTACTCAAATTCAAGAACAAACCGAGTTAGTGGAAAGTTTAGAGCCGCAATTAGTTGAAAAACAAACCCAGTTAAATCAACTTGAAACCGATTCTAATTCCAACATCACACCAATTCAAGATTTAGCGGAAAATTTAGCCGCAACCGAACAGGAATTACAAATTCAGCAGCAAACTCAAAAGCGGTTGTTACAGGAACTCAGAGACAAACAGCGAACTCTTGATAAATTGGAAGCCCAAGCTCAAGCACAACAGGAAGCCCAGGGAACCCATGCAAGTCAGATTATTTTACAATCGGGTTTACCTGGGGTTTGCGGTTTGGTGGCGCAATTAGGAAGGGTTGAACCGAATTTTCAGCTAGCATTAGAAATTGCCGCCGGTGGACGTTTGGGACATATTGTGGTAGAAGATGACAGCGTTGGTGCGGCTGGAATTCAACTGCTCAAGCAAAAACGTGCCGGGAGAGCCACTTTTCTACCTTTGAATAAAATTCGCTCACCACGTATTTCGGAAGCGAGTAACCTGCGTAACGCGAATGGGTTTATCGATTATGCGGTAAATTTAATTGATTGCGAACCCCGTTACGATGATGTGTTTGCCTATGTTTTCGGCAATACAGTTGTCTTTGAAACCGTGAATCAAGCCAGAAATCATTTGGGAAAATTTCGCATTGTTACCTTAGAAGGGGAATTATTGGAAACCAGTGGTGCAATGACTGGTGGTAGTGTTACACAGCGATCGACGTTACGTTTTGGTACGGTAGAGACGACAGAATCTGAGGAAGTGAAAGCTTTAAGAAACCGTTTAGTAGAAATCGAGCGAGTTTTGCAACGCTGTACCGAAGCAATCAATACTCTTGAAGAAAGAACAAAAGAATTATCTACCCAACTTACGGAAACCCGACAAGCAAAAAGAGAACAGCAGTTACGACGAGAACAGTTAAAAACAGAAGTCAATAATTTAACTAAACGGGTAGAAGATGCTATAAATCAACTGACTCAGAATACAGAACGTTTAAATACCGCTCAATCGCGTCTGGAAATATTAGAGAGAGAATTACCTAACCAAGAGCAACAATTACAACAATTACGTCATGAATTAGCCCAGTTAGAAGAATCACAAACACCGAGCGAATGGCAGCAAATTCAAGCAACAATTAAAAGTCAAGAACAACAGTTACAACAGCAAGATGCAGCTTTGAGAGAACAAGCAGAAAAATTAAAAAATCTCGAAGTTCAACAGCAAGTATTGCACGAAAAAATTACTGATGCAACACGACGAGTTGAAGAATACCAACAACAGCAAGTAAATCAGCAAAATCAAATTAATCATCTTAAAGAACAAGAAACAACATTAGTAGCAGCACTAGCCGAAACTCGTAAACGCATCCAGGAAATGGAAGCTAACTTAGGTGAAGAAAAACAAAAACGTGATGCAGTAGAAGCACAATTGCGACAGTTATTATTACGTCAACAACAATTGGAATGGGAAGTACAAAAGCTGCAAGAAAGCCAACAAAACCGCCGCGAAGAATTAGAACGAGTGTTAGCAGAACTACAAACAATTTCCACAGAATTACCCAATCCTTTACCGGAAGTACCTGAAAAAGTCGATTTAGAAGAACTACAAAAAGAATTAAAATCTCTTTCCAAACGTTTACAAGCGATGGAACCAGTCAATATGTTGGCTTTGGAACAATACGATCGCACCCAACAGCGTTTAGAAGAACTTAGTGAAAAATTAGAAACATTAGAAGCAGAACGAACTGAATTATTATTAAGAATTGAAAACTTTACTACCTTACGACAAAGAGCTTTTAAAGAAGCCTTTGACGCAGTAAATGAGAACTTTCAATCAATTTTCGCCGTTCTTTCCGACGGTGACGGTTACTTACAATTAGATAATCCCGAAGATCCATTTAACAGCGGCTTAAACTTAGTCGCACACCCCAAAGGAAAGCCCGTACAGCGCTTAGCATCCATGTCAGGGGGAGAAAAATCATTAACAGCATTAAGCTTTATTTTCGCCCTGCAAAGGTATCGTCCATCGCCATTTTATGCATTTGATGAAGTAGATATGTTTTTAGATGGGGCAAACGTAGAACGATTAGCTAAAATGATTAAGCAACAGGCACAACAAGCACAATTTATAGTTGTAAGCTTACGCCGTCCAATGATAGAATCAGCCGAACGTACAATCGGAGTAACCCAAGCCCGAGGAGCTTATACACAAGTTTTAGGGATTAAGTTAAAAACCGACAATACATCTGCTTGATCGATCTGTTAATAATAGTGTATAGATAAACCGGATTCGAGATCGGGACTCGGTATAAAATGACCTCTGAACAAATTATTAGACGCTCGGATATTTTAAACACTCAAGTTATCACCCGCGACAACGGGAGAAGGCTTGGCATTGTCAATCAATTGTGGGTTGATATTGATAGACGAGAGGTTGTGGCACTTGGTTTACGAGACAGCCTGATCTCCGTTTCTGGAATACCACGATATATGTATTTAAGCAGCGTTGACCAAATCGGTGACGTGATTTTAGTTGGTAACGAAGACGTAATTGAAGATATAGATACCCAACTTTACAGTAACTTAGTTAACTGGGAAGTAATTACCGAAGCTGGAGAAGTATTAGGTAGAGTACGCGGTTTTAAATTTGATGGTCTTAACGGTAGCATTAAGTCCATAGTCATTGCTTCTTTAGGACTACCACAAATACCCGACCAAATTCTTAGTACCTACGAACTATCAATGGACGAAGTAGTCAGCGTCGGTCCCAATCGACTGATAGTATTTGAAGGAGCAGAAGAACGAGTAACTCAACTAAGTGTTGGTGTACTAGAACGTTTGGGTATCGGCAAAGCACCTTGGGAACGTGAAGAAGAAGGTTACAATGTTACTCCCCGTACCGTAGCACCATCTAACCAGCTACCATCGGGAGTACCTTTAGAAGCACCGCAGCCCAGAGTTCGTCGTCCCGAACCCGTAGCAGAAGAAGTTTGGACGGAAGACGACGCTTACGAACAAGCACCACGTCGTCGTGCCATGGAAGCACGTCCCTATGAAGAAACCGTCCGCTACGAAGAAGAACCAGATGACAACTGGAGCGAAGCAACGGGTAAAGATACTTATCAAACACCCCAGCCTTATACTACCAAAGCATATACAGAAAATTACGAAACCTACGATGACGACTTAGAAAAAGATGCTTGGGAAGAAGAGGAAGCACCAAAACCAATTGTTATTCCCAAGAAAGTTAAAGAAAAACAACCAGAATACGAAGAAGAAGGCGGATATTAGGAGTTAGGAGTTGTTAGGAGTTAGGAGTTAGGAGTTATTTCTGACTCCTATTTTTTTTAGTAGTCAATGTAATATTGTAGGTTGGGTTGAACGGAGTGAAGCCCAACATAATCTAGAGATTAAACCAAATGATTCAACTAAAAACAATATAAAATACCTAACAAAACAACACGCTTCATCCAAAAATTTATGTTGGGTTACGACGCGATATAAATTATAAGGTTAATCATTATCTTTTCGTACGTCTAACCCAACCTACAACTACAACTATAGTAAAGAATTATTGCAGAGTAATCCCATATACTAAACTTTACTCATTTAAATGCATATGCTGTTTTTACTGTCACCTATATATTAGTATGACGGATTAAACCTCTACCAGCAGTACAGAACTCATAAATGAGACAAGGATGACAGAAGAAAATCGCAGCGCCAGCCTTGGGGGTAGTGCTGATAGTAGCGCTATTCAAACTGGTGATGGGAATACTGCGACTATTACCATCACCAATTACTATTACCGCGAACAGACAACAGTAATACCTGTTGAATCTACTAATGCTGCTGATGACAATCTCCTTTGCCCTTATCGCGGATTGTATCACTTTAGCCCCGATGATGCTGATGTTTTCTTTGGACGTGAGGTATTTGTACAAGAACTTTTTGCAGCAACTCAAAACCGTAATTTTATACCCGTGTTGGGCGCGTCGGGAAGTGGGAAATCTTCGGTGGTTTTGGCTGGATTAGTACCAAAACTACAAAATGAAGGTCATTGGTTGTTTACTCATTTTCGTCCAGGTTCAGATCCTTTTTATGCTTTAGCTGAGGCGTTAGTTCCACTTTATACATCTGGCGATTCTACTACACAGATAGTTCAAACTAGCAAGCTAGCAAAATCCTTGGGGAATGGTGATATCACTCTTCCTAATATACTTTCCCATATCCAGAAAAAACATCCTAATCATCGGGTTTTGTTGATTGCAGACCAATTTGAAGAAATTTATACTTTATGCGCGGATAATAAGATTCGTCATAGTTTTCTAGATACTTTATTAGCCAGCTTTCAATCTTGCTCTGCTCAATCCCAATATAATCATGTGCTAGTTGCAACAATGCGGGCAGATTTCTTAGGGAATGCTCTTTCTTATCCTCAATTTGGGGAATTGTTGCGAAATACTGACATCAAAGTCAGGTCAATGAACCGTGAGGAACTTACACAGGTAATTGAAAAGCCTGCTGACAAGTTAGGAGTGAGTTTTGAAGCTGGGTTAGTACAACGCATTTTGGATGACGTGAAAGATGAACCGGGAAATTTACCTCTTTTGGAGTTCGCATTAACGGAATTGTGGAAACGGCGAAGAGGTAAACAGTTAACTCATGCAGCTTATAAGGAAATTGGTGAAGTACAAGGTGCCTTGGCTCGTCATGCTGATGAAAATTATCGTAAATTGAGTAAAACTGAGCAAGAACAGGTACAGCGAATTTTTATCCAATTAGTCCGTCCAGGGGAAGGAACGGAAGATACGCGAAGATTGGCAACTAAAGCCGAATTGAGTCAAGCAAGCTGGGGATTAGTAAACCAGTTAGCGGATGCGCGATTAGTGGTAACAAGTCGTAATGCTGATAATCAAGAGACAGTAGAGGTTGTCCATGAGGCATTGATTCGTAACTGGGGTGAATTACGGCAATGGATGGACACAGACAGGAGTTTTCGGG
>JAYKJL010000144.1:0-8144 GCA_035285725.1 Nostocales cyanobacterium 94392 | reverse complement strand
TTTGGTTTATTTTTTGGTTTATTTTTTGGTTTATTTTATTATTTGACTTATTTTTAACTGGCTGGTTTTGTATTATTTCTGGAGGATTAGGACGCTGCGGTGGTGGTTGTAGAACAGGAATTTGACTTAGACTTGATTTTTTTTGGGGTGTACTTGTAGTTGTCTTTTGGGATGTATTTTTTGAAGTAATTTTTGAAGTATTTATTTGCGTATTAATATCATGATTTTTTCGTTTTTCTTCCGGTATCCAGCTAAGAATTAAATTACGAGTTCTTTTGATATATTTAGTAATATCTTCAAGTTTATCTACGGGATAATATAATGATTCATCAAGAAATTCCCAATGACAACCAATGACTTTATTACTATGTGTGTTAAAATATTCGCGATAAAATTCTTTATGACAAATTCTCCGCCAAGATTTACCAAAACCACCAAATAGCATAGAAAATTTCACTAAGGCTTCAGTAGTTTTGATTAATTTTTCTCTTTTAGTATTATCTATATTATGGTGCATACAAAAAATATTTAAAGCACCTTCTGAAAGTTGATAATGTCCGGGATTATTATCAGGAATAATTGATGAAGATTGATAATCAAAGTCTATTCCTAAATATCCGACAATTGAACCATTAGAGTCATTTTTGCCAAATCCACCCCATAATTTTTGAGTAATTTCTTCGGCTGTATCTTTATCTGTTAATCCTCCTAATAATCGTAAAGTATGACCT
Organism: Nostocales cyanobacterium 94392; assembly: GCA_035285725.1. GTDB lineage: Bacteria > Cyanobacteriota > Cyanobacteriia > Cyanobacteriales > Nostocaceae > Rivularia. The sequence goes on along the minus strand of JAYKJL010000144.1, from coordinate 7,413 downwards.
CGTAAAACTGCTTTGAACATATTAGGACGGAATTCAGATATTTTGTGATCTTTTATTCTACTAATTAATTGCGATACTCCTCCTTGTCCTTTGAGTCTAATTTGTAATAGTTGCTGGGGACGTTTCAAATGATTTACTTCCTGAAAATATCCATAACCTGCACTAACTCTAGAACCAATTCCATTTGCTAATGCTCTTTCCCAAATATTTTTAATTTTCTCCCATTCTGACGCTTCTAATTCTTTGGTGCTGGAAATTCCAAATTGTAATTTAGCTTGATAAAGCGATATCTGGGAATTTGCATTTGTGGTACTATCTTCAATTATTTGCTTGTTTTGTTGACTGTGGACAATATCTACTAATCTTTTTGTCATCCAGTTCATATTTACCGGATAAGCACCGTGGAAGCGTAAAATACCCGGTTCGCTACTACCATCGGCTAGCTTTTTACCGCAATAATTTTCTGCTGCTATTTTCCCTTGTTCTTTTCCATATATTTCTTTACAAGCACGGATAAAAGCACCTTTCATACTTGCACCGGAGAAATAGGGAAAACCCCTAGCACCAATAATCGGAACTATGACACCTTCATTTTGTCCGCTGTTGGAAACTAATCTCCAGTTAATTGTGTATTCCCATGTTTTTACTTGGGAACCAAATTTTGGTAATTTAAAAGTGCTATTTTGCGATACTTTTGGGCTTGGTTTTACACGTGCAAGAGCTTGATTATTTTGCTTGGCACGAGCCAATGCTCTATTATCAGATTGCTGAGAATTAGAACATTCTTCTTGAGGAAGTGAATCTTTAGGAAAAACTTCTTTCCATTCATCTACCCATTTTTCTGCATCTTGACGCTTGTCTGCATCTCGACGCTTGTCAATAACTCGCTGAATTTGACACCTTCCTCCAATTTGAGCGCGAAACATCATCGGTACATTTTCATCATTCATCGAGTATTTCTCCTACTATTTATATTTGATTTTTGGCAAATCACCGAGTAAATTTTATGTGCAATAATTACGTTAGCGCAGCGTGTCCCGCAGGGACATATTACGTTACTCTAACGAGTCAGCAAGCTGAACGCATAGCGTGTCTCGCAGGGACATATTAAGAATTATATTCACCCCTCTTATTAATAAAGAGAGGGGAAAAAGTTATTTCGTGTATATTTTCAATCTTTAGATTTTTTATATCGCTGCGTCCACCAAACTAAACTGTCACAAAATTGAGTTAAAACAGCGATAGTTACTCTTTGATGTTCTATGGGAAAATTATCTCTATCCCATAATTTTTGGGACATTTTCCTAATATCTTCTGTTTGAAGTTTTTTCCCATCATGACGAATTTTTTCATTGGGAACTTCAATTCCCGCTACCTTCATTATTTCTATCAATTCTTTCCAAGTATCTAACCAAAATTCTCCTTTAAATTTATCCTCATTATTCTTATCAATTAATCGTAAATGTTCTCCCCAAAATCGCTCTAAGCCATAAGCACAAGTTACGCGCATTTTGTGGGATTCATTTAAAACTTCTTTGTCACGATATTTGAGTACTAGATTCTGTGCTTTTTCGTCTAATTCATAAGAATTCCAAGTCATAATTTCACCTTAAATTCAATTAAAATTATCAAATTTCAACTACAAATTACCAATTACCAATTACCTTTTCAATCAATATCTTTAATCGTTAAATGACAGTGACCAAAACCAATCGATTCTAGCCCACCAAGATATATTTCTCCGCTCTTTTCTCCCTGAATTGGTTTCCATTCCCAATCTTTATCATGAGGTTTAATTGCAATTGGAAAAGCTAAAATTGTACCTTCGGGTAATGCTTCGGTATTAAAAAACTGCCCCGTTTTCGCTTTTTTCATATCGTCTTCTAATGCAACTCTACTTTGACGATACAAACCCATATCATGAATCATTGCAATATCATTATCATCTACAACCACTGCGGGTAAATTTTTATCTAAAGGAAACCAAGCTGATAAATCCGCTTCTCTTTTAAGTTCCAAAAAACCAAGGTTGAAAAAAAGAAACTTTTTACCTTTAAATTTATTATTCTTCGATTCTAAAGCTTTATTCCACAACTGATTTGAAGCTGTATATTTCGTAGGAATTTCGTTATCTTTTTTCTTTAGCCCAGATATGCGATTATACCTTTTAAGTAAGTTAGGACAAGTCACCCACACAATTGGTTGTCCCGGACAAAAAACAGGTAGCCAAACTATCGAAGCGTGTTCTAATTTTACTATTGCTTCAGTAGTACTATCCGGTTGTCCTTGTTTGGCTTTTTTACCATACCAAAATTCTTCGTTTAGCTCTGGGGGAATTGTTTCTCCTGGCTTCTCTAAATAAGTACGATACTGACGCATATCAGCACGAAGACGACCGCGAATAGAGCTACCATTAATGATACCCGTTTGGGTAAATTGGTCGCGGAATATTAAGTTTAAATTCCCGTTTTCTTCTCCTGCTGTTGCACCAACATGAACTGGTGCTAATGTTTCAATAATTCCACAAGCTTTCTGATACATTATTTAACTCCTGTTTTGTTTGTTTATTGATTTAACTAATTAATTTTGATTAGTTGCTAAACCTGAAATTTCTATCGGTAAACATAAACCACAACCGATTTTTTTCAAACTGTATCCCTCTTGTGGAAAATAATCTTCTTCTTTAAATTGACTCCAAGGTTTATTCAAGGGTTTTTCTAATACATATACGCTTCCTGCTGGAACAGCATAACGTCCTCTTCCCAATCTTCCACTAGACACGAACCGATGAGGTATTGCTTTATCTGTTAATAGTTTGACTCCATCAAAATCTGGATGCTGTGGACAGCGATAAGAAAATCTTGTCGAACCCCAAACAGCAGGAGTAATTAAAGCAAATGCTTGTTTAATTTCCTTTTCTAAAAGCTGCAATACTTCCTTTTTTTTAATTTCTTGACATTCAATTTCTACAATATGATTTTCTCCTCCAAATCGATACCATCCAGCTTCTAATCCATGAGTTGATAAATAAACTAAACAAGTATCTTCTGGCATTTGTACGGCATTTTCTAAAAATAAACCATCTTTTGCTTTTGTATGACGTTCGTCTTCTTTCATATCAGGATGAAGAAAAGATACGTAGTCCCAAGGATGAGTTGCACATTCGGGTTTTTTCTTACCCCAAGATGTGATGGTTTGCCAGCTAAAAGCAGGTTCTAATATATCTTCCTTTTCTTGATATTCTCTTTGACGCTGCCAATTTCCATGTTTATCTAAAACCCATTCGTCCCTATCTTTTTCTCTAGTTCCAGCTATAATTCTGTGCCACGGAATTGGTACGTAAAAGTCCTGTTCGTATTTAGATTTAGCCCAAAATGGTCCTGCTGTATGTAGATTTTCTCTTAGTTCTTGATGAATACATTTTTTTTCCTTTTCTGTTGTATCTTGCCTTGCTAAATAACTACTAAAAAATAAACCCGAAAGCGTTGCTGCACTCGGAGGAAATTTCTCTCCCGAACGTCCAACTAAGTTTGCTGGTGAAAGAAATGCTCCCGCACTTCCATATAGAAAACCTAAAGGTTTAATGATGATGATGTATTTGAACATAAGTACCAACCAATTGTTATTAAATCCTCAATCCAATCAATCATCAATGAAGCTCGTTTTGTAGAACTTGCATCATTACTTGCTCCGACAATCCACTTTTCATTCTTTTTTAATATCTCTTCCCAATCGGGAAAATAAATATCAAAAAACTTCAAAAAATCTCGACGATTATCAATAATTTTGCTTTGATTAACTGTATCAGCATCAACGTTTTTGCGACGACGATTTTCTGCTAACCCAAAAGCATGACGAGCTTTAAGCTGAGCTAAATCGCTGAATACATGAGTCCAATTGGGTTCGTACTTGCTTTCTCTATCTCTGCGTTCCCATTCTGCATAAGTGTTATCATTGCGGTCTTTATAACTGGTTAAAATATGCAAATAATCCCAAGGACAAGTCCATTCCACATATTGTCCGCTATTAAACACGACTCGAATTGTAACGCGATCGCGATTTAAATTCTTGGCTGTTTTCTGAGCTTGACGACAATGCTGTAAAATATCCCTTTGAGGAACGCTCCCTGCAACCCAAACAAAACCAACGCTCACATTAATATCTTGTCTGTGTTCCTTCCATTTACTCTGCAATGTCGTTAACCACTCAAACGCACTAAATCCAGAAATCGGCTTCTTGGGATTTTTGCTATAAATTACACCTAAAAAATCATCACCACCAGCATAAATTACCCTTCCTAACTTCTTTTCTCGCTCAAAATACTGATAAAAATTCTTACCCCAATCTCTTAACTTTTTAGTAAATGTATATATTTCTTCTTCCCCGTTTTCACTATCAGCTAATTGTTTTAACTTCTTCCCCACCTCATCCCCATCACCCATAAACCAACCAGTCCATTGTCCCGATTCTGTTTCAGTTGGTTTGCGACGAATTTCTTTGAATCCCCTGGGTAAACTTTCAAAAAAAGCATTGTTTACATCAAATTTTTTGCCAATTTCGTCTCTAACATCCTTCCATGTCACCAGACGTTTAACTAATTCGAGAATACTTAATTGCTCGCTCGAATCGATAAATTTACCTTCAGGTAGCGTTTCCGAATCCAGATTATCCTCTTCTGAATCCCCTGGAGAATCTTCTTCCGTTAAATTATCAGTTATACTTGCTAGTGCTTTATAAAAGCTTTTAATTTCGTCATCTTCCGAGCGATAAGTTAACTCTTTTGGATTGCGATTAGCTCCCCCTAATCTCGGAAACGCAATCCCATCCGCACCCGTCAAACTCGAACTTTCTCCAATCCAATTAATCGCAGTCCAATTACGAGAAAGCTTACGGGTTTCCAAATCATTCATCGCAGATGGAATCGAATCTCCCCTTCCCCAAAAAATTTCCCAAGCATGATTTCCCCAATGTCGCCATTCACGTTCCCATTGATACTCATTAGGTATTTTTTTCTCAACCCAATTGCGACAAACAACTAGAATATCCTGCCACGCATTTAATAATACATCCCGTGCCATATCTTCGGTAAAATCACCTTTAATTAAGAGGCGGTTAGGCATCCCCTTTTGGATATTGATATTTGCAGGAGAAATGACTTTTATATTTGGAGGATTATCAGCAGCTAAAACTATACGCTGACTGAGGTAAGACAAAATTAATGAAGCACCATACAAATCTCTCAACTTCCGTGACTTTTCGATAAATCCCTGCACAGGTGCAAAGGTAATTGCTGTGTATATTGCTTCATCAGCCATATTTTTATTCCATAAAATAAACAATCTAAATTGACATCCGATACAGAATAACTCGAAAATCTTGTCTGAGTTTGACTGTGTATTATTACACAAAGTAAACAGTAATGTAAGTAATTGATATCACTTATATACTTTGTATTTCGACTAATCTCTTACAGTATTAATTTTTACACAGCTTGTTTGAACTGGAACGGCGACTCATGCGAATGACGAAAAATGTGTTTTATATAGCAATAGAGACGCGATATATCACGTCTATATATATATGAAATATTCCTGTACTTTATCTGCTATTCCTTGCTGTGACTATTTTTTACTTCTCTTGTCACGCCTTGAACCGAAATTTACTATTCCAACCAATTTTCTAGCCGCAAATTGGGGATATTCTCAAAATCTTTAATGTTATTCGTAACTAAAACATCGTTACGAGACCGCGCAACAGCACCAATCAATGTATCGATTTCCCCTGTTGGTCTACCAATTTGTCTGAGTTCACTTTGAATCTTACCAAATTCAATAGCTGCATCCACGTCGAATAATTCAACTGTTATCAGTTGGGTAAATTGTGCTAAAGTTTCTACATTTTTTTCAACCTGTTGCGAACAATAAACACCTTTATAAAGTTCAGAAACAACTATAGTTGAAATATAGCATTGAGCAAAGAAAAGATTGAATTTTGCAACTGCTTTAAGATTATTATTGAGCAGAGCAATACAAATATTTGTATCTAACAAGAACATGATTACTTATCTTGATTTTCAATCGAATCTATAGCTCTACCTCGATAAGCGTGACGTTGTTCGTCAATTTCTGAAAATATTTCTACTAGTTCGGGTTGGTCTTGCCAAACACCAAATAACTGATTTAGTCTGGAGAGTCTTTCTTCTTCATTTAAGGTTTGTGTTGTTTCAGATATTTTATTTGGAAGGATAACCACATCAACAATAATTTCTGCACCATCAGGAATATCATTAATTTGTTCTAATAACTCAATAGTCTTACCACGTTTGATACCTTTTATTTTCATTTGATATATACTCCTTTAACACTAAGACAGCAGATAAGATTAACGCCCATGCTTCAAAAATAAAACCCAACTTATATCTTGCAACTGATGAAAATCCTTGCGATTTAGACCACTCCTCAAATTCAGATTCCGTCAACATTCTTACCTCAGTACGCAATTTATAGTTGAATTGCATACTTCTATTGAAGCGAATATTTTTTGTTTAAATTTTAAGAACCGTTAATTTTTTATACTTTCTGCCATTAACTCCTTCCAGTAAAGTGAAGTGATAAGCGTTTGAATAGCTTTCCCTGACTACTTTTTGACCAAAAATAGCCACAAATTTAATTGTACCATTCAATGACTATATTTGATGATTATTAGTGTTCTTCTACTATCAGAAAATGGTTCTTTTTATCTCTTTTTACTAATTACTTCTATCTGAAGGTATAGCTTTGTTGGCAGTAAGCTTCTGTTGATGGTGAATAAATTTTTCATCTACAAAGCCTGAAACATTTGGTAAATAAAGGTTTTCTAATCCGAATTAACCCAATCGGTGGGGCGCACCTGCGATTGCAGTAAATGGATATGTTATTTTTGGTTTCCAACTATTCCGAATTAACCCAATCGGTGGGGGAGCGGGACATGCTTCCTTTACTGCAACGAATTCTGCGTGTTTCCAACTATTCCGAATTAACCCAATCGGTGGGGGGTTTATGTTCCGCCCGACTACGGAATGCCACGAGGCACGTTTCCAACTATTCCGAATTAACCCAATCGGTGGGGCAAAAAAACCTAGCAAAAAAAACAACAGAATCAAAGAGTTTCCAACTATTCCGAATTAACCCAATCGGTGGGGCCGAAAACAGATTGTGTAAACCCACAAATTCTTTTGTTTCCAACTATTCCGAATTAACCCAATCGGTGGGGTCTTTAAATTTCAAAAAAATGCGCAAATTATTAGTGTTTCCAACTATTCCGAATTAACCCAATCGGTGGGGAGTTCTTCTACCAGCCCTTACTGGGTAAGGATTTCAGAGCGCAAATCGACACACCTCTGAGAAACATGATAAATTTTGCTCCAAATCGAGA
>JAYKJL010000143.1:0-41900 GCA_035285725.1 Nostocales cyanobacterium 94392 | reverse complement strand
CCGTAGGAAGCAAGGGTTTAAGACCCCCGCCACAACGAAGTTTGGCGGATTACAATTAGTGGCGGGTCTGAATCCCCCACTAATTGTTCCTTCTGCCTTCTGCCATCTGCCCTCTGCCTTCTTCAATCCTCTATACTTAGGGAAAACTGGAAAATAATCCTTAACCTTTGAGTGCTTTTGTAAAATTTTGACGATAGGATTTACTACCAACAAAACAAGCTGGCCATAACAATGATAAAACAAGACGATTTGTTAAGCTATTACTGAAATTAGTTTTCCTAAATCCAGTCCAAAACTTCCAAACACCACCGACATAAGCGAATATTAGTAAGCCAGTAATCAAACCACCCATTTTAATCTACTCCAAAAATAAAAAATATATCGAGATATCACGATTAGGTACAAGAGTCAACTGTTACACTCTTATACTCTAGTTTAAGTTAGTCGATAGGTATCTTCAAATCTGTGAAGTATCTAAACAAATTTTATAAACAATTAATTTTTTAGTGCATTTGTGAATTTTAATAATTAAATACGTAGCTATCTAAGTAATAACTATGCTTACACCCAGGTTTGTACAATTTTGGTTTTTAATATTACTTCCACTGTTAAGTATAGGATGCAATTCAGAGAACACATCTCCAGAAAAAGTGACTATCGGTGTAGTCAGCTACGGAGAAGAAGATCTTTCACTCGATAAATACGATCGCTTTAAAAACTACATAGCAGCGACAACAAAGTCGATTGTAGAATTAGAACCAACTTACAACGAATTACAAGCTATTGACCAAATTAATCGCAAACAATGGGATATCGTTTTTGCTCCTCCCGGTTTAGCCGCGATCGCGATCGATGAGCAACTCTACGAACCTTTATTTTCCATGGGTGAAGTTAGTAGCAGACAGCGTTCGTTGTTGATAGTTCGAGATGATAGTCCAATCAAAAAAATCCCAGATTTGACAAATAAAACGGTTGCTTTAGGTCAAAAAGGTTCTGCTGCTGGCTATTATGCACCTTTGTATGACCTTTATGGTTTAACCCTTGCTGAGATCCGTTTTACTCCTACTCCTAAAACAGTACTTGAATGGTTAAAAGAAGGTAAGGTTGATGCTGGTGCTTTGTCGGAAAATAACTTTGAAATTCATCAACGACAATTTAGGGAAACTAAGTTTAGGATTATACATACTAGTCGGTGGATTCCGCCAGGTTTAGTACTGCTATCACCAAATATTGATCGAAATCGTGAACAACAAATCCGAAAGGTGATGAGCCAAGCCCCAGCAAATATTACAGCAGATGCAGGTTATGTTCCTAACGTCAAAGTTCCTGAATACCAGCAATTTATTCAGTTAATGAAAAAAGTTAAACCTTTAGAAATACAGCTTCAACAGAAACCCGTAGTTTTATTACCTAAACCATCTACTAGTAATACAAACAATACAAAAAACACTAATTAATTATTTCTTAATTAAAAAATCCAGTTTTAAAAAGGTTTCTAATTTTCTACAGCTTTATAATTATTTATAAAGTTTGCTCAAGATTTATCAAGTTTTGTCGAAACATCTAGAATTTGTGTTGATAGATAATTGAAATGGTTAATAAATCATCTTACCGAAAAATTCCCTTTTCGATGAAAAACTAGCAGTATTGCTAAGCCATCTGCATTTGCGAACTGGACTTTAACGCCAACAATTTAATATTTAATTTTAATATATCAATATATAACCATATAAATTTTTAGGAGTCAAAAGAAAATGTCTATACCCCCTAGCAAACCAGAAATAGCTTCTGGGACTTTAATTGATAGTCGTTATATTATCCAAAGGATGCTGGGACAAGGGGGACTTGGACGGACTTACCTAGCATATGATACACGTCGTTTCAACGAAGCTTGTGTCCTTAAGGAATTTGCTCCCTTCGGTACTGGTAGTGATGGAATTGAAAAATGTCGTGACTTATTCAAAAGAGAAGCAAAAATTCTTCATAAATTACAACATCCCCAAATACCGCGTTTTTTAGCTTGTTTTGAAGGAGAAGGTCGGCTGTTCTTAGTACAAGAATATGTTAATGGTAAAACCTATTCGATGTTATTACAAGAACGTCAAAATCAAGGACAAACTTTTTCAGAAGATGAAGTGATATTTTGGCTGAAAAAATTATTACCAGTTTTGGAATATGTCCATGAACATCAAGTCATTCATCGAGATATTTCTCCCGATAATATCATGTTGCCTGAAGGTGGAGATTTACCTGTACTAATTGATTTTGGTGTAGGCAAACAAATAGCCGAAATCAACGAAGCTAGCAAAATGAATCACATAGCATTTGCTGGGAATATGTCCCTGGTAGGTAAAGTTGGATATGCTCCCCGTGAACAAATTAGTTTAGGTTTGTGTTCTCCAAGCAGTGATATTTATGCATTGGGAGTAACAGCGGTAGTCTTGCTTACGGGTAAAAACCCATCATACTTGATGGATAGATATTCCCTCGATTGGAACTGGCGGATATATACTAATATTAGCGATGCTTTTGCGCGGATACTCGATAAAATGTTAGCAGATACGCCCAAAGCACGATATCAAACTACTAAGGAAGTTCTTGAATATCTCGAACAACTTGGTCAATCGCAAACGTTTTCATCTTCTTTAGTAAATTTTGAACAGCTTCCCACATTAGCTTTACCTGATTCAAAATTAAATCCTACAATACCGCCATTTTATAGCCAAATCGAACCAACAATAGTTAACTCAAATGATAATTTAGAACGCAGTGATAATCAACAAAATTTAAACTTACTCACCCCTTCGTTTATCAAAAATTGCCAACAACAATTAGCTTACTATATCGGACCGATGGCAAATTTAATCGTAGAAGATGTATTATTAGAAAATCCCCAAATAACACCGCATAAATTCGTGGAATTGTTAGCTAGAGAAATTCCCGATTCCGACACAGCAATTAAATTTACACGACGGATATTTTCTTAAAATTACTATTATTGATTAGAAAATAAGTCCGGTTTTTACGATAAGTATCTCTAACCAAAGAAAAATTCCCAAAAAACCCGACTTCTCACCTTACGACTTCTGTACTAATTATAAATTATTCAGCCAAATTACTTGATTTATTGGGGTATTAATGATGAATTATATTGAAAATTTACCCAGTGCAAAAAAGTAGAAAAAAATCAGAGTAAAACTATTCCCTATTCCCTATTCCCTATTCCCTACCCTCACAATATAATAAACCCTATCAACCAGTATTTTTGGGAGTATTTCCAGTATTCTTGAGCCTTTTCATCGCCATTTCTAAACTTAATTTCATCCTTTTAAAGGCTCTAGCAAGATTACCGATTTCGTCATTAGATACCTGCTCAAAATCTACTTCCATATGTCCAGTACTAACTTCTTCAGCTACGCGGGTAATTTTTTTAAGAGGAAGTACAACTTGTCTATTCAAAAATACATTTACTGAGACAATAACTGCCGCGAAAACCATGGATACAATACCGATAATTACAACAGATGATTTATTTGCTTTTTGAATAACTCTGTCCGCTGGAACTGAAATGATTTGAGCGCCGATTATTTCATTTAATTTCCACCCAAATCCGTGAGCAGTACCGTAACGTTGTATCATACTTGGAGGGGCAACATCAGCTGTACTGTGACATTGTAAACAACTTTGTTCAGTTACCGCTAGCGGACGAGCAATATAGAAAATATCTCCACCAGGAAGCGAACGAAAACCGCTCAATTCTGGTTTTTTACGATTTCTGAAACCCTCGACAATTTGAGTTTCAAAAGCATCAGCTTTATCTCGAAGATTAGTAGGATTAAGGGTTGCTTCTTTATAAAAAAAGTCTTTATAATCTCCTTTCTTGCGTAGATTTTCAAATACCTCCCTAGCCGAATAAGCAGGTACAGTTTGCGGTAAAAAAGTTATTTCTAATTTATCTGTTAATTCTGGATTGATTTGAGTACTGGTGTAATCTCGAACAGAACTCATCGTTTCCATCAAAATTAAAGCGGTATTTGCAACTTCCCGCTGAGCATTTTGTCTGAGTACAAAAGATAAAGCTAATCCACTCACGCTAACACCTAAAATCAAGATTATTAGCAGTAGTATTGTAAATTTTTGTTTTAAACGTAAATTTTTTAGCATATTCTCAACCATATTATCCTAAAATAAAACTTCAAAATTATAATTAGTTAGCTCTCAAATAAATCAAGCGATTAATAATATTAATTACAACATTAATTACTACAAAGATAAATTAAGGTATTTCGGACGATATGTGAATTTACTAACTATTGAGATTTTACGAGATAAATTGAAACTTTTCTTAATGAAACAGTAGTAATTCTACAAAATAATTGTGTACTAAATTTTAGTATATTACTAACCGATTAATTAATTTTTTTTATATTTAAATAAGATTTTTACATCTATAGGACTTACGCAACCGGCACATTTTTCTTGTAGGGTGCTGTGACACTTCGCTTGATTATTAAGGCAATAATGAGGTTGTAGTGTCACGCACCAACCAGGGTTTTGTGACAATTGCGTAAGTCCTGATCTATAGCAATCCTAAATCATATATGAGAATTTAGATCCCCGACTTCTTCAAGAAGTCGAGGATCTGAGCACCATGATTTATCACAAATCAAATAGAATTGCTATAGAATTAAACTTCTAAAAATTCTCATGAATATTTCTTACCTAGGCTGAAAAATTGTGCAACAATAAATACCAGTAAATCATCGTGTTCACTAATGGTTTGGCAGAGGGGGCAAAAGTTAAATGGCGATCGCTACATAATTGAAAATATTCTCGGTGAAGGTGGAATGGGTATAACCTATCTGGCGAGAAATCAACGTAGCGAATTGCGAGTTATCAAGACTATAAAAGAAGATATTCTTGACAATCCCGCTTGGAAAAAATACCTAAATAAAATACAGCGGGACTTTCAAGATGAAGCGGTAAGATTAGCTGTATGTCGGCATCCTCATATAGTTGAAATAGAAAGTGTTTTTAACGAAGAAAATTTACCTTGTATCGCGATGGAATACATCGAAGGTGAAGATTTAAGCAAATATTTACGAAGAATGGGAGTATTGTCAGAAGCAGAAGCGCTACGGTACATTCAGCAAATTGGTAACGCTTTAAAAGTTATTCATCGTCGAGGTTTGTTACACAGAGACATCAAACCCAGTAACATTATTATTCGCAAAGGTAAATCGGAAGCGGTATTAATTGACTTTGGTATAGCCAGAGAATTTATTGCCAACGAAGTACAAAAACATACAGTTTATCATACTCCCGGTTTTGCTCCACCAGAGCAATATCAAAAGTCAGCACCACGGGGAGAATTTATTGATGTTTACGCTTTGTCCGCTACTTTATACACCTTACTAACGGGATTTATACCTACAAGTGCCGATAATAGAAGCAAAAACACCTTACTCAAACCACCACAAGATTTAAATCCCCACATCAGCAACAGGACAAACCAAGCAATAATCCACGGAATGGCATTAAATGCAAATTGTCGCCCGCAATCGGTACAAGAGTGGTTAAAATTACTCGAACAACCCATAGTTCCAATAATACCACCGACACAAATTATCACACCTCGTCCAAAGTCTCTACTTACTCACCCATGGGAATGCGTAAATACCCTGAAAGCACATAGTAGTATGGTTCATACTGTTACCATCAGCCCCGATGGGCAACTACTTGCTAGTGGTAGCAGCGACAAAACAATCAAATTATGGGAACTTCACAGCGGAAAACTGTTGCGTCAATTAGGACGTTGGTTCTCCGCTCATACAGGTATAATTGACAGCCTTGTTTTTAGCCACGATGGAAAAATCCTGGCTAGCGGCAGTTGGGATGAGACGATCAAATTATGGTTTGTAAATACTGGCATACAAATTCATACTTATAAAGGTCATACTAGTTGCGTAAATACCCTGGCTTTTAGTCCAAATAATCAACTTCTCGCCAGCGGTAGCGTTGATCGTACTATTAAACTTTGGCAAGTCAACAGGAATCGAGAAATCGGTAATCTTATAGGACATTCCGATGCAGTTTGCTCAGTAGCATGGAGTCCAGATGGGCGGTTTTTAGCTAGTGCTAGTGCTGACTACACAATCAAAATATGGCAAACCGATACAGGTAGAGAAATTCGGACTTTGATAGGACATTCTTTATTCGTCAACTCCCTAGCCTACAGCCAAGATGGGAGAATTTTAGTGAGTGGTAGTTCCGACAATACTATTAAGTTATGGTCTGTTAGTACAGGTAGAGAAATTCGTACTTTAAAAGGTCACTCAGATGCAGTGTGGACAGTAGCATTGAGTCCAGATCAACAATTCTTAGCCAGCGGTAGTTGGGATAACACCATCAAAATTTGGCGAACAAATACGGGTAATGAAATCTGTACTTTAAAAGGTCATTCTAATTACGTTAGGTCAATCGCGATAAGTCCCAACAGCAAGACTTTAGTTAGCGGTAGCGATGACAATACGATTAAAATTTGGCAGTTGACAGTTGACAGTTGACAGTTGACCTTTGACCTTTGACCTTAAACCTTTGAACTTTCACCTATAACTGTCTTTAGATAGACATCCAAATTACCAAAAATTGTGAGAATGTAGGACGTAAACCGTTAAATTTGAACAATTTGTTTTATGAGTTTTGGTATTTTTGAGATATTTGGCATTTTTCTGCTGCTTTCTTCATTGCAACCGATTTGGCAACGTCGTCAAATGGAATATCGTCGGTTCCGTAGTATCGATGAGTTTCAACAAAGTCGTAAAAGTCGGGTAATTTTGCTGATTCACCGTCAAGAGTCGATCAGTTTCCTGGGTATACCAATTTCGAGCTATATTACCATTGAAGATTCGGAAAAAATTCTCCGAGCAATTCGTCTGACTCCACCAGATGTTCCTATCGACTTGATTTTACACACTCCTGGTGGCTTGGTTTTAGCAACCGAACAAATTGCCAGAGCTTTAATTCGTCATCAAGCGAAAGTGACCGTTTTCGTACCTCACTATGCCATGAGTGGTGGGACAATGCTTGCTCTGGCAGCCGATGAAATCGTGATGGATGCAAATGCCGTTCTTGGACCTGTAGATCCACAACTTGGTAATTTACCTGCTGCGAGTATCATTAAAGTTGTTGAAGATAAACCTATTGGTGAAGTTGACGACCAAACCTTAATTATGGCTGACCTATCCCGTAAAGCCATGAATCAAGTACAGCGCTTCGTCAGAACATTACTTAAAGATTCTATCCCCCAACAAAAAGTTAAACCAGAAGATATCGAAAAAATTATCGAAGCTTTGACAACTGGACAAGTGACTCACGATTACCCAATAACAGTTGAAGAAGCAACGGAAATGGGGCTACCCGTCACAGCCGGATTGCCCCGAATCGTCTACGACCTGATGGAACTGTACCCGCAACCGCAAGGAGGAAGACCTTCGGTACAGTACATCCCAATGCCTTATGATGACCGTCGTCCCCTTCTTCCAGTTCCCAAAGGTAGACCGATGGAAGAACAAAACTGATCAGAGTTGCTTGATGGTTGATGGTTGATGGTTGTTGGTTGTTGGTTGTTGGGTGTTAAGAGTTAAGAGTTATTACAACACTTTTAACCTCTAACCTCTAACCTTTAACCTCTAACCTTTAACCTCTAACCTTTAACCTCTAACCTTTAAGGCGTTTCTGTAGGTGTTGGGGTTATGGTCGGTATTACAGGAGTTGGGGTTACTTCTGGTGTTGCTGTTGGTGATGGGGTTGGTTCCGGTATTCCTTCCTCATCATCGTCAGGTGATTCTGTAGGTGTTGGGGTTGCTTCCGGAAATACGGGAGTTGGGGTTACTTCGGGAGTTGGGGTTGCTTCCGGAGTTGGGGTTGCTTCCGGAAATACGGGAGTTGGGGTTACTTCTGGTGTTGCTGTTGGTGATGGGGTTGGTTGGGGCGTTGCTTCCGGTTCAGATTCTGGAGTCTCCTGCTTCGCTTGTTGATTAAGTCTTTGCCGCAAAGCCAAGTCAGCGATTCCAGTTTGCTCAAGCTGTAACTGTTCTTGATATTTTTTAACTGCTTCTTGGGTTGTTGGTCCATAAAATTGATCGAGAGGTAATTCAGGATCGGGATTAGCAACCAAATTCAAGTTGTGTTTGAGACTTCTGACAATTCCGGCGGCGAAATCTTGAGTTTTTGGTCCTGCTATACCATCCACTCCTATCTTGTAGCCCTGTTGAAATTCGCGGATTGCTTTTCTGCTTTGAGCATCCGTCAAAGGTGCGTCTGATACTGCTACGTCGTATCCCAATCCGTACAACACAGAACGGAATTCCCGTGGAGTATAATTGCGTTCACGAGCGGCTAAAACTGTACTTGAGACAGTTACACTACCTACAATTACACAGGCAGTTACTACACTAATACTTTTGTTACTAAACTCACACCACATGATTAAAACTCCGAGTCATTGAAATCGGCAGCACATTTAAGTCTTACAGCTGCATTTTAAGTTTATTTAAGGTCTTTTTCTCAATTTTTTTTCTGATAATTAATAATTTTTTGATTAATCTAATTTTTTTTTAACGATTCAAAATATTTCGCTAAAAATTATTTTGTCATCTTCCTATAGATGTATTTTAAAAAACTTGTATAAATCGTTAAAAAATTTACAAGCAAATAAACATTTCAAGTGATACAAAATATACTATGAAAAATTTATTTACTTGGTAACAAACATTATAGAATCCTTTGTTATGAGTGAATAAAATACGCTATGTCTACTTCAAAATATGTAATACCACTGAAAAATAATGAAAAATAAAAAACTTGTCAACAAGCGAAATCTTTGGTTTGAAAGATTGATGGCGCTCATTGCCACGGTAAACTTAGGATTAGTATTATTTAATTTAACTTATATTGAGTGGCGGAATTTTTACTTACGCAACTTGCCTCAAATCCAAAAAACATACGATCCAATCAAAGGAATTGAACCCCATAGAGAAACTGAGAATTATTTAAAAACTGTAGAAGAATTAGAACAGCAAATCAGCGAAACAGGATTAAATTCACTTTTATCAACGATAAAACTCCAAGAATTAAGAGATTTAAGCGTGGAAATGATTGAAGATAATCCATTTGCACTAGTTTCAAAAAGTGGTACTTTGGAAAGAATCAAAAATCGGATGCGCGAACGTCTTGATCATGAATCTTCAAAACAGGCATTTATAACTTTTTGGAGTCAAGAGTATTTATTAAAACAAGGTTGGAATCAAGAAATAAGTTTTTTTAACCGTAAAATTAAACCGTTAATTGCGAGTAACTACTATCGACAAATTGGCGAAAATGGAGAATTTATAGATAAATTTTGGAGAATTGACTTACCATTTGTAATTTTATTTACAGTTGAATTATTGGCGCGTAGTTACTATATAAAACGTCGTCATCCTGGGTTTAGTTGGTTCAATGCAGTTTTATGGCACTGGTACGATATATTTTTAGTTCTACCTTTTTGGCGTTGGTTGCGAATCATACCTGTATTATTTCGTATAGAAAAAGCAAAATTATTAAATTTATCCAGTTTACGACATCAAATTCAACAAGGGATTGTAGCTAATTTTGCTGAAGAAATAACGCAAATCGTAGTTATACGAGTGATAAATCAAACTCAAAATTCTATTAAACAAGGAGACTTGACACACTGGTTACAACAAAGTCAAACATTACGTCCTTATGTGGACATCAATAATATTAATGAGATAGAAGCTTTGGCAGGAATTTTTGTACAAACAGTGATTTATCAAGTATTACCAAAAATTCAACCGGAAATCATTGCTCTGCTCCAGCACAATATAAATAGCGCATTTAATCAATCTCCCATCTACAGCAATTTTCGCAACCTACCAGGGGTAGGACAAATGCAGCATCAGTTAAGCCAACAATTGGCGACTCAAATTGCCACCAACCTCTACCATGCTTTAGTATCTGCGACAGAAGACCCAGTTTCCGCAAAACTCTCAAGCCAATTAGTAAAACGCTTCTCAGAAGCAATGACCTCCGAAATTCAAAAGAAACAAGTAATCTCAGAAATACAAAGCTTATTAATCGATTTCTTAGAAGAAATGAAAATTAATTATGTTCAACGTCTTTCCGAAGAAGACGTAGAGCAAATCCTTGAACAAACGAGGAATCTTCAAACAGAAGTAACCCTCCCCTTATTAACAGATACAAACCACCCTACCAGAACTTATTTTTGATAGATGTGCAGCATCAAAATACAGATGGGTAATCGGACATTTTTTGCTGCAAGCATTTTGAAAAAATGCGCTAAACTCAGATTAGAGACGAGCTATCTTAGAGTTCGTTGCAAGACTTCTTGGAAGATATCCTTATCGCAGGGAGTGGGTACTAGCCCACTTTTTTTGTTGGAATTGCCACATGACTCATCCTTTAGTTCCCCAAATAATTAACTTAGCAACACCAGTAGCAGAAGACCTTGGACTAGAGGTCGTGAAAGTGGTTTTTCATACCAATCAAAGCCCACCAGTATTGCGAGTTGATATCCGTAATCCCACGCAGGATACTGGTTTAAATGATTGCGAGCGTATGAGCCGTAATTTAGAAGCAAATTTGGATGCAGCTTCAATTATGGTCGATGCCTATGTATTAGAAGTGTCTAGTCCTGGTATTTCCCAGGAATTGAAGACCGACCGAGAATTCATCTCTTTTAAAGGATTCCCGGTTAAGGTTTACACTTCTTCACCCCATCAAGGACATTCTGAATGGAATGGTAAACTGGTTAGCCGAGATGAAAACAACGTTTACTTGAATAAAAAAGGTCGTGTAATCGAAATTAAGCGCTCGAATATACAGAGCGTGCAGTTAGACGAAGAACGCGATTAAGTCGGAAAGACTATCTACCAAGACTGCTTTTACGCTCGGTGAACAAGAACGGTTTTTTGCTAAAAGAATGAGCATCTAATGGTTCTATTAGTTGTTTGTTTGTAGCAAGATATTTGTTTTGTCAACACACCGATTATTTCTCGTCTTTAATTCCGGTGTTCCCGGTAGCGATTTTTAAAGGAGAACGAACAATATATGTCAATGCTTAAATTACTTGGATTAAAAGAATTGATTGAAAGTATAAGTAAGGAGCGAAACTTACCGCGTCTTGCAGTACAATCGGCAATTAGAGAAGCGCTACTTAAGGGTTACGAACGTTATCGTCGCGCTCAAAATTTAGACCGCAAACAGTTTGATGAAGATTACTTTGACAATTTTGAAGTAGAACTAGATATTGAAGATGAAGGATTTCGCGTTGTTTCGACAAAAACTATAGTTGAAGAAGTTGCAAATTCCGACCATCAAATTGCTCTGAAAGACGTTATCAAAGAAGTAGAAGAATTTGGTGATGATGCCGCGCAATTGGTAGGACAAGAAGTAGTTGTAGATGTAACCCCCGACAAAAAAGAATTTGGTCGCATGGCGGCGATGCAAACCAAGCAAGTGTTATCACAAAAATTGCGCGATCAGCAGCGACAATTAATTCAAGAAGAATTCCAAGATTTAGAAGGAACCGTACTCCAAACAAGAGTGTTGCGATTTGAAAGACAATCGGTAATCATGGCTGTTACCAGTGGTTTTGGTCAGCCGGAAGTAGAAGCGGAATTGCCCAAGCGCGAACAATTACCCAACGATAATTACCGGATTGGTGCCAATTTTCGAGTATATCTAAAGAAAGTTTCCAAAGGTCAACAGCGAGGTCCCCAATTACTGGTTTCTCGTGCTGATGCCGGTTTGGTGGTATATCTTTTTGCCAACGAAGTTCCAGAAATTGAAGATGAAGTTGTCAGAATTGTTGCAGTAGCTCGTGAAGCTAATCCCCCATCTTCTTATGTCGGACCAAGAACAAAAATCGCTGTAGATACCTTAGACCGCGATGTAGACCCAGTTGGTGCTTGTATTGGAGCGCGGGGTTCTCGAATTCAAGTAGTAGTTAATGAATTACGCGGCGAAAAAATTGACGTGATTCGTTGGTCTCCTGATCCAGCAACTTATATTGCTAACGCTTTGAGTCCAGCACGAGTCGATGATGTCCGACTTATGGACCCAGAAACACGACAAACTCACGTACTTGTAGCCGAAGATCAATTAAGTTTAGCCATCGGCAAAGAAGGACAAAATGTTCGTTTAGCTGCTAGACTTACAGGCTGGAAGATAGATATCAAAGACAAAGATAAATACGACTTTGAAGGAGAAGATGCCAAATTCTCAGATGTGAGAGCGCAACACGCAGCAGAGCTTGATCAGCTTGAAGAACGTGAAGAACTTGAAAGGCTTGAACAACAGAAATTGCAACTTGACCAATTAGAAGATCACGATCGCGAATTTAATTCGGAAGAATTTGAAACTGAATTAGACGAAGACGAAGCTGAGGAAGAATTTGAATCTGAGAATCAAAGTATTTATTAATCGCAATCATCCACCACAATAGCTAAAGCCGAATAGTCAGTTAAAATGAAACCGAATTGGAGGCGTTGTATTAGTTGTCGAAAAGTCAATTTAAAACAAGAGTTTTGGCGGATTGTCCGCGTGTTTCCTTCAGGAAAGGTACAATTAGATGAGGGGATGGGGCGTTCAGCCTATATTTGCCCAAATCTGAGTTGCCTTAGCCTTGCTCAAAAAAAGAATAGATTAGGACGAGCTTTGCGTACACCAGTGCCAGAAACATTGTACATAACATTGTCGCAGCGCTTACCTTGAAGCTACACCCTAGAATAATCTTTTTGAGCAAACAATTTAAATAGGGGGTTTACTTTCTAAAATAAGATGAGCGAATGTGACTATGTTCGATAGTACTGTTGATTAAATTATCTTTTAGTAACATATGGTCAGTGCCAAAATTATAAATAAGTATTGACGCATGGTTTGTTATATGATAAACACTTGCAAAACTTAGTCATTGTAGGCTTTCATGTGTTAAACCCAACAGAAACATCAATCAAACAAAAAACTAAATATCGGCACTTACTTGCTGATGGTTGGGCGCAATCGGGCGTTAACGAATATTGTGCAAGCGTAGAGATGCCAGCTTTCCAACGGTCACATCTCTCTTTCCTAATGGTAAAACCTGTTTTCAAACCGAAAATAGTCGCCATTACACAGTAACTCAAGGATGGAGATGTCGCAAAAGCTGGCAACCATCCGTTAAAACTGTAAATTATAGGGGAAGAGTGGATGAACAACGGCAAAGTCAGAATTTACGAATTATCAAAGGAATTGAATTTGGAAAACAAAGAGCTACTAATAATTTGCGACCAACTCAATATTGCGGTCAAAAGTCATAGCAGCACGATTACAGAATCTGATGCCGAACGTATTCGTTCGCAAGCAGAAAAATTAACGTCTACTTTAGCGTTGTCGAAAGAGCATGGTACAAATAAGCATAACCATGCTTCTGAACCTAGTAAACCACAAATCTTGGAAATTCGTAGCAAACCAAAACCACCAAAGAATTCTAGTAATTTACCAAACCAACAAAGCGCATCAAATCCGGCTGCGCCCCCCCGACCTTTTACATCTCCTGTCTCGCCGATGGAACCAGTGGCACCAACAGCACCCGCTTTTCAAAATCAGTCTCAGAAATCAAATAACTCCTTATCCGTTACAAATACGGATAATTTAACATCCACTTCCTCCTCAGAATCAGATAAAACTGCTTTGAGCAAACCAGAAAAATTAGTTTCACCCAAATCTAAACCGGAAATTCCAAACGCGCCCGAGTTGGCTGCTCCACCTAGTAGACCCGTGGCAGCAAAACCCAATTCCGGTTTGCATAATAGCGTCGCCGAAAAACCAGTTCTTAAGCGCGACAAAGACAAAGACAAAGACAAAGACAAAGACAAAGTAAAACGGCAACAGAACAAGCCGACTACAGATAAAATAGAACAACCAAGCGTACCAGTATCAAAAACTGCGCGTCCGACGATTGCACCAGTATCAAAAACAGAAAAACCTCAAAAACCGAAGAAAGTAGTATCTCCGGGTGGTACTTCCGATGACGTGCAACGTCCCAGAAAGACAATACGTCAAGATTCATCAGCTCCTCCGAGCATATCAGCTCCTCTTAGACCACCACTAAGACCGGCGGCGAAATCGGAAAATATCGAGTCAATTGATGACGACAAAGACGATAATGATGTCGTTGATGATATCGTTGAACTCAAGCGTCCAACACCCCCTCGTTTGCCTAGAGGTCAGAAAAAACGTTCTAAGCAAGAGGAAGCTCTCGACGAAATCAAAGAAGCTGCCAAAGCCGGTAAGGTTGTTAAGAATAAACGTCTGAAACCAATGGTTGAAGACGATTTTGATGAAGACTTACTTAGTGAAGATGAAGCAGCCGATAGCATCGCAGCAGCAGTTAGTAATGCGATCGTTCGTCCTCCCAAACCAAAAAGTTCCAGACCAGCAGCAGCAGCACCAACTCCTGCCGCACCAAGCAAAATTAAAAAATCCGGGTCTCGCGACCAAAATCGTCGGCGCGGCGGTAGCGGTGGCAACAATACAGAAACCGAAATCAAAGAACAGCGTCCGGAAAAAATAACGGTTAGCGGTCCGATGACCGTACAAGAACTCGCAGATGCTTTAGCAACGCCCGACACCGAAATTGTCAAAATTTTGTTCATGAAGGCGATCGCAGTTAGCATTACCCAAAGCCTTGATATCTCAACAGTGATCATGGTGGCAAAAGAGTTGGAAGTAGAAGTTGAAATTCCAGAACCAGAAGCCGAAGCTCGTAAAGTTACCGAGATGCTCGACTTTGAAGATATGGAATTTCTCCACCGTCGTCCGCCTGTAGTAACTATTATGGGTCACGTAGACCACGGTAAAACTACCCTACTCGATTCGATCCGCAAAACTAAGGTCGCTTCCGGAGAAGCCGGAGGTATTACTCAGCACATTGGTGCTTACCACGTAGACATAGAACATGACGGCAAACAGCAGCAAATTGTCTTTTTAGATACTCCCGGTCACGAAGCATTCACAGCAATGCGAGCAAGGGGAGCGCGAGTGACAGATATTGCCATATTGGTAGTAGCTGCCGACGATGGCGTTCGCCCCCAGACAGTTGAAGCTATTAGTCACGCTAAAGCTGCGGGAGTACCGATTATTGTTGCCATTAACAAAATTGACAAAGAAGCCGCACAGCCAGATCGAGTTAAACAAGAGTTAGGTCAGTATTCTTTGGTACCAGAAGAATGGGGCGGCGATACAATTATGGTTCCCGTGAGCGCCATCAAAGCCGAAAACTTGGATACGCTCTTAGAAATGATTGTCCTGGTTTCCGAAGTAGAAGAACTGCAAGCGAACCCAGACCGTTCGGCAAAAGGAACCGTGATCGAAGCCCATTTGGATAAAGCCAAAGGCGCAGTCGCAACCCTGTTAATTCAGAATGGAACCTTGCGGGTAGGAGATATCTTAGTAGCCGGTTCCGTCTTCGGAAAAGTCCGGGCAATGGTTGATGATAGAGGTCACCGAGTAGAAGCTGCGAGTCCTTCCTTTGCTGTAGAGGTATTAGGCTTAAATGACGTACCGGCAGCAGGAGATGAATTTGAAGTCTTCACCAACGAGAAAGAAGCACGCTTACTTGCTAACGAACGAGCCGAGAAAATACGCCAATCTCGCTTGATGCAGGGAGGACGTGTAACTTTAACAAGTATTTCAGCACAAGCACAAGAAGGAGAGTTGAAAGAACTCAACTTAATCTTGAAAGCAGACGTGCAGGGTTCCCTCGAAGCTATTTTGGGTGCCCTCAAACAAATTCCGCAAAACGAAGTACATATTCGGATGTTGTTATCTGCTCCAGGGGAGATTACCCAGACAGATATTGACCTTGCAGCAGCCAGTGGTGCGGTAATTATCGGCTTCAACACCACATTTGCCAGCGGTGCAAGACAAGCCGCAGACGAAGCTGGTGTAGATGTACGAGAATACAACATCATCTACAAACTCTTAGAAGATATCCAAGATGCATTGGAAGGTCTACTAGAGCCGGAATTAGTAGAGGAACCTTTAGGACAAGCAGAAGTACGTGCAGTGTTCCCTGTGGGACGCGGTGCTGTTGCTGGTTGCTACGTTCAATCCGGTAAGCTGGTTCGTAACTGCAAAGTCCGAGTACGACGCGGGAATAACATGATATTTGAGGGTGTCCTTGATTCCCTCAAGCGGATGAAAGAAGATGCTCGTGAAGTCAACTCCGGTTACGAATGTGGTATAGGCGTTGATAAATTTAGTACTTGGGAAGAAGGTGACATCATTGAAGGTTATCAAATGGTGACTAAACGTCGCACTCTTACAATGACAAGATAGTGAGTAGACAACGGTGTAATCCCAATTGTCGAGCTTGGCAACTTAGGAATCTTAATCTCCTAGTTGTCATAGCCTATCAAACTTCCCAAGTCGCAACAAAATTATTGATTTTAAATCATTTAAAAAATTATGTAGGGATTTTAGGTTTTGCCTTCATGTCTCTACATATTTTTATTTGTAGATTAAATAAATTTTGATCATCTGCAATTTATATAGCAATCCTATTTGTATGTATCGAAATCACAGTGTTCAGATCCCTGACTTCTTGAAGAAGTCGGGGATCTAAATTTTCGTTTTTGTTTATTGAACTCAACTGAAAACCGTAGAATTTCTATAATTTTGAGGAATTTTAGTAGCAACGGTAACAGAAATATCCGTAACTTAACCATTACCTTGAAAAAATGTCGAATAGTTCAATAATTAAATAAAGTTATATTTTGATCTCTACTAATAGTTTTTTATCCCCCAGGTAAAGAACACCGCACAATATTTACTTGTTCCAGGAATGGCCACTCACTCCATCAGAGCAAGAAGGGTAAATGTCACAATAACCCGTTGGTGCGTGACACAGAAGAAGCTTATTTTTACGTTCAAGATTGTTCAAAGTGTCACACACCCGTTGCAACAAAATGTTCCTGTTACATTGATACCGAGTATTACGATTCTAAAGATAGAATAGGCGTAAGTAGTTGAACAAAAACTAATAATAAAAAATGTTGTACTAATTAACAAAGTTGAATAGAGGTTCAAATAATTATGAGTAGTTTCACAGTTAAAAGTAACGACGACTTGAAAGGTGATACTGAAATTTGGAACAATCTCAAGCAGGCGATCGCAATTAGTTCTGGTTTTCAACGCTGGCAGCTAGAGCGAGTCCAATCTGGCTCGCAAATTGAGCAATTAAGTTTAGATGAGCAGGTACAGCGGTATTTACGAGAAACTTTAGAAAATTTAGCTTATTAAGTAATTGATGGTTGATAGTTGATGGTTGATGGTTGTTAATTTCTACTAACCACTAACCACTAACCACCAACCACTAACCACTATCCACTAACCACTAACCACTAACCACCAACCACTAACCACTAACCACCAACCACTAACCACTATCCACTAAGATTCTTCCTTGGGACTAGAAAACAAACTTGGATCTAAATAATTAATCCGAGCAAGGGGGCTTAGAGCTGCAAGAACTTGAGCTCCGTAACTGCGATAAATGACTCGACTATCAAGTAAAGCTACAATACCACTGGAATCTCTCACAGGAGCAACAGCCCGTTGCAGTTCATTTAAAGCTGTGGGTAATAAATATAAGCGGAACCAATCTTGATGAGAATGCTTGTAGTAAGAGACTCTACCGGCTACTAAAGGGTTTTCTAAAGAAGGTAAAGGTAAAGTAGCAATAATTAACATTTGTGCAGAAGGTAACACCGTTTGATGTTCGCGCCAGAATTCCCAGCCGCAGACTAAAATACCATTTTCATCCAAACAAGTTTTATCTACCTGCACCCGCGTACCAAATTCTGAAGCCAAGATTGCCCCCAATTGAGATTTGAGGGGTACATCTCCCACCAGAATAACAGTTAAACCAGATGAGGTTGCACTTAAACATACCAAAGTGCGAACTTGATGAATAAAAACAGCCTTGAATTCTGGGGTATTAGGTAAGGGTAATTTGTTGGGTATGTAAAGTTGAATCGCTTGATTTTGATTGTCGTGAGAGAACTTTAAGCAAGTCAAATCTCCCAATCCCAAACGCTGACGAAATAATGTAGCTTCTGTTTCGGGTTCCAAAGCAGAACCCACTAATACTACAGGTTGTCGCTGCCAAATCGGCGAGAGAATTTTTCCCAATTCAATTGGAGCGCAATGTAAAGAGAATAAACCTTGACGGCGGCTAATAGTCACCCAAAGTAAAGGAGGAGAATCGGAAGATTTAACAGCAATTTCATGCCTGCTTTTAAACAATTGCCAAAACTTTTTCCAAGGATCGGGAAGAATATTTAAATCTAAACTTGAATAAAGACGGCATAAAATTCCTTCTTCTTGTTCTGATATTAAGTAACATTCGTAGGGATTCGCGGGATGCTGAAAAATTTCCTTTGTCAATTGCACCCGATGAGTGCGAATTATCGAAGCAAAGGAAGGACAAGCCAGCATTAACTGTTCCCAATCACTGGGTTGAATACTCACGGTAAGTTGTTCTCGTATCCAATCTTCCAAATCATCCACACCATCGATAATTGTGGGAATATCTGGAGGAAATTTGTTGCTAGAACTTAACTGTTGTGCTAACCAAGCTTGGGGAGACACGATGAGAATTCCGTTAAAATCGCCAAGCGGTAAATTATCGCCTACTATGATCGGTTTATTGACTTTTAACCAGTTTTGTAGTCTGGGAATTTCCACTTGTAACAAACGTTGCTGTACAGGTTGTGTTGCGACAATAATTACAGCCCCATGCCACATCAAAGCCGAGGCGACAAAACTAGTGCGATACTGACCTTGATAACCGCAAGCAGCCCCTACTTGAATTAAAGCGCTACGTCCCACCCTCAAGGCGCGTGCTACTAACCGTGCCATCGTCAAATGATGCGGCCAAGAAGGAAAACCTTGTTGCGATCGCAAAAAGTTATGTAGCGATAAATGAACTTCTGCTTCAATCACGCGCTTTGAATCCCATACATAGTGAGTTGCTAGGTAAACATGAAAATCAAGTCTTTGTTTAAAATTTCGTTTTAAATAGTTCTTATCCTCTTTTATATTACGTTGCCAGTTTTTAAGCGGCAGTGTTTCATACCCAATTGTTACACTACAAACGATTAAACATTTTTTTTGTACAGTTCAATCGACTATTACAAATTATGTAACCCAGCCAGAGGGCAGATGCACTATCCACTAGAATCCCGTTTGACTCATAACTTATACAACTATTGCTAAAAAATAACTTATTACCTTAACCATAATGCCAACTTATAAAGGAATTTCCAGCGAAGCTTTTAAACATCCACTAGATCGACAAGCGGAAGAAACCCTCAGAGGATTACCAGGGTTTGATTTCATTGCCCGTAAATTTGTGGAATTTATCTACGAACGTCCGCAACTAGTATATTTAATGGGTAACACCATTGAAGTTGGACCGCGACAATATTCCACTATTTATCAGATATTTCGCGAATGCGTGCGAGATTTGGATATTTATCCAGAACCCAAACTGTTTGTTGAGCAGAATCCCGTTGCAAATAGTTATGCTTTGGGACAGGAACATCCTTACATTGTGATCAACACGGGAATTTTAGATTTGCTCAACGAAAGCGAAATTAGGTCTGTGCTAGCCCACGAATTAGGACACATTAAATGTGGTCATACTATTTTAATTCAAATGGCAATGTGGGCGATGAATGCCGCTTCTATTGTCGGGGAACTAACTTTTGGTATTGGTAACTTAGTTAGCAGCGGTTTGATTTATGCTTTTTTTGAATGGCGACGTAAAGCTGAATTATCCGCCGATAGAGCTGCATTATTAGTTACAGATGACCTAAATACGGTAATGTCTTCGATGATGAAAATTTCTGGAGGTAGTAGTAAATATGCTAATGAATGTAGTTTACAAGAATTTATTCGTCAGTCGGAAAATTATCAAGCCCTCGATGAAGACGGACTCAACCAAGTGTATAAATTTTTGATGTATAATGGCGCTCAAGGAGTAATGCTTAGTCATCCTTTTGCAGTAGAACGTATACATTTTCTTAGGGAATGGGCTGTGTCTCAAGAATATCGAGAAATCAAACAAGGAAATTATCGACAAGAACCTGCATCAGGTGCAGTTAATGTGAAATCACAAGCCAACCAAAACCAAGAAGTTGAGAAATTGCGACGACAAATAGAAGAATTACAGCAAGAGATTAATCAAATTAAACGTGAGTCGTAATAAAGGGAGTAGGGAATAATAACTAATCATCACAGAAGTCGGGTTTTTAGGATAAATGTGGGTTGTAACAAACAATCATCATAAAAACCCGACTTCTAACCCCAGGAAAAATCAAGGTTTTACAGCTTGGTTCTTTAGAAGAGAGAATTCGGGCTACTATAAGAAACTCGACTTCTTGGTATATAGATAAAGTTCGATTTTTACAACTTTTGCAAAATCTTAAATATTGTCTTTGGAGAAGCAACAGAATTATGTTTGATTTGACTACTTTTTATCAAAGGGTAAGACATTTCCTTCAATCGCTTCATTCTTTCCATTGTCTGGAGAAAATGATTCTTGCGTAACTCTTTCCCTATCTGGGTGATTTCTATCTGGATTTTCTGCATATTCTTCGTTGAGTTTTTCTAGATTCAAGATGATTTCTGGAGATGAAGGTTTTCGCACTAAAGGCAATATCATTTCTTCCAATTCATATTCTAAATCCATTGGTTCTCTGACATCATCAAATAATTTTTTAGCTTCTTCATAGTCAATCACAAAACTATGAGAAGGATAGTTATAAATGAGATTTTTGATGACTTCAATACCTTCCGGCTTTAATCTTTGACCATAAGCTAAAGCAATATTCATCAATCTATTCATTTCACCCAATCTTAAAGGGTCAATTTGACTGGGAATAGGAGATAATAAATTTACAGCCATAGAACTCGCAATATCTGCTGCTGTCTTTGTAGTTATTAGGGCTTGAGTCCCGGAAATTAACTTTAACAAATAACTTTCAAACATTTCAAAAGCTTGGGAGCCAATTACAGATAATGCTTGCTGGATATCTAATACAGATTCACTTCTAAAGTCATCATCTTTGGTAACTTGGACATCTAAAGGACCTAATTCACCAAAGTCGGACATGACTATTTCATCTGCTCCTAATGCTAATAAAGTACCAGCACTTTTACAAGAACCAAATACAAATAAAGTAAATTTATGATATTTTCTCTTTATATAACGAGCGATTCTAAAAGCTGCATCTGGGTCTCCACCGTAAGTAGTTAATATTAAGATTACATTATCTCTTTTTGGTGAGGTTTCTTTAATTTCATTTATTAATGTATCAGCGTTTATATCTGTAATTTCAGCACTGTATAGAAAAGCATCTGCATCAAGTTCCTCGGAAATAAACTCAACACATCTGATTAATTGCTTTTTGTTTTCCATAGTAATAATTTATAGTTGTAACTTAGCTTGCATAGTTTGCCCGCATAAGTTATCGAATTATTACTTAATTATTTCTGAGTTTAAAGATATAAAAAATACAATGTTCCTATTGAATGGAATTCGCAACTATCACACCTAATTCAGTCAATAAGTCGGGTTTTTATCAGAGCATTAAGTGTGTTACAAGTAATTATGCTCAAAACCCGACTTCTGTGGTCACTAAGCGGATATAGTAGCAAATACGGCTCGCAATGCTTCGGGGGTAAGAGTAGGATAGTTTTCTAATATTTGTTCTTCCGTCCAGCCTACAGCAAGCAACCCCAACAAAAACTCAACTGATATCCTGGTTCCCTTCACCGTGGGTTTTCCCAGTAAAACTTCAGAATCTGAATGAATATAATTTTGCCAGTTCATAATTTACAATCCTATTGAAAAAGCCGATCGCAATTATTCTCAATGTACAATGCGAGCAGAGAATTATAATGAAAGCTTGCCGTTCGTAAGTTCGTAAACCATGTCGGAAGAAGATATCCGTGCCACGAGGCTAGAAAAAGTAGAACAGTTACGACAGCAGGGGATGAATCCCTATGCTTATAGTTGGGAAATAACCCATCATGCTGGTGAATTACAAGAAAAATTCGCCGATTTAGCTAACGGTGAACAAGTTGATTTTGAAGTGGCGATCGCTGGACGAATTATGGCTCGTCGTGTCATGGGTAAGTTGGCTTTTTTCACTTTACAGGATGAAACTGGGAGTATTCAGCTTTATTTAGAAAAGAACCGCATTTCTGAAAGTATGGCTGATATTGATGCTACGGCTTTCCAGAATTTGAAGCAGTTGACTGATATCGGTGATATTCTCGGAGCGAAAGGAACTATTAAACGGACTGAAAAGGGCGAATTATCGGTTTATGTTCAACAATATAGTGTCCTAACTAAATCACTATTGCCTTTACCGGACAAATGGCATGGATTAACTGATATTACTAAACGTTATCGTCAGCGTTATGTTGATTTGATTGTTAACCCGGAGGTACGACAAACTTTTCGTCGTCGGGCTTTGATTACTGCTGGAATTCGTCGCTATTTAGATGAACGGGGATTTATTGAAATTGAAACTCCGGTAATGCAAAGCGAAGCGGGGGGGGCGGATGCACGTCCGTTTATCACTTACCACAATACGCTGGAAATGCAGCTATATTTACGTATTGCTACCGAACTTCATTTGAAGCGGTTAATTGTCGGTGGGTTTGAAAAAGTTTTTGAATTAGGACGAATTTTCCGTAATGAAGGGATTTCTACCCGTCACAATCCGGAATTTACAAGCATCGAACTTTACCAAGCTTATGCCGATTACAACGATATGATGGATTTGACGGAAGGTATTATTACTACCGTCAGCGAAGAAGTCATCGGCACGCTGAAAATTAATTACCAAGGAACTGAAGTTGATTTAACTCCTCCTTGGAAGCGAGCGACAATGCATGATTTGGTTAAAGAATATTCTGGTGTTGATTTTGAGAAATGCCAAAGTTTTGAACAAGCGAAAGCAGCCTGTAAAAATGCTGGAATTGAAGGTATAGATGATTGCCCTTCTATGGGTAAACTTCTCAATGAAGCCTTTGAACAAAAAGTGGAAGAAAATCTGATTCAACCGATATTCGTAACTGATTTCCCCGTTGAAATTTCACCTTTAGCAAAACCACATCGCTCTAAACCCGGTTTAGTAGAACGATTTGAATTATATATGGTCGGCAGAGAAACTGCTAATAGTTTTTCCGAGCTTACCGATCCCATCGATCAACGTCAGCGTTTAGAAGCACAAGCAGCTAAAAAAGCTGCGGGTGATTTAGAAGCCCAAGGTGTTGATGAAGATTTCCTCACCGCTTTAGAATACGGGATGCCTCCTACTGGTGGTTTGGGTATCGGCATTGATCGATTAGTGATGTTATTAACTGATTCGGCAAGTATCCGCGACGTTATCGCCTTTCCCCTGCTCAAGCCAGAAAAACCTGAATCAGCAAACCCTACTCCATAATATTTTAGGTGCGTTTGGTATTGCCTAACGCACCATTTTTACTTTATCTTTGATATAAGCACTTGTGCGAATATTGGCTTTAAGTAGGGAGTAGGACGCAGTGTAGTAAATATATAAATAAATCATTAAATAAATAATCAAAGAAATAATCAAGGCTTGACTACTTGTATAGTTAACAGAATGGGAAAGCTAAATTTAATTTTATGATGCGAGGGATATGAATTTTTGCAAGCAAAAGATATCAAAAATAGGTTAAAATATCTTATAAGGGAAGCATCTACAGTAGATCCAAATTTAGCCAGCAGATTAGATGAAATAAACCGTTGGGTAAAAGATTTAAAACCTGGTTCCTTAACTGCTAAAAAATTTGTAATTTTGTTTTTAGAACAAGTAATAAGAGATGCTGAAGCTTGGCTGAGAGTTCAATCTTTACCCACCTACGAAGAACAACAAGCAGCTTTTAATGCTCTCAAACCGAGCTTGAAATTTTGGTACAGTTACTTATTCCCCAAATGGCTCAACGAAAATGACTCTAAATTTTACATTTGGAGACAGAAATTAATGTCTGGTGAATTTTCTGCGGAAGACGCTGATTTAATCGCATTGATTGTAAATAATATTCAACGTCGTGGAGGTACTGTTGTTAAAAGATATATAGCCGACCTTTCAATGGCAACTGATATAATTGTAAGTAGTAAGTATGATAAATCTCTTTGCGTTCAACTTACGAGCTTAAGTGAAGAATTTTTTCAAGATAAATCTGACAATTGGGAATCCACCTTGCGCTTCTGGAAGATAGATAAAGGATTACTGTTAAGTTACAATCCGGGTGTGACTGATTTTGTAGACAGAATAGTGAATGTAACGCTGTATAACAGCGATAATCTTGAGACGGGTATTTATTTAACATTTAATTTTTAGCGAATTGTTTAACAGTAAACAGTGAACAGTGGAAAGTCAACAATAATCTAATAATATGCTTCCTACCTTATCTCTGACCATACACCGTCGCAACTGATAACTAATAACTGATAACTAATAACTGTTTGAAGACAAGATTTTTTAGTACTTTGAGTCAGAATGGTTAAACAAATGTCAATTGACACTCAAAAAAGATTAGATAAATTTATAGAATCTGTAGAAGCGGCTCAAAAATTACAAAATGACATAATTAGATATGGATTAGAAGCAGCTTATTTGTATGCTGAGGATGTTGATGGAGATTGGTTAGAAAAGTGGGATGAAGACGAAGTTACTCAAACGAATTTTGTACAATCAGTTACAACTTTTCTCGAAAGTGATGATTGGGTAGCTGTGAGTGTTAGAAAGCAGTCACAAGGGAAATCATTACAAGAAATAGCGACTCAGTTAGAAGATTGTCTCAAGCTTCCTGAAGCAGAAAATCGAGTATTTGCGATCAAGAGTATGTTAGTAGAAAGCGCTAGTTATGCTCACAATCGCGGTTTTGCTTCGGAAAGCGATGCTGTAGATTTATTGGATTTAGCGGAGCAATTGGTTAAGAGGTTGGAATGTATTTTTGAAATTAGTCGGTAATGAGTTGTTGAATTGAAATAGCAAGTGGTGATTTTGGATTGCTGGAGACGTAGCAATGGTGGAGACGTAGCAATGCTACGTCTGTACATTGGTGATTTAATTAGCAACTTCAGCCATTTCCACAACACGCCCTTCGTAATCTTTGATTAAAAAATTCAAAGGTTTACGATTGCGAATTTTAAATTTTAAACCCCGCGTTTCGACTCGTAGTAAAATCATTTCCAGACACTCACGGTCAAAGCATACGTGACGCTGTTGGTTTTTGGTACCTAAATTAGCCCCAGTAATCACGTGTAATTGAGTATTCTTTTTCAGTTGATACCAAAGTCCTTCGGTTGCTGCATTCATTCTAGTTGCATAAGTAGGGCTGCTACCTAAATACATCGGATCAATCCCTGTTGCACCTATTGTTTGTTCATAATTGTAATAATAGTGCAAAGGTACTTCCGCTGCTGGTAAATCTAACAATCCCTCGTACAAATCCCTAGCAATTTCTAAATCCGACACCATCACAGTATGCACCTTGGGAGCGCTGGTAAGAAACATCCACATTGCGCCAGCATAAGCTGCTAGCAGCATCACCATGATGCCTTGAGTGGAGAACAAGCTATCCAATGGCAGAAAAGAACCTAAAGTAGTGGGAGTAAACAGGTAAGCTATCAAGTCAATTGGTATAACCATGAACAAATCAATAAATATACAAGAAAATTGTTTTTCGTTTTTGTCAATTCCGATTTAAATAAAAATCGTGATTATAGTGTATGAAAACTTTTAATCAAACATGGAGTGCTAAATCCATCAACACCAAGATATTATGCCATTAACAAAAAATATACATTTCTGAAATAATTCTAGCAACATAGACCAAAAAAGACTGTGCAAATTCCTCATTTCCCAGAATCCAACCATCCCTTAGTCAAGTCACTATTCCATAAGAGTGACCAAGAATTGATCGCTTTGTTTTGTCAGCATCCAGACGCTGGAAGGTATTTTGCGGCGATTTTTTGCCGATATAGTCCAATTGTCTACACTTTGATTATGCATT
Source organism: Nostocales cyanobacterium 94392 (assembly GCA_035285725.1). Taxonomy (GTDB): domain Bacteria; phylum Cyanobacteriota; class Cyanobacteriia; order Cyanobacteriales; family Nostocaceae; genus Rivularia. The sequence continues at coordinate 15,713 of JAYKJL010000143.1, read as the reverse complement.
CAGCGCGATCGCCAGTACAAGCCGATTATTTGTTTGCGATGACTTGGCGACATATTTATTACCAAATCGGAGCAGTTAATTTAGAAAGTGGAGAACCAGGTACTCCAACTTTGATCGGGGAACGCCGATCGGCGCAGGTACCGCTGACTTTACAAAACTGGCTGATTAACATGACCGCTTATTGTATCAATGAAACGGAACTACCACCCACCGAAAGCATTCATTATTCCTTGAAGACTACTTCTCCACCGCTGTGGTGTTACGTGGAGCAAGCATTAGACCAATTACCACCAATGTTAAGATTGATGGTCTTAATGGCTCAAACTTTCCACTGGAGTGAAACCAGAATTGCGGCTTATTTACAAGCTGAAGGTGAATCAATTTCTCCGAATGAAGTAGCAAATTTTCTCCAAGAAGGTTATCGTATGCTAGAAGAAAAATTACCAGCAGATGTTCGTGCTATATATTTGGGTGAAAATTTCTTTCAACCTTTACCTGCGTAAAAACACTTGTTTTAATAGATTACTGGTAGTTATTTTCTGGATTTGTCAACTATTTTACTTAAAATCTCTTTTTCACAAAAAGGAAAATTTATATGAAGCAGTGGAATCTACTAGCATCCGCTCAATTTCAATTATCAATATCTTGTGCTGTTGATAAAAAACTGTCTTGGAAACTGCATTATGCTTTTTATTGTTTACTATTTTCTTTATTGCTAAATCCTACAGTTGTCAGTGCTACTGATATTACTGAACAACTGCATCGCCCGTCGATCAATGGTAAAGTATTGCTTCAATCGAGAGATGAAGCAGATACTTTATTACGTTTGGGTGAAAGACAAAATATTGAGGGAAATCCCGATAAAGCTGTTAAGTCTTTGTTGCAAGCACTCGAAATTTATCATTCAATCGGTGATTTGAATGCACTTGGTTTAACTTATGAATTTTTAGGCAAAGGTTATGTACAGTTAAAGCAGTATAAAAAAGCCGAAGATGCGATTCGTAGACGTTTGGCGATCGCTCGCGACACTAAGGATTTTCAAAGTCAAATTTTTGCTTTAAATAACATTGGTACCTTACTGCTACAAAAAGGCGAATTTAGAACTGCTTTGCAAACATTTGAACAAGGATTAATAATAGCTAGAAACCTTAACAGTAGGGAAGGCTACGGAATCTCTCTGAGTAATTTAGGATTAGCAACAGCAAGGTTAGGAGATTATAATAAAGCAGTTAAACTGTACAAAAATGCTCTTAATTACCGCCGACAAATTGATGACCCTATCGGTGAAGCAAACACCCTTAATAATTTAGGTGAAGCTTACAGTGTCGTTGGTACTTATCAAGACACAATTGGTACTTATGGAACCGCTCTCAGAATTGCCAAAACAGCACGAGATAATCTTAACCAACTACGAGCAATTGATGGATTAGTAACTGCTCATAGTTCAGTAGGGCGGTACAACCGTGCTTTTGACTTATTAGAACAACGTCTGGCGATCGCCAAAGAATTACGCAACCCCCAGGAAGAATTAAATACCTTTGAGTCCTATGCTCAACTATACGAGAAACTAGGTAATTACTCTACTGCTGGTAACTTCTATGAAAGAGCAATTACTTTAGCTAAAACCCTTGAAGATACTAGAAAAGAAGTGTTACTAAGGGATAGAGTTACTCAAATGATGAAAAAAGCCCCAATGAGGTAAGAAGTCGGGTTTTTAATCATAGTTAAACCCGACTTCTGATAATTGTCGGTGAGTTGAGAAGTCGGGTTTTTATCATAGTTAAACCCGACTTTTGATTGAGTAATAATAACTCCTAACTCCTAACTTTCAATATCAAGCCTCTTCCCACAATTGAAGAATTTTGTCAGGTAACCACTTAGCTATTTCTTGAATTCTTTCTGGGGATAACTCATCTTTTGTGGCAGAAAAAACACCCTTGACAACTTGCTCACGGTCTGCATTTCTTGGCATCCCACCTTCATTTGCAACTCGGAATAAGAAACGGTCAGAATCAATTTTAAAGATACCAGGACCTTGCCAAGGTGGACGAACCCGACTCAAAAATCCGACAATCGGATTTGTATCTTTCCAAAGCTCTACAATTTCCATTTGTAGGGATTTATCTTTGGTAGGTTCTATTGGTTCGTGCAATTCTTCAGCAACTCGGTCAGCAGCTTCCGTAGTCATGAGGTCACGCATCACACGAAACACTATTTCCGTCATATCTCTAGCATCAAAGATATCATTTAAACCGCCCTTAACCATTACTTTTTCTAAGAATGGCATATCTTTGGTTGCAATTGGAGTACTTGGTCCTTTATCTAAATCTTGAGGAGGATTTTGCTCCATTTTTTCTAGTAACTTTTGTCCTTTTTCAGTCAATTCTGCTTTTTCAAAAGCAATGAAATGAGGAAGCGGACCATCTTCAGCACCGAAAGTATTAGCAACCCTTAAATCAAATTCTTTAGGATTAACTGCACTGGGAACATCTTCTTGATTTGCATATGCATTCCCTGAAAAATCAGCTTTAATATACTGCTTTTGGTTGAGATAATCTAAATGACCTAAAAAGTCACTTTCGGTTAATCCTCGACCAGTAAAGTCAGTTTGATTGAAACCGACTTCGTGTTTTCCTTCACCACCAGTATCTTTAATTTTTTTCAGTATAATATAGGCTACATCTTCTCTTAAATTAATAGGCATTGAATCCTCCTAAAATTTTTATGTTTATAGATAGGTTTTTGCTGAATAAATTATCATCAAAAGTAAATTAGTACTCCAGCATATTAATGATTAGGGATAGAGGTAGTGCGGTCTTCATAGGGCAAACGTCTCGCTGGCAAATTACCACCAGGGAGGGAGACGCTCCCACTACAAATACATTACCCATTAAAGGTTGGGTGACAGTCTACGATTAAAATGTCACATGATTATGATGACTATTAATTCAGTCCTATTCATAGGACTTTCGCTATGAGACAGGGAATTTAATTCCCTGGCGGGTTGGATACCCACCCATCAAAGTTGATTTGACAGACCACTACTAGTAGTCTTTTGCATTAGTTTTGAAGGGTAATTAATCTTTAAAACTAATTAATATTAATGACTCTAGCAATTTATCACCCGTCAGAATTAATGAAATGAACTACTAGTCCACCACATTAATTGTGAGGAGTTTTCTCACAAACCCGACCCGGAATCAAATTCCCGGTCTAATAGCATAAGTCCTATGAATAGGACTAAAAAAAAATCAATCAAATCAATCAGAAAATTCTGACCGAGTACCCATCAAAACTAATGTGGCGGACCACTATTACTCCATCACATTAATTATGAGAGGTATTAATTTTTAACAATTGATTATTTTCTTCAAGCTTTGTTAACCAGATTAATAGGTAGAGTTACTCATCCGCATCTGCCACTAGAATAAATTTGGATCAGTCGCTAGAAACATTTTTACTGTGAATAATTAAGACTCAAGGATAATTGGCAAAGTGACAGTAACTGTTGTACCTTCACCAAGAGTGCTTGCAATTTGTACAATTCCTTGATGATTTTCAATAATTGCCTGACAGATAGCTAATCCTAAACCCGAACCAGCAGTATTCTTAGTAAAATTATTCCCAGACTTGTGAGTGCGTGCTGGGTCTACTCGATAGAAACGGTCAAATAAACGTGGTAAAGCTTCAGATGGAATACCAATACCGTTATCTTTTACTTTTATTTGTAGTACCGATCTATTGGTAATTTCCACACGCAGTAATTCAACTTCCACTTTGCCGTTTTCTGGGGTGTAGCGTAAAGCATTACCAATCAAATTAGTAAATAAACGTACTAATTGTTCCCAATTACCGATTAAAGTAAACCAATCATCAAGTAATTCGGGATTGGTTTCGGTTTGCGGAGATTCAATTAATTTCAAAGAAAGGGTAATATTTTGTTCCGCAGCTAATAATTGTTGTTCTTCAACTACTTCCATTAACAAAGCATCTAGGGGACAATCAGAAAATTCATAAGCGCTAATTCCACTATCCTGACGTGCTAAAAATAGTAAATCATTAACTAACTTACCAAGACGCTGCGTTAATCGTTCTACTACTCTTAACTGTTGTTGATAATGTTCTACATTAGCTCCTTGTGCTTGAGTTACTTCCAACTCATCCAGAGCAACTTGTACATTAGTTTGAATTAGTGCGATCGGACTTCTAAGTTCGTGAGAAGCATCAGCGGTAAACTGTTTAAGATGTTGATAAGATGATAGTACAGGTTGCATTGCTAATCCCGCAAGAAACCAACCGCTAGCAGCGACAGAAAATAACATCCAACCAATACCGAAAGCCAAATCAACAATTAACTGACGACTAGGTTTTGTCACTTCAAACCAAGGATGACTTACCCGCAGATATCCTAAAACTTCTCGTCCAACTTGTACTCTCTGAGTAACTTGTCGTAACAACATCGGAGAAACAATTTCCATCTCCCCCCCATCCCCTTGTCCCCCCATCTCCTTGTCCCTCCTATCCACCCGCACAGTTTCACCCATCGGATTGGGATGAATGGGAATATCCAAAGGTTCAGATAAAGTTGACCAAAGTAATTTACCAGTGGGGCTAAACCATTCTAAATCAATGCGGTCATCTTCTGTTGTATCGGCATTATCGCGAAAACTTGCTTCTACATTTACATGAAATTGAGCTTGATTCGAGTTTACAGCTTCAATAACTAGCGATCGCTCTACAACTTCCACGACATGATTCAAAGTATCGTCAATTCGCTCAATCAAAGTATTGCGAAAATAAAGATACACACCACTAGCAAACACCAGCAACAATACAGCCGTGATGGCAGTGTACCAAATAGCAAGACGGCGACGAGTAGTTTGAAACATGGTATTCAGGTTAGAGGTTAGAGGTTAGAGGTTAGAGGTTAGAGGTTAGAGGTTAGAGGTTAGAGGTTAGAGGTTAAAGGTTAGAGGTTAGAGGTTAGAGGTTAAAGGTCAACTGTCAACTGTCAACTGTCAATTACTTAAATCAGATTCTACATATATCTACAGTGTTATCACTGATATTAATTTTATTCTTTTGCTGCGTAATTCCATAATCTCACTGAAGTTGTCTTTTAGGGATAGAGGTTACATTCTTGATGTAAACCTGTTACGAAGCAATGAACAAATTAACGTAAGTTTAACAACAATTACAGAAGTCGGGTTTTTATTACTGTTTCCTAATGTTACGAAATATTTCTAGTAAAATCCGATTTCTTAGAGGATCTTTTAAAAGTATCCGGCGGTTTAAACCGCTACTACACAAGCAAAGTCCGCCTATGCGCGAAGGCGCACGCTACGCTAACGCGGACTAACACCTGCATCAAGGTTAAACCCAGGTCGTCGGGTTTTGACTGTATAGATGCGGTTTCAACCGCCAGGTAAATTTCTGCGAATAAATATATTTCCCAAATCTTGTTTATGAATTGTCGCGTCAAAGTTAATTACTTACGTAAACGAGATGAATTTACAAAATTTTTAATTAATCAGTAAAGGAGGTGATGTGTAAAAACAAATCAAATATTTTAATTAATTTGATTGTCTTGATAAGCAAATTTCGTTTTTCCTTACTCTCGGACTTACCAGGGAATATCTATCAAACCGCTTAATTCAAGTATGAAGCGAAAGTTATGGTTTTTTAAAACCTTTGGTTAGAAGTACTATACCCGAATATTGGCTCCATCAAAAAAATCAGGTATCTGTATTTTTATACTACTGATAACTTCATTCTTCAGGTTTTATTCATCCCTTTAACAAACTAATTTGGATAAGTCAGAAACAGAGAGTTTATCAAAATTTCAAAATTGACATTACTTACTCCGAGGAGATTTTAAATGAAGAAGATTCTAGGCATTTTTGCAGCTAGTGCAGCAGCTTTGGGTAGTGCGATGATTGCAGCACCTGTTCATGCACAGTCTGCAATTTTACCAGTAGAAGTCGAAGTAACTCCAGCAATTTTTCTACGTACATATTCTGACTTGAAATTTATTGTTAGCCAACAAGATTTACAGGGAGGAACTTCTGTAGATCAAACAACAGGAACTTACGATGAAAAAGCAGGTATCACACCTTTGTCAACAGAAACCCCCACTGGGTCGGAAAATCTAACAGTGACCAAAACAGTTCCTATTTTATACCAAATTTGGGGTGGTTCTGCTAACCCGGATGTTGAGGTTACTGCAACCAAAGATATTCTCAAGAGTGGTACTGGTACTGGAATTGGAGGAGGTTCTACTCAGGTGACTATGGATGTAACTGGAGGAACACTTGAAAGTGCTACAAACGGTACCAATCAAACTTATAAGCAAGCCTCAGCAGATTTTACATTCAATTTCCCTAACTCCAACATTGCTCAGGGTACCAAATTCACTGGTGGTGAAGTGACGATCCGAATTGTAAATCCGTAACTAGATTTACTATTAAGATTTCTGGTGCAGGCAAATGCCTGCTTCCAGTATCTTATTAGAAGATAATTTATGTAATTAGTTATGAATATTATTGGTGAGTATTATTTGAAAATCAAAAATACCATAGATTTTTCAATAATCATAATTGATGACATAAAAAGAATATATTAAATCAAGGCTAATAGTTCATATTTATAGCTTTCTTAACTTAACAAAAAATCTATTTTATTGACAAATGAACTGCCGCAATCTTGTTAAATGCTACTTCAGTATAGTTCTAGCAATTTCATTAACACCACAACCAAAAGTGTTTGCACAATCAAATTCAATTGGATGTGAAGCAAAGCTTGAACAGCCGTTTGTGATTAAATCAACAGATACTGCAAAACTCACAGCAATGGACATTATAGATGGTGCTGAAGTAGAACAAATTGGTAATAATCAACAACAAACATTATCTACTACTTCACCTTATAAATCGAGTACCACTAAAGATGTCGCAAACTACTGGCAAATGAGGGTTAGAAATTCAGATTTACCCATTAATGCTAACGATGTTAAATATACATTAAGACCTAGTACTTTGGATCAAAATAGTCCTTTTAAAAGAAATAAGTTTGAACCAAAACCTTTCGGGGCTATTGAGACGATAGAAAACTGTCTCGATGACACTACTGTAATTTCAGGTGGAGTTACTTTGGAATTCAGAGAATTATCAAGCTTAGTACCAGGTAAATTTCGAGGAGAAATTGAGATTTGTGTACCAGTAAATGGTAATCAATGCGGGTAAAAGATATTTAAAGATATTTATTGTGTGAGAAAGTGAAATTCGTCATGTTTCAAAAAGCAGCAAAAGCAATAGGACTAAGTTTAATTGGGTTAATGGCTTGGGGAATACCAAGTGTGACAGCATTAGAAATGAGTGTTAGTCCTCCCCGGATGGAGTTAGATATTAATTCTCGAAAGGGACGTACTAATACAATTAAAATCACTAATTTTGATGACAAACCAGTACAAATTAGAGCTTATGTTCAAAACTGGACGATGGATGAAAAAAATCAATTTAAAGAGATACCATCCACCGAGCAATCTTTAGATCAATGGATTCTTTTTACTCCTTCTAAATTTACAATTCCAGCAAAGGGAACTCAAACTTTACGCTTTGCGATTCGTCCTAAAATCCAACCTAATTCTGGCGAACATCGTGCGGTAATCTATTTTGAAGAAATTGTTGCGAATAATCAGTCAAATACAGTTGGAACTAAAGCCCGTATTGGTGTTGTTGTCTATGCTTATTCCGGAGAAATAAAGCGAGTTGGTAATGTTAATTCGGTGAGTGTGGATACTAAATCTAATGCAATTAATGCAGTATTTGATATTTCCAATAAAGGTAATGCTCATATCCGCATGGAAGGACAATATGCTATTTGGCAAGCTGCTAAATATCCAGGAGCAAAAGCCACACAATTTATCAAAGATGTTGGCAATTCCAATCAAAAATTACCTGCAAATGTTGTAAGAGTTGGAAATCTCAAATTACCGCCAATTTTACCAAATCAAAATCCTAAAATATTGCAAACTTTAACCGATAAACTGCCTCCAGGTAACTACGTTTTAGATATCAATGCTGAGTTAAGTGGAGTTCCCATTCAGAAAGGTATTCCGTTCACTGTTAAAGCCACAGCGAATACTTCTAAACCGACAAAATTGCCAAAAGGGAATAGGGAATAGGGAATAGGGAATAGGGAATAGGGTTCGGGGGGCAAATAAATGGTTATTCGTAGTGCGTGTTTCTAGCTCGCTCCCAGAGAGCGAGACGCTCCCACTACGACTGCTCATACTCCCCCCGAACGCTTTAAGATTACCCCTATCTCTATGAAACCTCTTTCCTCTGCGTACTCTGCGTCTCTGCGGTTTTTAAAATCAGTAATCATAAGAGCGGAAAAGGAGTAATTAATGTAGTGAACCACTTGTAACCTGTTCCCTGTTCCTCCTTCTTTATGGAAAATAACTACAATTCATAGCCCATAGCCTATATCAGGCTAAATATTGATAACTTTGTTTTAAGTATGCTCTACCTAGCTTTACCACCTACACAGCCCCCAATTGTCAGCACATTGACTCCGCAATCTGCAACCCAAAATAATGGTTGTGAATTGCTACAAAATAAGCCGCAAAAATCTGACCTTGTAAATAACTTACTAGGTAAAATACTGGCTAATTCTGTTTCCACAAAGCCTTGTACTGTTGAAAATCAAAAGTCTGATTTTTCTCAAACTAATACTTTTACCACGATTCCACCAGTTTCTACATCGGTGAAACAGGTAGAACAAAAATCTATTATTTCTTTGCCGGTAGAAGATTACCAAGATAAAAACCGCAGAGACGCAGCGTTCGCGCAGCGTGTCGCGACAGCGACACAAAGTGCGGTTTTGGGGTACCCCCAAGTGGAGCAACTTTTCAAGACAGAGTACGCAGAGGAAAGAGGTAGAGAGAGATTAGTCATTTTAGATCGGAATCGGAATAAACAAACAGTAGTTGAAAATCACTCTGTTGAAAAGAATGCAATTGAAAAAATTCTGGCAACGGTACAGCAATTAATCAATGTTTCTTTATACGCTTCGATTAACAATACTATTAAAGATACAGTCGAGCCGCAAACAGATAATTCTTCTGAATTGGAATCTTCAGAAACAAGTAATAACGAAAATTTAGAAGCAAATATCAATAATAGCAATAAAAGAATTGCAGGTAATACAAACATCAATACAGCAAAAATTCTGGCAGTGGTTCAAGAATTAATTACTGCTTCTATATCTGCTTCTTTAAATAAAACTATTGGCAATTCTGTTAACATTGATATAAAAAAATCTGGAGAAATTGCTCTTTCCAATCCCGAAAAAGAAACTCAAGAAAATAATAATACTCAAGCTATAAACCCAAAACAAAATATTGCCGCTACAAATAATAATCAAAATACTAATTCTTTGCGTGATTCTTTAATAAATAAGCTGCGGGATAATAACTTAATTAACTTAGCACAAATAGCAGGTCAACCCTTCCTTGTTGGCGTTGTTATTAACGGTCGAGAAGTAGGAATCATAGATATTATTGAAGAAAATAATACTCTTTTAATTCCTTTAGAAACTTTTGGGGAAATCAGCGGATTTTCTGTTAATAATTCTAGCGCTGGAATTGAAACTCAAACGCCTTTAGGAATAGTAAATTTTCCATCAAACGTATTAAAACAAATCAATGATTTAAATTACGTTAGCAAAGAAATACTTCAAGATAAATTAGGAATAACTTTAGAATTAAACACAGCCGATTTAACCTTACTTGCTGATTTACCTTGGCGTGCAGGTAGTAGACAACCTCGAACTAATGCTGAATTAAAACCGGAATTTTTTGCACCTAGTACTGGCATTTCTAGACTACGACAAGAATTAAATATTGTTGGTACTCCTAGAAATACAAACTTGCAAAGTTATACACTTTTGGATGGACGACTTGCGGGTGGAACTTGGCGGGTACAAATGAATAATAATTTTCGCAATCAGCCAAATTTAACTGAATATTTCTTCTATAAACGTAGCGGTCAATTTCGTTATCAATTAGGTCGTCAAAGAGTCGGTTTACATCCACTTGTAAATGGACTTGACCTTACAGGTTTACAATTTGGTTATAGTAATTTACCAACAGAATATTTTCGTTCTAGTTACAGCGCAAATGAACTTTTACCTAGACGTTCTCAATCCACACAAACATTTAGCGGTAGAGTTCCACCAACAAGTTTTGTACAGTTAAGAGTTAGCGGAATTACAGTTGCAGAACAACAGGTAGGATTTGATGGAATATACGAATTTCTTAATGTCAGATTACCTGTTGGTCAAAGTAGTGAAATTGAAGTTTTAGTTTTTGAACGCAATAATTTACGCGCTCCTATTGATATTCGGACTGTGAGAATAAACGCTTCTGATTTACTATTACCAGCAGGAGGTAACGTCCAATTAGGTGGGTTAGGTTTTAGTGGTAATTTAATTCAAGATAATTTATTCAGCGATTTTAATTCTACAGATGAAGGTAAACTTGTTGGTTTTTATCAACTACGTCAAGGACTTTCCAATAATTTAACCTTTGAAGGTTCTCTACAAACAATTCCTAATTCTTTTCAAGGACAAGCAGGTTTAATTTGGCGTTTAGCAAATCCCGTTATTCTATCAGCAAGTGTGGGAAATTCTTTTGATAAAGTTGGTTATTCAGCAGATTTAGATATAAATTTGGATAAATTAGAAATCAATGCTAATTCTCAGTCACTACCTGAAAATTATCGACGAGGTGGAGCAAGCAATGAAATCTTTAATGGGGAACAATATAATCATAGTTTAGAAGTCAGATATCGCCTTGATAATAAATTCAATCTGGGTTTTGTTGCTCGCAGTCGTAAAGATGATAACGATTCTGATGAATATATTTTACCTACTTTTTATGCTCGTCCCTTTTCTAATTTATCTCTGAGTGGTAGACCAGATATTTTTGGTGATTATCTATTTAATGCTTTCTTTACACCAAATCGTTCGACTCGATTATCTTTTAACAGTTATGGAGATGCATACATCTCAGATTTGAGATATGATCTCAACCGTAATTATCAATTATCTTTCGGTTCGGAATTTGGGAGAAGCGCTCCCGCTCGTTATTCGGTAGGTGTTGGTCATAATCCTAATAATTTTAAAGAATTAAGTTGGAATGTCGGATTAGCAATCAGTGATGGAGAAATCGGACCGATCGCAGGTGCAAGTATGCAAGTACTACCCGGTCTGTTTGCTAGACTCAATTATGAAGCTATACCTTCTAGAGGAGTTAGTTTCGGTGGATTAGATGACGGTCGTCTCAGTTTATCCTTAACTTCTGATATGTCCGTTGCTGGGGGTAAAATGACTCCGGCGAGATACAGTGGGATTAGCAAGGAACGTGGAGCAATCTCCGGTCAATTAGCGGTGCAAGGTGGAAGCAAAGGCTTTGATTTAAGTGGTTCTATTGTCCGCATTTACGATACTCGCAATAAAAATCTTGGTTCTGCTAGAACTGATTCTAAAGGTAATTTCTTTGTCGGTAATTTACCAGAAGGTGTCTACGTTGTGGAACTTGAACCCGAAGAATTACCCATCGAACTGGCAATATCTAAAACTAGTTTAGTTGCCGAGGTGGCTTCTTCAGGAGTAACTCGCGTAGATTTTCCTGTCAGGGCTGAATATGGAGTTGCCGGAAAGGTTACTGATACATCTGGTCAACCTTTAACAGAGGTACGTGTTGAACTAGTAACTAATACTGGCACACGAGTATTATCTAGTACGACCGACCGCTTTGGACTTTACCGTCTTGATGGAGTTCCGGTTGGCAAATATATCTTGCAGGTTTCTCCTCTAGATACACTAAATTCTCGAAATAATCTTCCCAAACGACAAGTAGAAATTAACAATCAGTTTGTTTATAACCAGAATTTACAGTTACCTGTTTCCGCAGCCGCCAAAAAGAAATAAAAAATAAATAATCCAAGTATCTAATCGCACAATTAAATTAATTTGAACAGACAATTTGAAATCAACAAACTAATTATCAAATTATCCAATTTACTGAGTGTCGTTTTTTTCAACTTTAGATAATTCTCTTAAATAACTTTGGAACAGTTTTGCGTAAATTAAAATAACTTTTTATTATATGGCACTAAAGGATATAAATAATTTTTCTTCAGATAGAAGCAAAGGCTACATTTAATCTAATATTATATTTATATTTACTATTTACAGTCGAATTTCGGTTGTCTCAGTCGCACCAGCCAAACCCAAGGTCATCATGGCGAAATCCAAGAAAACTGCCAATTCAAAAAATTTATCAGACTCAAAATACTATCTTAACCGAGAGTTAAGCTGGCTAGAATTTAATAGCAGGGTATTGCATGAAGCAATTGATACCCGAACTCCCTTGTTAGAACGGTTGAAATTTCTAGCTATTTTCTGTAATAATCTAGATGAGTTTTTCATGGTGCGAGTTGCAGGTTTAAGTCAACAGGTAGAAGCTAAATTTAGCGGTACAAGTTTTGACGGTCGCACTCCTCAACAGCAATTAGAAGAAATTAGCTTTGTCTTACGTCCTTTAGTCGCTAAACAGCATCAACATTTTGAAAAAAACCTCCGACCCGAATTAGCTTCTCATGGTATTCATCTTGTTGATTATATTAATTTAAATAACAAACAGCGTAAATATTTAGATAATTATTTTGAAGAACAAATTTTTCCCGTTATTACTCCACTCGGTGTAGATCCAAGCCATCCCTTTCCCTACATTTCTAATCTCAGTTTGAATTTGGCAGTTATAATTAAAAATCCCGAAACTGAAGAAGAACTTTTTGCCAGAATCAAAGTTCCCAAAGTACTGCCGCGATTTTTATCTTTACCACCAGAATTAAGAATTGAAGAGAATGGCAAACCTTCCATTTGGACTGGTGTACCCATCGAACAAGCCATCGCCCACAATTTAGACTCTTTATTCCCAGGAATGAATATCCAGGAATATTATATTTTCCGCATTACTCGTGATGCTGACTTGGCTTTAGAAGAAGACGAAGCTGATGATTTGTTAATCGCGATCGAACAAGAACTCAGAAAACGTCGTGCTGGAGGAAATCCAGTCAGAATCGAATTACAATCTCAGGCACCATCTGAAGTCCGAACTAAGTTATTAGAAGTTCTGGAATTATCAGAAAATGATACTTATGAAATAGATGGTATTTTAGGATTGCGGGACTTAATGTACTTTTTATCATTACCAGTTCCAGAGTTAAAAGATCCACCCTGGAAACCTATAGTACCTTTGAGATTACAACGGATTAAAGGAGCAAGTTTAAATCCGAATATGCAATCTTCTACAGAGGAAGGAAAAGACTTTTTTGCTGTTATTAGAGAAGGAGATTTGTTAGTACATCATCCTTACGAATCCTTTAGTGCCTCAGTCGTCAATTTTATTACTAATTCTGCCCAAGATCCGGATGTATTGGCAATCAAAATGAGTCTTTATCGGACTTCGGGTGATTCACCAATCGTAGATGCTTTAATTAGTGCTGTGGAAAATGGGAAACAAGTTTCCGTACTTGTGGAACTCAAAGCACGATTTGATGAAGAGAACAATATTTACTGGGCTAGACGCTTAGAAAGTATGGGTGTTCACGTAGTTTACGGAATTGTTGGTCTAAAAACTCACAGTAAAATTGTCATGGTTGTGCGTCAGGAACAACAGCGCATCCGTCGTTACGTACATATAGGTACTGGTAATTACAATCCCAAAACCTCAAGAATTTATACAGATATCGGATTATTTAGTTGTCGAGAAGAATTAGGAGCTGATGTCACCGATGTATTTAATTATTTAACTGGTTATTCTCGACAAAAAGCTTATCGACAGTTGCTAGTTGCACCAGTAAATATTCGCGAGCGTTTTATGATGCTGATTAATCGGGAAATTGAAAACGTTCAAAATGGTTCTTCGGGGCGCATTGTCGCAAAAATGAACTCTTTGGTAGATCCGCAAATTATTGCTGCATTGTATGAAGCTTCCCGTGCAGGAGTACAAATTGACTTGATTGTACGGGGAATCTGCTGTTTACGTCCGGGATTAGAAGACGTGAGCGAAAATATTCGCGTCATTAGTATCATCGGTCGGTTTTTAGAACACTCGCGGATTTTTTACTTTTACAATAATGGTGATGAGCAGATTTTCATCGGCAGTGCTGATTGGATGCCTCGTAATTTAGATCGTAGGGTAGAAGTCATAACTCCGATTCAAGATACGGATATTACTAAAGACATCCAAGAAATTTTAGGTATCATGCTTGCAGATAATCGTCAAGCTTGGGAACTACAATCAGATGGTAGTTATATTCAAAGAAAGCCTTCTGGAGACTCTACCGAATCTGCTTCACAGAAAACATTGATGCAAATTGCGGCAAATAAAAGTACAAATGTTTCAAATTTTAGTGGTTCAAAAACCAATTCTTTGCAAATGGTAGACTTGCCTTAAGTAGGTTGGCGTTGAAAATTGTAATTAGGGCATAAAGTCGGCAGTGGGAATAAGGGTTTAAGGGTAGTTTACCTAACCGTTATATAGTTCTGTTTTTTTCTGCCGACTTACTTAACTTCATTTTAAGCACGCCTTTAACAGTTTTAGGAATAGCCGCAATTGTCACAATACCCTGGTTGGTGCCGTACTCTCACTTTCATCTAATTGCGTTAAGAATTGCTGGAGTGTACAAGCAACGGCAATCAAGGGGGAAGAAAATCTACTCCCCTTTTTGCCTCCCCTACAACAAAATATGCCTTTTTTGCTAAGTCCTGAGTTTTTGCCAAAATAATTAGATATTTGTCATTAATGCATGAAGATTATTCAACCATAGGATAGAGTTAGTTGCCCTACCTTATCCCATAAACTATAAAGGTTAGTGTACATTTTATTTTTTTATTTACTTAAATGTTAATGTTGTCTTGTGAACCTTCAACATTAAGGGTTCTAGTTGTTGACGATCACGAACTCACTCGTTTAACCCTTCAGCTAGCTTTTTCTTGTCAAGAAAATATTCAAGTAGTAGGTCTAGCTAGTAACGGTAAAGAAGCGGTTGAGATGGTCAAAACCTGCTATCCTGATGTCATTGTGCTAGATTTGCAAATGCCAGTAATGGATGGCTGGAGTGCTTCTTGCAAAATTAAAGACATATCTCCTAATACTCAAATTATTGCTTATTCCTCTGTAGAAGAAAAATATTTCCAGGAAACAAAAGCTATGAGTAAGGTAGATGCTTTTTGTCGTAAAGATGCACCTACCAATCAACTAGTTAGCTTAATTAGACAATTGGGAGAGGATGGAAGGAGCTATTAATTTACAGGAAAATGCTATTGAGTAAATACCAGTCAATAGGTAAAAAAGCGTTAGTATAGCTAGAAATCAAGGCTTATACTGACGCAATTTGGCTTAGGATTTAACGTTTAAAATTTTAGATTTAATAAACAATTAATTAATCATACAAAAACCCCTAAAATAAACTATAGGGGTGATTTTTTTGACACTCTGCCCTCTTTCATAGAAGCAGATTCTTTAAGACTTGCTTAAAAGGGATAGTCAAATATCCCCCTAGACGCTCAAAACAACTAACACTCATGTTGCTGCAATTGCGCTTACTTTTACAAATTATTTCGCTTTCCGAGTCCATCAC
>JAYKJL010000142.1:0-6154 GCA_035285725.1 Nostocales cyanobacterium 94392 | reverse complement strand
GAATTACCACAAGAGGTAATCCAAGAGATTCAAACTCTTTCTCTAGAACAGTTAGAAGCACTTGGTGAAGCTTTACTAGATTTTACTGTTATCGATGATTTACTTCACTGGTTGCGAGCAAATCAAATAGCATAATTGCAATTATAGGAAATCTCAAAAATAATTTGAGAGCTTTAGGTATAAGCTATTACGCATCCCCCAAGATTCTAGAAGTCGGGTTTTTAGGATAATTGTCTTTGATAACAAATATTTCACCTAAAAAACCCGACTTCTAACTCCTAACTCCTAACTCCCGTACAGACGTAGCATTGCTACGTCTCTACAATTCCCAAATCCTCTTCCCTACTTCATCTCAATCTTAGTAATATCGGTATCAACTTTTCCATTTCGTTCATTCGTATTAATACCGTAGTAACCCTTAGAATAATAATAGTAACCACCATAACTATTATCAGTAGTAACACCGTTAACTACCATGCCTAAAACTCGGTGACAAGACTGTTCTAACATTGATTTCGCAGCACTCACCGAGCCGGTATTGGCAACACCGGGACGTACAACCAATAATATTCCATCTGCTAATTTACCCAAATTCAAAGCGTCGGCAACGGCTGTTAATGGTGGAGCATCAATGATTACAAAGTCATAATCCTGGCTAGCTTGTTTGACTAAATTAGCCATGCGCTGAGATTCTAATAAAGCCAAGGGATTGGGTGGAATTTTTCCGCAGGTAAGTACGTCTAATGTTACCAGTGCTTCTGTAACACTACCCTGTAATGATGCTTGTCCTACTAAAACATTGCTCAAGCCCATCATATTGGGTAAATCCCAAATATTTTGTTGTGTTGGACGACGCATATCACCATCGATCAACAATACTCGTCGTCCTAATTGAGCAACAGCAACTGCTAAGTTTGATGAAACAAAGGATTTACCTTCACCGGGCATTGAACTACTAACTACAATTACCTTTAATGCTTTGTCAGACATGGTAAAACCGAGATTGCTCTGAAGTATTTCAAAAGCACTCGTTGCGGGTGAATAAGGATTGTTGAGTACGGGTAATTGTTGTTTCTCTTTATCTTTTCCATCCAGATTAGGAATAGTACCCAATAAGGGATAACCCAAAAGTTTCTTAGCTTCTTCAATAGTTTTGAGGGATTTATCTATCGCTTCAAGTATCAAAGCGGTTCCTGCACCCAAGAGAATGCCCAAGAAGCCACCTAAAGCCAGATTCAGCAAAACTTTCGGTGAAATTGATTTATCTGGAACTAAAGCCGAAGCAATCACTCTGGCATTACCGACATTCTGCTTTTCAACTACCTGAACTTCTTGTAATTGCTTTAATAATTGTTCGTATGTTGATTGCGCTATCTGCAATTTGCGCTGTAATTCTCGCTGTTGTTGCTCTAATCTTGGTAAAACGCTTAATCTGGCTTGAGCTGATCCAAAAGCTTTGCTCAACAAGCCGACTCGGTTGTTTGCAGCTAAGCGCTCTACTTCTGACTTTACCAGTTCTGCTGTCAGAGATTGCTTTAATTCACCGATTTGTAAATCTGGTTCTTTTACAGATACTCCATTCCCGACAATTTGTCCAACTCGCCCTTCAAGTTGGTTTTTCAAAGCTTGCAGTTTTTGAGACAGATTAATCACTGTGGGGTGTTGATCTGTTAAGCGAGTTCTTGCTACTGCTAACTCACTTTGCGTCTTCTGAAATTCCGTAAGTACCTGTTGCACTGCTGGGGATTGACTCAAACTCGATAAAGCTACTGCTTGCTGTGTGGGCAAATTTAACTGATTTTGCAAAGCCTCAGAGCGAGTCATGGCTTCTACTAACTGCGCTTGAGCTTGGGTAATATTCTCTAATAAATTATTCAGATTTTCTACCCCGACTTTTGCTTCTTCTTCTAGAGCAACTACGCTATTTTGCTCTTTGAATCGACGCACCGCAGCTTCTGCTTGGATTACTCTTGCTTCAACTTGGGGTAACTCTTTTTGGAGAAATTCCCGCGCCGCTCGAACTTCAGCAGTGTTGTCTTGAACGTTATTTTCGAGATAATCCCCCATCAAAGAATTTACCACGTTTGCTGCTTGTTTAGGGTCGGTACTTTTATAAGAAAGCTGCAAAACATCAGTACCCCGGATGCTCTTAACTTGGAGTTGTTTCAGAAAAGCTTCATAAGTTAAGGGTTCACCTTCTTTGTCTTTGAGATCAAGTTTATTTATAGTTTCTTGAATTAAAGGATGGGATTTAATCACCTCGGTTTCAGTATCCAGGGGATTACTTAAATTGGTGATACCGCTGAGTTCTCCAATTTGTCCACCCAAACCCGAAAGAGAAGAAATATTATTATTTTTATTAAAACGTAATTTACCTTCTGCTTGATAAACTGGTTTTTGTCTGAAGGTAACGAAAGCTGCTAATCCAAGAACAGAAGTAGTTACAAGCAGCGCAGGCAACCAGCGTCTTTTGAGAATCAGCCAGTATTGTTGCAAATCAATATAGTCTTGCTCTTCTTGGTTCACTTGCATCTCATTTGTCATAGAACTCACAACTCACACTATCGACTTATGCTGACTTTTAACTTTCAATACATTTACGGTGCCTTTATCTGTCTTGTATATTTTTATTCCAAACGTTTCCTGTTTATCTTTTAGTCTCAATAAAGGTTAGAGGATGTTTTAAAAGTATCCGGCGGTTTAAACCGCACGCCAGTTGCTACAACGGAGAGAGCCTCCGCGACGCACTGGCTTTACTACACAAGCAAAGTCCACCGTAAGGTGGACTAGTTAACTTCAAACCCGCTGCCACGGCGGGTGCCGGTTTCTGTAGCCGCGACTTCTAGTCGCCAGGTAAAGTATTAAATTAGACTTTCAAAACATCCTCTTAAATAACTATGCCCATTTGCTTATGTTATTTTAATAACTGTGACTAGCATTAACTATTAAACAGTAGTTTGCTAATTTGAAAAGTCTAGAGCTATACCTATCATTTAAGTTTTTGTTTTGTTTAATCTAGGAAGTAGGGAGTAAGAAGTCGGGTTTTTTGCAAAATGTTTATTAAGGATATTGTTGGTAAAAACCCGACTTCTGTAGTTGTCGGTGGGCTATATGTCGGGTTTTTATGAGGATTTTCTGGTTTTCGGGATATTGTTGCTAAAAACCCTAATTCTGTGATGGAAATAGAAACTATTCCCTATCAAGAATAAATTTTTATTTGATTAAATGTATTCTATCTACTCTTGATATTTTCTTTTGGAAGTCATACTTTCTAGAGTTAGTAAGACGACTGACTTTACATATCGCTTTTAATTGCCTTATCTAAAAGATTTTGCGGTATTACGATATTTCCTGTAGTTCAAAACTTTGTATAACTTCTCGAAAAATAAAAAAAAAGAGGAATGGTACTAACCAATGCAGGAGGCTCTATCTCGTAAGGAATCGGTGACTTTAGAGTCACACAAAGTTATCAGGAGTATTCCTAAATTACTTTTGCTCGCGGATGTTTTTAGCTTGGTTTTTTGCCTAGGATTTATTTTTTGGCTGCGTTTTAATCAATTAGTTGATTGGTTAAATCCAATTTCTTATGGTTTTATATTATTAGTTTTAGCAAGCTTATATTTAGCGGATACTTATAAGCCAGACAAGCAAATTGCTGGTTTAAGAGCGCCAGCACGGATTATCTTGAGTAATATATTTGTTGCTATTATCAGCGCTGCACTTATTTACATCTCTGGAGCTTGGAGAAATAACCCTTTATTGTGGCGGAGTGTTTTACTGCCTAGCCTGAGTATTTTTACTGTACTTGCAGTAATATCAAGGACTTTTGCGGTTCAATTAATTCGTGAATACGCTCAACAAAGTCGTTGGTTAATCTTGGGTGCAAATAAGAATACAATTCAGTTTGTCCAAAACTTCCAAACACATAATTCTCTAGGACGTTTGGTAATTTTAGCTGATGACTTGAATAATTCAGATTTTTCTCATGTTTCTAAACATTCTTCGTCATTAGAACAAGAATATATAGTAGGTACAATTGCAGATTTACCGAGTTTGAGTTTGCAGGGTTGGACTGGAGTGCTATTAGGAAACCAAATCAAATTGTCTGATTCTCTGGTGCAACAGTTGATGAAAATGCGATTACAGGGAATTCCAGTTTATCAGCTACCGGATATCTATGAGAATCTATGGTACAAACTTCCTTCTTCTTTGCTGCAAGATACTTGGTTTACTTTCAGTACGGGTTTTAATTTGATGTCTGGTAATATCAATACCAGGGTGAAGCGAGTCATGGATATGCTGGTATCGGCATGGTTGTTGTTGCTTTTATCTCCGGTGATGCTAGTAGTAGCAATAGCAATCAAGTTGGATAGTCCTGGTCCGGTTTTCTATTCTCAAGAGCGTACAGGATTAAACGGTGTTCCCTTCAAAGTCCATAAGTTCCGCTCGATGTATCAGGATGCGGAAAAGCGCGGCGCACAATGGGCTCAGAAACGCGACCCCCGAATTACGCGGGTAGGATATTGGTTGCGTTTAATGCGAATCGATGAACTTCCCCAGATGTGGAATGTTTTGAAAGGAGAAATGAGCTTAATTGGTCCCCGTCCCGAAAGACCGCAGTTTGATGCTCAGTTAAAGGAAGCGATTCCTTATTACGATATTCGGTATTTAGTCAAGCCGGGAATCACCGGATGGGCTCAAGTGCTTTATCCTTATGGTGCATCCATTGAGGATGCTTATGAAAAGCTCTCTTACGACCTTTATTACATCAAGAATTATTCCATCTGGTTGGATATCGCAATATTTTTCAAAACTATTCGAGTGGTTTTATTAGGTAAGGGTAGATAAATTCTTCCATAAACTAAAAAAACCGCTGTGTGTGAGTTGTATTTTAATTCGAGAATAGGTAAATGAATCAGAAAATTTTAGTAACTGGAGGAGCCGGATATATCGGCTCTCATGTTGTACGTCATCTGGGAGAAGCTGGCTATGATGTGATAGTTTACGATAATTGTTCAACAGGTTGTGCTGATTCTATACTTTATGGTGAATTAGTTATCGGAGATTTGGCTGATACTGAACTTCTTTCTCAAGTTCTTTCTCAACATCAATTTAGTGCGGTACTTCATTTTGCTGCCAGTCTGATAGTACCCGAATCTGTTGCTCGTCCTTTAGATTATTACAGTAATAATACTCGCAATACTCTAAATTTACTTCAATGCTGTAGTCTGACTGGTATAAATAAAATTATATTCTCTAGTACAGCCGCTGTCTATGGTGAACCGGAAAAAATTCCTGTAACGGAGTCAACACCAACACAGCCGATTAATCCCTATGGACGCTCTAAATTGATGAGCGAATGGCTAATTCAGGATTACGCCGCAGCATCTGACCTGAAATACGTAATATTACGGTATTTTAATGTAGCAGGCGCTGACCCTAGTGGTAGATTGGGGCAAATATCACCGAATGCAACTCACTTGATAAAAGTTGCTTGTGATGCAGCTTTAAATCGCAGATCGGAACTATTGATTTTTGGTACTGATTTCCCGACTCCCGACGGTACAGCAATTCGAGATTACATTCACGTTGAAGATTTAGCATCAGCCCATTTAGATGCTTTGCGTTATCTAGAAAAAGGTTATCAAAGCGAAGTTTTTAACTGCGGTTATGGACAAGGATATAGTGTCCGTGAAGTAGTCGAACGGGTAAAAGCAATTTCTGAGGCTGACTTCCCCGTGATTGAAACTAAACGTCGTCCGGGAGACCCAGCTTGTGTCATGGCTGAATCTGATAAAATTTGTAGGATGCTGAATTGGCAACCTAAATATAATGATTTAGATACAATTATTGCTACTACTTTAGCTTGGGAACTGAAAAAGGAAAGGCAACAAAAATATTTAGTTCTAAGTAATTAATTAATATACTACAGAAGTCGGGTTTTTAGGATAATTGTGTTTTTTTACAGATATTTGAGTTAAAAACCCGACTTCTTATATCAAATCCGTTTGTATCGGAATTATATATTTTTAACGCAAAGTGACGCGGAGGTAAGCGCAGAGGAACGCAGAGTTTTTTTGCACATACTTTTTATCATTCCGATGTAAGCGTAAAGGATATTACCCCCCAAGATTCATGCTCTTTTCTTCACAGG
>JAYKJL010000141.1:0-38188 GCA_035285725.1 Nostocales cyanobacterium 94392 | reverse complement strand
TCCTCCATCAACTCCGATGTTTTCAGGGTGAAATTCAAGTTTAATATTTTGATAGTTTTTTTCTGATATAATTGGGGTTTGGGAGTTATCTACAATGAATATTTCTGATATTTTATAAGATTGTTTTTGGATTGCGGCGATTGTTTTATCAAGTGCTTGTTTATCTTGATAAGCGGTAATATAAGCTGCTATTTTGTAGTTATAATTTTTTAGCATTGGTTTTATAAATATAATTATTATGGTTTTAAGATACTGAGATAAAAAACCGCAGAGACGCAGAGTACGCAGAGAATAAAAAGAGGGAGGAAGTAGGTAATTTTCTTTGGAGAAGAAAGTAATTTTAAGAAGGTTTTTAGTTTCCACAATTTACTTGATTTGATTGCGGCAATTTGATTATGCGCTATTTGTAGTTCTTGTAATAAGAGTTGTGGATTATGTTGTTGAATATAAGATGGTTGAAGATATAGTTCGGTTTGATTGAAGCCAAATAACATTTCGGTTGTTTGGTATTTTTGAGCAATGTCAGCAAATTTATGAAAGAAATATTTAGCTAGATTGAGTGCATATTTATTAGTAGTATTTATCATGGAGTTGGAATGAACTCTATATGCACTAAGAACTTTGGGAATGAATTTACAGGAATAGTTGGATTGAGCTAACTTTAACCAAACATCATAATCATCCCATCCAAACCAACCATATTCAATTAAGTCTGTGGAATATCCTCCGACTTTGAGTACAATTTCTCTATTAAATAGTGCCATTGCATCAATGTATGGGTGTTTGACTAATTTTTTTACATCCCATTCATCACAAGAGATTCTATTTAATTCTTTTCTAGTATCGTTATCGAATCTACTAATTTCTCCGTAAACAGCAGCATATTTTGAAGTTGTAATTTTGTCGTAAAGAGTAGATAAACAGTGGGGATAAATCCAATTATCAGCATCTAAAATAAAGACGTAAGAGGAACGAGCTAGTTCTAAACCAATATTTCTCGCATCGGCTAAACCAGTATTAAACCACTTTTTGATTAAACATATTGGTAAATTCGATTTTTCATCGGCTTTTTGCAAATACTCTTCAACTAGGATTGCTGAATTATCTGTGGAACAATCATCAATTACTAATACTTCGATGTTTCCCGGTAAATTAGAAATATCTGATTGAGATACACTATCTAAACATTCATAAATATATTTTGAATAATTAAAAAGTGTAATTATCACGGTGATGCATGGATTTTGACAATTACTATATGATTGATTTGTGATTAATTCCCAAGGATTAACACCTTTAGTTTTACAAAGATTAGCAGCCTGTAAACGGGAGATAAATAATAATCTTTTTTCTTCTAAGTTAGAATCGGATGTTTTTATTCTTAAAGGCTGTGAAAGTGTAACTTGTTGATTTATCTCTTGCTGAAAATACTTTTCTTCTAATTCTTGATGACTGATTAATATTTGAGTGTGACGAGAATTTAGTTCTTCTTGAATAGATAATAATTGAGATTGCTTTTCGTAATTAATCATTATTTGACATCCTTAAAAAACTAATTTACTCCCTTCTCACTCTATAATTACCTTTCAGCATTAGGGTGCGGCTTATCTCTTTTTATTTCTTTCCTCTGCGCTCTCTGCGTCTCTGCGGTTTTTTTAAAGCTACTCCCTTTTCAAACCTACAAAATTCTTGATTTCAAACCACCTTTGACGTAATTTCCAAAATTTACTGGTTTCCATTGCTTTAATAATCTGCTGACAATGTTCCCATCCTGAATGTGCTTGTTGTAATTTAATTTGACTATCTTCCCATTGCTGTTGTATTTGCTGAAGTTGATTTTGTGTTTCTTCAAGTTTTATCCGATATGAGTTAAGTTGATTTTGTACTTCTGGAACTTGAATTTGAGTTTGTTGTAGTTGTAACTGAGTTTGTAATTCTTCTACTTGTGCTTGAGTTTGCTGTAATTGAATTTGTGTGTTCTCAAATTCAGCCTGTGTCAATTGTATTTGAATTTGAGATTCTTGTAATTCTATTTGTAAGTTATGTTGCTGAATTTGAGATTGACGCAGTTGTTCGCTAACTTCTAAATACTGTTTATGTAAAGCTGCATATTTACTTTCTAAAGAAACAGGATATCCTCTCACCACAAACTGTAATGTATCCGCATCTTCATCTTGTTCTATTTCCTGAGTAACATTTTTATCAAAATGTGTTTTTTCAACTCCTGGGATTAAATCAGAATTAGAATAAATCGGTAACTTTGTTCGCTCAATGACATCTATCAGGTATCCCGAATCTTCAAATAACTGCTCGACTGTTTTACGAGTAAAAAATCGCAAATGAGTATTATCTAAAATACCTAATGACTGATATTCAAACTTTCCTTGTAATAAAGCAAGTCTAATAGCTCCGTGAGCAATATTTGGAATAGAAGCAATAATATATCCTTGGGAATTCAAGATATTTCGAGTTTCTTCTAAGATTTTCCACGGATTACGAAGATGTTCTAAAATATCCCCAAATACAGCAACATCAAATTTTTCTTCTAAAATACTTTCTGATAAAATATCATTCAAAGATACAAAATCTAAATCAGCAACAATAACTTTTTTGCAATATTGTTCAGCAATTTTTGCAGCTTTAGAATTGACTTCTACCCCAATAACTTCACAACCTCTATTAGTCAGTAAGCGAGCAAAATAACCTGTAGCACAGCCAAAATCAATCACACGCTTGTTTTCTCCTATCAAGCGCAACATTTTTTTTAGACTACTATTTTCATCTAAATCTGTTTCTGATAAATCAGCTAATAAAGGATAATCTTTTTCGCGATCGCAATTCATAATCCACCTGCTTTTACTGGTAAATTTTGCTGCAATATTTTGACGCTGATTGGTGTATCGACTAAAGCATGAATCCGCTTTCCTGTATCTGGTGGTAATACCTGAAAAACCATCGCGTTATCAATCCAATCAAAAGTCATTGCTGTATAGTTTTCTGCACCAGCTATTGTCAAACTATAGGAACTAGGACGTAATGGTAATTGAAATGTAAATTCAACTTGTAATTTAGTTCCTGCTGCTAATTTTCCAATTGGTTGGTTTTCTTCAATCGTATTACTGCCAATCAGTTCGTTACCGTTTTTATCACATACGAAAAACCCAATAATACAACCCTGTAACTGTTGATAAACTTGTAGTTCTACAACTAATTTTACTTGTTCGTTAAATCCAAAAATAGGGCTTTCATCGGCTTGTTCTCCCCATTGATTAAATAACTGAATATTTTCAATCAGTGCTTTACGATTTCCGCGACGAGATGTATTTTGCAGTTGATGATTTTCTTGATTATGTTGATGAGGTAGAGTTGTCTTATCATCAATATTAGCTTCTGGAGTAACTAATCCTAATTCAGTTTCTGTCACCAACTTCATGTATTTGATAATTACATCATTGGGAGTTCCACAAGCGTAAATCTTACCGCTATCAATCATTACTGCTGAATTACATAATGTTTTAATAGCACCCGAATCATGAGAAACAAATAACGTAGTCACACCACTATCCATCAAATTTCGCATCCGACGCATACAGCGATGTTGGAATACAATATCTCCCACAGCTAAAGCTTCATCTACTATCAAAATTTCCGGCTCAACATTGACGGCAACAGCAAAAGCCAAACGAACAAACATTCCGCTCGAATAGGTTTTTACGGGTTGTTCGATAAAATCCCCGATATCGGCAAAAGCAGCAATTTCATCAAATTTAGCTTCAATTTCTTGTTGATTTAACCCCAATAATCTCGCGTTAAAAAATACATTTTGTCTTCCCGTAAATTCTGGATTAAAACCACTCCCAAGTTCTAACAATGCGGAAACTCTACCCCTAACAACTACCTCCCCGGTGGTTGGTGTTAAAGTACGTGCAATTATTTGTAATAACGTACTTTTTCCGGAACCATTGCGTCCAACAATTCCTACAGTTTGTCCTTTTTCTATCTCTAAATTAATCTCTTGTAAAGCCCAAAATGGGGAAGTTATGCTTTTACCTGGTAATAAAATTTCCTTTAATTTATCAACCGGATGAGCATACCTTTGGAAGCACTTTGAGACATTTTTCAAACAAATTGCGATGTCTTCACTCATGATGAAGGCTGCTAATTATAAAAAACCGACACGGTACTCGTTCACCCTGTTTGAAGCTTGTTAAATGCTGCTGTGGTGCCAGTTTACTATTGATTCCAGTTGATTGTAGATACTTTTATTTTGTGAGAGTTGCCAATTTGCCGAATTGTTTTATTGTTGAAATATTTATAACTGAATATTTCTCCAAGTGTTAGCTTCAGTAAAGCGGCTAAGACGCTTGACATTTGTAGTTGCTATTACAATATAACGACCTGGGAACTCTTTTTGTAGTTCTTGCCAATGACTACAGATAATAATATCAATATCTAAACTTTTATTATCTGCTGTTGGGATACCTTGACTACGAGCCGAAGCCCACAGAGAGGAGGCTTGTATTAATAACGAAAAAGAAACAGGTAAAAAATCGATTATTTCTCTCAGGTCATTTAAATTTTCTAAACTGTGAAGATGAGGCTTTTTCTGAGTTTCCAGAATTAGGCTTCTTCTAACTTCATAATCACATAAATCTGAAGAACATATATAAACGCCTTGAGATAGCAAGCGGTATAACCATTGCTCACAATCGCTTGTTTCACCAATTTTACTGGGATTTACAAGTATTCCTAATACACCAGAGTCAATAAAAACAATCATGATTGTAAATATAACTTTTGTCCTGGAGACCTTTGTTCATCAATGATTTGCTTAAATTCTTCAAAAAATTCTTCTCGTTCTCTGGCTTCTTCGTCAGACATATTTTGATGTTGTTGTATGCGCTTCGCTAAAAGTGCGATCGCTTTTTGGTTTTTTTGCAGTTGTTGTTCTTTATCCCATCCTGATTGACTAGGATTCGCTTTTTTTTCTTGAGCTAATTCCAGGATTTGTTTCAAAGTTTGAGCATCTGATGATTCAATATTAATCGGGTTAGGATATCCTTCTAAAATTAACTGATAATTACTATTGTCATCTGGAAGCAGAGCGATAAAGCGGGCTATGTTTAATATTTTTCCACTGGGCAATTCGACTGATGTATTCATTTACAAAGTTTTTTTACTAATTACATATCAATTTTAGTATTTTCATTACCAAGTTTTTGCAGTTAGAACCGAAGCCTAGTTTTTTATAGTGAAAATATTAATTTTTAGTATTATGTAATACTTAAGGTTTTCCAAGTTCATAGGATAGCTTGATAGCTATGTTCGATGTTTATCTAGCTATTCAGAAAGTTTGTTCGCAGACCATTCAAACCAATTTACATCTTCTGTAAGAATATGGAGAATTACATTACTATCAACTAATACATCTTTCATCCATCTTGTCTAGTCAACTGCATAATTTCTTCTGTTGTCATTTTTACAGTTGCTTTACCTTGCATCGCAGCAATTAACTTTTTACCAGGGTTAGTTTCAATCGCTGCTTTTTTCAGGTACAAAGGATCTCCCACGATTTCAAATTCTACATCTGTATTTGGTACAAAGCCCAATTTTTCTCGGATGTGTAGGGGAATAGTAACCTGTTCTTCGGATGTAATCTTCATTTTTAGGGATGTGAGTAAGAATATTCTTACTTTTATTCTTACATAAAAATATGTGAATTTATGGAAACAAATTGATATGTTTGAATGCTGTTCTAGGTGGATCTTTAGCTGATAAGATAGGTGATGTGAAAATTTGCTAGTACAACACGGCGTAAATAAAGCAACCATTTCATATTTATAAAAAGCTTATAAAATAAGCATTTGCGCCTTCTGCCATCTGCCCTCTTACTTCTGCCTTCATGTACTAGTAGTTACATATCAATTTTAGCATTCTCCTGACCAAGCTTTTGGAGTAAGAACTGAACCGCAGTTTTAATAATGGTTTCATATAGCAAATGTAATGTAAGGTATAGGTATTTTAAGTTTTCTTCGCAACATAATAAAAATCAAAACCCACTAGTTGAGTTATCTCTCTAATCTATAAACTTAATTTATGCTTTTTATATTTTAATACTGTAATCTTCATCTTTAGATGTCAAATTTATACTATAACAAGGGTCATATTCGATAAACTTTTTCCAATTATTTTGCATATACTCTGTTTCTTGAATGAATCTTGCTAACTTTTCTGGTGTATCTTCATAACCCCGGCTCTTCGATTCATAGTGATACAACACAACGTGTGGTAAATAAATATTCCTGTAACCTTTCTCAACAATTTTTAAGCAGAAATCAACATCATTAAACGCAACTGATAGTTGTTCTTCAAAACCCCCGACTACTTCAAAAACTTCTCGTCTACACATTAAACAAGCTGCTGTCACAGATGAATAATTATTTACAGTTAATATCTGACCAAAATACCCAGGTGAATTAACTGGAAAATGTTTATGACTATGATTAGCAACCCCTCCAATTCCCATGACAACACCAGCGTGTTGAATCGTGTTATCTGGATATAAAAGTAAAGCTCCGACAGCACCTATAGATGGTCTTTGAGCTTGTTCAACCATTGCATCAATCCAGTCGGAAGTCAGAACTTCTGTGTCATTATTTAAAAACAGTAGATAATCTCCCTGAGATTTTTCTACGCCATAATTATTAATTTTTGAATAATTAAAAGGTATATCAAATTGGTAACATTTAAATCTATCTGGTTCTTTTTGTTGCCATTTAGCAAAAATGTCGGCTGTTTCCTGTTCCTGACTACCGTTATCGATCAGAATTATTTCATAGTTTGGATAAACAGTTTTTTCAAAAATAGATGTTAGACACTTGTCTAGAATTTTACCTAAGTCTCTTGTAGGGATAATAATACTAACAAGTTTATAGTCTTTAATTGTGTATCGCATGATATAATGACCTACCAAGCTTTCAGCCTGTGTAACCCGCCCATCTTCACCTCTTCTAACAAGAGCATCTGCTAATGCTTTCTCTGCTGCTATGACAGCGTATGGCTTTTGATCTGGTTTACTCGCAGCAGATTGAGGATGAATTCTCCAATGGTATAAAATTTTAGGTATGTGAAAGATTCGTGTTGTTTTTTCTGTGAACCTCAGTACCAAATCATAATCCTGGCTTCCCTCATAACCTGTTCTAAAACCCCCGATAGTTTTTAATAGCTCACGTCGATAGATTCCTAAATGGCAAGTATACATCCGAGATAAAAATGAGTCAGGACACCAATCTGGTTTGAAGAAGGGATCTTGAAGTTTACCATTTTCATTGATTTTATCTTCATCAGAATAAATCATATCTGCTTCCGGATGCTCGTTAAGCAGCGAAGCTATTTCATATAACGCATCCGGTGTTAATAAATCATCATGATCTAACAATGCAACAAATTCACCAGTTGCTATTTCTAAAGCTGAGTTAGAACAGCGAGAAATATGTCCATTTTCTGCACGAAAAATAACTTTAATTCGAGAATCTTTTGCTGAATACTCGTCTAAAAGTTTTCTAACTTGATTATCCGATGAAGCATCATCAGCAATACAGAGTTCCCAGTAAGGATAAACTTGATTTAATACTGACTCAATAGCTTCTTTTAAAAACTTTGTAGGGGTATTAAACACTGGCATAATCAAGCTGAACAAAGGTTGATAAGTCAATTCTTCAACTTGAATCGCTTTCTGTTTTAAAATTTCCGGAGTTGGATAATTGTTGTTCAACCACTTTTGATAATTGATGTCATCGCTTTGGGGTATATTTGGCAACGCATGACTTGGCACATCTTGATATTTGACTATTTGAATGCTTTTTTGCAATACTTTATTTGCAACGTATGGAAATCCTTTGACTCTATAAATATTCCAAAAGTATCTGATTCTGATCAACAAATTTTGCTGAAATGTCTGATCTTTTTCGGTTAAACCTAAAATATCTCTAACCCCAAACCATCGCGATCGCAATTTCCAGAATTTACTACTTTCCATTGCTTTGATATGATTTTGCAACAGTTTGACTTCTGCCTGGGTTTGTTGCAGTTGCAGTTGCGATTGCTCAAGTTCCGTGTGAGTTGCGGGTAATTGAGACTGCGATCGCTCTAGTTCATTTTGCGTTTGTTGCAGTTGTAATTCCGACTGCTCTAATTGTGCTTTTGTTTCTTGTAGTCGTAATTGGGACTGCTTAAATTCATCTTGCGTTTGTTGTAGTTGTAATTGCGATCGTTCTAGTTCAGCTTGATTTTGTACAATTTTAACTTGAAGATTATCCTGTTGCTCTTGAGCTTCTTGTAATTGCGATTGATAATTTTGTAATTGTATTTGTGTTTGTTCTAATAAGTAGTTAGATTCCTTTAACTGTGACTGTAAATTTACATTTTGTGCATTTAAATCAACTACTGATTTTTCTAAGTCTCCAAGTTTGTTGTGAGCTTCTACTACCGATTCACGCAAATCTCGATTTTCTTTCCATAACAACCAAAAGCGACGTTCGTAACTTCTAATTACCCGATGTAATGGTTCTTGGTTGCGTCGAAAACGTACAGCCCAAGGTGTAATAAATGAAGCATCAAAATCTACATCTCGAATAAAACCATGTTTTGCAAATTGTTCTGCCCAATATTCTGGCGGTTGTACGTTGAAGTGCGTTGCTTCTTTATAATCAAAAGGACTCGATGAAAATAAAATATCATCTGTATGTTGACATAAATTTGCGAGCGCTTTTTCTGCTTCTGCTTTGGGTAGGTGTTCTAATACTTCAATACTAACTATTAAGTCATATTTTCTCGGAAATACTTCAGTGACAGAACCTATCCAACAATATGGTTGAATACTTTGATGTGCTTTTTTGATTGCATATTCGGAAATATCGATTCCCCATGTTTCGACATTTTTTTGACGCAGCGCTTCTACTAAAAATCCCATTGCACAGCCAGCATCAAGTATTGTTGTAGGACAGATATCGCTAACTATCCGCTCTGCAATACCACCGAAAAAAGTCATCCAATGCTCATCGCGTTCGTAAGGTCTACCGCAGCAATGAGTATAATAATATTCGTTATAAGAATTATTTTTTTCTACATCCATATCTTTTTACTAGTAGTTTTACTCAAATTAAATCAGTTCATTTTATGATATTTTATCTGGAAAAATACTGGTTTTATTAATACTGATATTTCTTTGGGGTGGATGATAAATTCCAAAAACTAAACGTTTTGGTTTTGGATCAATTACTTGAAATATAACAGCATTTTCTACCCAATCTAACCAGGGCATTTTATATTGGTCGTAAGCAACTGAAGGTGAAATACTATAAACTCCTGGTTTTATATTTATTTCAAACTCAAAACAATACAAGTATTTATCACCTGTTACTACTTCTGCTAATTCTATATTTTCTTGATAAGTATTAATTCCAATAATATCGGTACCTAACCTATCTCTGACTAAAACACCAATTAAATATTCACTTTGATTACTTAAAAATTCAACTTCAATATAAACTTTAATTTTGCTTCCTAAATAGACGTGTTCTATTTCTTCTTCTTGTTCATTTGTTATCCAGACTTTAGTAATTTTGGCTTCTCCGTCACCATGACGAAAATATTTAAAATTATCCCGAAGTGATAAATGTTCTTTTTGATTTTTATAAGTAGTTTCTACTGCAATAGTTTCGCTGCTCAAATAATTTTCATGATTTATATCGCAACTTTTTATGTTTTTAATATTTGTCGTATCAATTAATTCTTGCTCGTGAATTAAGCTAATATTACTATCTTCAATACTTTTGCCTATTTTAGATAATTTCTCAATTTTACGTACTTTTTCAATATCAAAGTCTACCGTCATTAAAGCCAGATACCAACTCACCATATCAATCGCCGTACCGCGATTAACGACTTTACCTTTTTCTAAAACTACAGCGCGATCGCATAACCGTTTGACTGCTTCGGCATCGTGACTGACAAATAACACAGAAACGCCGCTGTTGCGTAGCTGATTGATACGAGTCATACAACGCTGTTGAAATCTTGCATCTCCAACAGCTAAAGCTTCATCAACAATCATAATTTGTGGATCGACGTTTATCGCAACTGAGAAAGCAAGTCTGACATACATTCCACTAGAATAAGTTTTAACAGGTTGGTCAAGGAAATCTCCAATGTTTGCAAAAGCAGCAATATCATCGAATTTTTTTTCAATTTCACTTTGACTCATCCCTAATAATCGCCCGTTAAAAAAGATATTTTGTCTCCCCGTAAACTCCGGATTAAAGCCGCTTCCTAGCTCTAAAAGCGCTGAAACTCTTCCTTTGACATTTATCTCACCCGTAGTAGATGTCAATGTTCCAGCAATAATCTGCAACAGCGTACTTTTTCCAGAGCCATTTTGTCCTACAATTCCTACAGTTTGTCCTTTGGGAACTTCTAAATTAATATCCTTCAAAGCCCAAAATTCCTGAGCATAAGTCTTCTGAGGTAATAAAAGTTCTTTTAAACGGTCTACTGGATGAGTATACCGTTTAAAACATTTCGATACATTTTGGAGTGAAATCGCAGTTTCTTCACCCATATTGTGATAAATCCTATAACTCTCACAGCACACTAAATATCAACAGATTCTCTTGTAATAATAATGTATCCGGAATAACTCTTGTACTAAATTTACTCCGTATAAATTATTTTTAGCTAAATATTATCCAGCTTCTACTAGCAGCCAATCTACCATTTATTAATAGTTTCTACTACATTAATCATTTACAACACATCCGCAAAAGCCGGACGTAACCTTCTATATACCAAAAATCCAATCATAAATATAACCCCAGACATTGTAGAAGCTACTCCCAACTCACCCCAATGCTTCACCTCCCCCACCAACACAAAGTCACGATAAATCTCTACAATCGCTGCCAGTGGATTTAACCACAAAATCCAGTTGCGCCAACTCTCTGGAATTGATGTTGCCGGGTACACTATCGGCGTAGCATAAAGCCAAATATTTAGAATGACATTTAACGTTTGCGGAATATCCCGTAAAAATACGGTTAATCCTGCGACTAAATAACCCAAACCCGCAGTAAGTAATAACTGTGGTATCCAAACTAAAGGTAATAGCGCCAAAGTCGTATGTAAAGTCCCTGTAGACAAAGCTACGAAAAAAATCAGTATTATCAAGCCAAAAGAGCTTTCAATAAAAGCTGATAAAATCGGTACTAAAGGCAACAAGCTCAGAGGAAATACCACTTTTTTAACTAAATTTGGCTGACTAATTACCGAACTTGCAGATTGAACTAAACCACTACTAAAAGCAATCCAAGGAAGCAATCCTGCAAATAGCCACAACCCAAAGGATAGATTTTCATTTGCGGGTAATCCCTTAAGACTCAGTTTGATTTTTAAAACAACTGAAAATACGTAAGTATAAATCAGTAATTGCGATAACGGATTAACTATAGACCATAAATTGCCCAGCACAGAACCTTTATACCGCGCATCCAAATCTCGTCTAACTAAAGTTCTTAACAGATCGAACTTCGTCCACCAAGCATTGCTAATTGGTAGAATACGCCTCAACTTACCTGAAATGCTTTCTAACAACTGCATTGTTCGCATAGATTTCCGATTCCTCACTCACTACCTAGAAGTTGAAAATTGAACAACGAACACTAAGAAGTCGGGTTTTGATCGGGGTTGTCTTGTTTGATAAATAGTTAAACTCAAAAACGCGACTTTTCCCCCACTAGCAAATGGTGTTCGCCCAGAGGCTGTAAATAAATGGCAATTAAAGGTTATTTTTTTTACAACCCCTAAAAACTTGAATCATTCTTCTGTACAAACAATCGTCCACAGGAAATTTTTTTTCGGCACAGCTGATAAAAATAAAAATTTTGTGGTGTTGGTTCCTCCGGGTATGAATTTAGATTTTGAGACGTTACACTGTAACGTCTCTACACAAATTTCGGTTATCCATAAAAATTGATAGTTATGATTGGGCAACGTCAATTTTGATTACCGCTCCAATAAACCCCATTTTTACAAGCAAAATTTTGAGATAATCATACAATAAAAAGGTCAAAGGTTAAAGGTCAAAGGTCAACTGTCCACTATCAACTGTCTCCCCCTGATGTACCTTCTTCGGCTAAACTTAGTCTTGGTCTAGTGTATTTATAATTTCGGTATGGAAGTAGGACAAAAAGTTAAAGTAGTTCGCCTACGCGATCGTTTATCGTCTAGAAATACTGCTGGTAAGTTAGGTAAAGTCGGTACCATTAAGGATTTCCGAATAACTGATGGTATGGGTGTTGGTGCAGTGGTAAAGTTTGAGGATAATTCTGCCACTTGGTTTTTTGAAGATGAACTAAAAGTAGTGCAATAGATGGAAGCGTCTTAATTAAATCTATTGTTAACTTGAAGTTGATTATAAGGGCTGAAATTGGAATTTATAAAATGTCCCAGATATTGACCTTTTTGGGTGAAAGCAGTGCGGCACGAAGTAAAATTGCGATCGCAACTGCTAAATCCCTAGCAAATCAAGGAAAGCGGGTACTTTTAGCAACAGGTGCCGAACCCGCTTTATCCGTTATTTTGGGTGCTTCTTTAAGTCCCGATCCTCAAGAGATTGGTGCTAACTTACAAGCGGTACAGTTTCAATCTTCGGTATTGTTGGAACGCAATTGGGAAGAAGTCAAGAAACTCGAAGCAAAATATCTCAAAACACCTATTCTCAAAGACGTATACGGGCAAGAATTATCAATCTTACCTGGGATGGATGGCGCTTTAGCACTCAATGCTATCCGCGAATATTTTGAAAGTGGTAAATATGACGCTATTGTTTACAACGGTACGGGTGATATCAACACTCTACGAATGTTGGGAATGCCGGAATCTCTCAGTTGGTACGTGCGTCGGTTCCGACAATTGTTTCTTAACTCGGATTTAGGTAAGGCAATTTCGGATTCACCTTTTATTCAACCGTTAATTTCTACCTTTCTTAACGTTAATCCCACGGCAGATAATTTCGCTCAACCGACCAACCAAGCTAATAGTATTCTGGATAAAGGTAAACAAGTTCTTGCCGATCCTCAACAGTTTAATGCTTTCTTGGTCACAACTGCCGACCCCATCGAAGTAGCAACAAGCCGCTATCTATGGGGAAGCGCTCAACAAGTGGGCTTAACTATTGGTGGGGTTATTGTAATTTCTTCCGAAGGTAATTCCAACCTTTCCCAAGACTTTGCTCCTTTACAGATTACTAATATCCCAGATATTAAAGGAGGTAACTGGCAACCATTAATTGATGCTTTACCTGAGTTTACCTCACTTGCACAACAAGCTCCCAGACCCATTGAAATTGATCTGAATGCTCGTCAGGTGCGGTTATTCTTACCGGGATTTGACAAAAAACAAGTCAAACTAACTCAGTATGGACCAGAAGTTACCATCGAAGCAGGAGATCAAAGAAGAAATATCTTATTACCTCCGGCTCTGAGCGGTAAACCCGTCGCAGGTGCGAAATTTCAAAATCAATATTTGATAATTTCGTTTTAAAAATTGGTAATTGGTAATGGGTAATGGGTAATGGGTATGAATAGCCGTGAGCAATAAATTTATTACTTCTTACGAATTAGATAGACTAACTCTTTCCTAATTCCCCATTTTAATCACGGATTAAAAAGGATTACACGGATTACACGGATTTTAATTCCTAATTACCAATTACCAATCCCCAATTACCAATTACCAATTACCAATTACCAATTACCAATTACCAATTACCAATTACCACTATTTAAAAATGTCTGAATCAACTCAATCACAATCAGAAGCTGCAAGTCGCAGCGCTAAAACCAGACAGTTGCTAGGAATGAAGGGTGCTGCTGCTGGTGAAACCTCTGTTTGGAAGATTCGTTTGCAGTTAATGAAGCCGATTACGTGGATTCCCTTGATTTGGGGTGTTGTTTGCGGTGCGGCTTCTTCGGGTAACTACACTTGGCAGACGGAAAATGTCCTCAAGTCAGCGGCTTGTATGTTGCTTGCAGGACCAATTTTAGCCGGTTATACCCAAACTTTAAACGAGTATTACGATCGCGAAATTGATGCTGTCAACGAACCCTATCGTCCGATTCCTTCTGGTGCGATTCCTCTACCCCAGGTAATTACGCAAATCTGGGTATTATTAATTGCTGGTTTTATTTTGGCGATCGCCTTGGATAAATGGGCAGAAAATCAATTCCCAACTATTACAGTCATTGCAGTATTAGGTGTTTTAATAGCCTATATTTATTCCGCACCACCACTTAAACTAAAGCAGAACGGTTGGTTGGGCGGTTATGCTCTTGGTGCGAGCTACATTGCTTTTCCTTGGTGTACTGGTCATGCATTATTTGGTGAACTCAATACTCAAGTAGTAGTGTTCACCGTTGTATATAGTTTAGCTGGCTTAGGAATCGCCATCGTTAACGATTTCAAAAGTGTAGAAGGAGATAAACAGTTTGGATTAAAATCCTTACCAGTAGTCTTTGGTGTAAAAAAAGCAGCTTGGATTTGTGCCGGGATGATTGATATTTTTCAAATAGCGATCGCCGCATATTTAATTTACCTACACCAAAATTTGTATGCAGCAATACTAGTCTTATTAGTTATTCCTCAAATCACCTTTCAAGATATGTATTTCCTGCGCGACCCCTTAGAAAACGATGTAAAATATCAAGCTAGCGCCCAACCATTTCTAGTCTTAGGAATGTTAGTAGCGGGTATAGCACTCGGTCATGCCGGTATTTAACTAATCATTAGGTTATGGGGCTATAACCTCTAACCTCTAACCTTTAACCTCTAACCTCTAACCTTTAACCTTTAACCTCTAACCTCTAACCTCTAACCTCTAACCTCTAACCTCTAACCTTTAACCTTTAACCTAATAATCGTGTTTCAAATACTTTATTACATAATTAATGCAATTCAGCCATTTTTAGTGCCTATTTGCTTTCTCACTGCTTGGGCATTAGTGATTCTGGTAGGCTGGAGTATGTGGACTGCTGCACGGGATAGCGTAAAGATAGCAAAGCAAATGCATCAAATTCCCTGTTCTGGTTGTCAATATTTTACTGACGATTACCGTTTAAAATGCACCGTCAACCCTTCTATTGCCAATACTGAAGACGCAATACAATGTATGGATTATCAACCTAAAACAAATTCAATGTTGTATTAATTATTAATAAGACGCATAAATTGCCTGCGAAAACCTGGCTTTTACAAAAATTAACTAATACCAGGTTTATTTTTACTCAATGAATAATTATGAATAAAAAAGATTTGATTGCCAAGCTTTTTTTAATAGAACATATAGAAGGTGGATATTTTCGGGAAACTTATCGTTCCAATTTGAAAATACATACAAATAGAGAAGGAAGAGAACGGTCGCAACTGACTTCTATTTATTATATGCTTACTGATGATAGACCAATTGGTTACTTCCACAAAAATAAATCAGATATCGTACATTATTTTCATGCTGGTTCGTCTTTAACATATTTAATTGTTCATCCTGAAGGAAAATTAGAACGAGTTAAACTTGGATTTGATATTAGTAAAGGTGATTTACCTCAAGTTTTAGTACCGGGAGGTTGTTGGAAAGCAACAGTACTTGAGGAAGGGGAATTTGGTTTACTTGGGGAAGCAGTTGCACCGGGTTTCGATTACCGAGACATGGAACTTGCAAAAAGCGATAATTTTCGCTTAAATTTTCCCGATTTGTGGAATGAATTGAAACTTTATATAAAACAATGAAAAAAAAAGTAACCAGATATTTAAAACAACTTGATTTCCCAATTCCCAAACTATTTGCTTTATCAGTAGGATTTTTTTTTCTGTTTTCCTGCACTAGTTATGCTCAACCTAAAGTAAATTATTGTGCTACTAAATTTATTAATAGTCAATGCGTTGATAATTTAAACAAAATTTTACCAGAGATCAAAAAAGCCCAAATTATATATCTTGGAGAGACTCATGATAGTTCAGAAGACCACGAAAATCAATTAAAAATCATTCAAGAATTATATAAAAATAATAGCCAAATTGCCATTGGAATGGAAATGTTTCAACGTCCATTTCAACAAATTGTCAATCAATATATTGCAGGCAAAATTACTGAAGCAGAACTAATTGAAAAAACTGAATATAAAACACGCTGGGGTTTTGATTGGGAACTTTACGCTGATATTTTACGGTTTGCCAAACAGAAGCAAATACCTGTTTTGGCTTTAAATACTCCGAGCGAAATTACTAGAAAAGTTGCGCGAGAAGGATTAGAAAAACTCACAAATGAAGAAAAAAAAATGATTCCACCGATTACAGAAATTGACACCAACAACATCGCATACCGTCAAATGGTGTTAAAAGCTTTTCAACAACATCAAAGTGGAGGACATGGAAACAGTAATAGTGCGAATCGGTTCTTTTTAGCTCAAGTATTGTGGGATGAAACAATGGCTGATGGTATCGCCAAATTTATCAAAGCTAACCCAAATTATCAAATGATTGTGTTAGCAGGACAAGGACATATTATTTATGGTTATGGTATTCCTAGTAGGGTAGAAAGACGAATTCAAGACACTAATAATAATAATAATAATAATAATAAATTAATTCAGCGTTCGGTTTTATTAAGCATTCCGGAAGTTACAGAGGTAGAAAAAGATAAATCCATTGCTGATTTTATTTTGGAAAAGTAAATTATTAAAGTATGTAATAGTATTTAGAAGTCGGGTTTTTATGACTATTGTTTGGTGCCAGAGAGGTTTATGCAAAAAACCCGACTTCTGTAGATATTAGCTCCCTCGAACTTATGTTAAATAAAGATAAAGTCGATTATCTTGTCATATTATTGTTTAAATCAGGAGTACTTTTTTCCGCAGTATCTCCATACATTTGACCAAAATCTTTTACAGCTTCTGCGGATTCTTTACCGATTCTCTTAATTCTTTCAATAGGAGCATCTTCTGTTTCACGAGCTTCTTTATTCCATTCTCCTACAGTTTTAGGTCTATCAGAATCATTTTGATCTACTAAGTTGTCAATTTTATTGTTCAGAGCTTGACTTTTGTTCAACTCGGCAAGATTTGTATTTAACAGTAGAAACCCTACTAAAACAACAGCAAAAAAACGCTTAACCTGAAACTGTTTAAACACAGCATTACTCAAAGATACCGCTTTGTTAATTATATTTTTCATTAGAAAACTCCGTTGGTTCATTTAGCTATCCTGAATACAAATCAAGATTACACAAAAAACCATTAATCATTCCTCTAACAGAAGTAATAGTTTGGTTGCACGTAAGATAGATTTATAGAACTTAGCAAAAAAGGCATATTTCGCTCGTAGGGGAGGCAAAAAGGGGTGTAGATTTTCTTCTCCCTTCATTGCCGTTGCTTGTACACAGCAGGAATTCTTAACGCAATCAGATGAAAGTGAGAGTACGGCACCAACCAGGATCTTGTGACAATTGGGGCTATTTCTGATTTATAGTCCTGATTATGTTTTATTAAATATTATTTTTTTTCAAGCAAATCCATTCTTCCTCTACAACAGCCGTAATACCTCCGGGAAATGGATCAGCTTGGGAGCGATTTGGTGCTGTAATTAAAGCTAACAATTTTTCAATATGCTCGAAGTTGGGAGCGTTGGACATTATTGGTTGTAAAATTTGGCGTATCGCTCGACGTTGCAACGCTAATGGGGCTTTTTGCAATACTTGACGATTTAAGCGTAAAAGGGTGAAGGAATTCTCTGACTCGTCAATTTGAACTTCGGCTTTTTGGCGCAATTCATCAGCAGCTTGCTCTAAATATTCTACTTCGGCTTGTAAAAGTTCTGCTGTTTGAGCTAAATTTAACTCTACTTTTGGGTTGAATTTTTCTTGTAAATATGGTATTAGTTCCTGACGAATACGATTGCGAGCATATTTTAAATCCAGATTTGTCGAATCTAACCAAACTTGTAATTGAAAATCTTCACAAAATTTACCTGTTTGGCTACGAGTTACTTCTAAAAGCGGACGTACCAGCGTAATCTGATTCAATAAGGGACGCTGCCAAGTTAAAGCCTGTAAACCATCTGCACCACTACCCCGAATCAAATTATAGAGCAAAGTTTCGGCTCTATCCGTTGCTGTATGTCCTGTGATTATGCACTGATAATTATTTGCAAAGGCGATCGCGCTAAAAACTTGATACCGCCAATTTCTAGCTGCTGCTTCACTTTTCAACGGTTGGGAAGCTGTCTCTAAGTAAAAAGGTATACCCCATTCCTCGGCAAGTTGTTCGACATATTTAGCGTTTGCTTGCGAGTCGTCGCGCCATTTGTGGTCACAATGAACAATACCAAGATACCAACCCCATTTAGGTTGTAAATCTAACATTATCTGGGTTAAACACAGAGAATCTTGTCCGCCGGAAACTGCAATTAACAATCTTTGATTGCGCTTCAACAGATGTCGCGAACGTATAGTACGATGTACCTTTGCGTGTAGGAAAGTCCACACAGGAATTTTAGATTTTAGATTTTGGATTTTGGATTTTAGATTGAACTAATTATGCAACAAAGCCTTTTGAATTATATATTAAGTAAGTCGGCAGAAAATTTAAATAGAAGTCGGGTTTCTAAAAGAAACCCAACTTCTTGACCCTGACGGGGTGTATTTTTTTGCAGCTTCATATAAAGATGTAATAAGAGCATTTTGCTGCTTAGCTAAGCAAGCTTACCAGAAAAAGAAACATCTCCGCGTTTCCTTTTCTTTGTTGTGGTAAAGCCAATAACTATAAACTAAAGTGACTGATCAAACCAGCAAGTTCCATGAGATAATCCCAAGTTTGAGAGTCAATCACCCCATCTACGACTAATTGTTTATCGTTTTGAAAAGATTTAACTGCTGCTTGAGTTTGATACCCAAATACACCATCAATTTTGTCAAAGTAGTAACCATCAAAGCCTAAAGTTTCCCGAATAAAGGGAGAAAATTTGAGAAGGCTTTGGACTTTAGCCACATCATCGCAGTGACTACCACGATACAGTAAAGGTAAATCAGGACGCTGACCGATGTAAAGGGCTTCCCAGGTAACGACTCCAACAATACCATCTTGCTTTAAAAAGGTGCGATATTGAAATATTTCGACTGCTAATAAAGTAATTTCGCCGAATACACCATCAATTACCAGGCTTTGAACGTCGGGAACTCTCTTGATTAAGAATTTTTGCAATTGTTTGACTGAATCTCCAGTCGCACCAAATTTTAAGGTAGGTTGCTTAATTTGAACTGAACTTTGAAGCATGAATCTCTCCATATCATTCTTTTCTGTCATAGACATCAAGTTGATAGTTAAAGATTCCGTAGATAAAGCAGGTACACCGACAAGTATTTTTGATAATTGTGAGTAAATATACTTTTATGAACGTATT
The DNA here is from genome assembly GCA_035285725.1 of Nostocales cyanobacterium 94392. Taxonomy (GTDB): domain Bacteria; phylum Cyanobacteriota; class Cyanobacteriia; order Cyanobacteriales; family Nostocaceae; genus Rivularia. The sequence goes on along the minus strand of JAYKJL010000141.1, from coordinate 18,685 downwards.
GGTAAAAATGTTTTCCGGAGATGTCTTTTCTTTTAAAAGGTAAGAGGGCTTTTATTTTTGTTTAAGGATTGCAGTAGATACATTGAGACGGATCTGCAAACTGTTTACCATCGGGAAATAATTTTTCTTTAATAAACCCGCATTTTTGACATTTATAAATTGCAATGTTAGTTAAGTTTGTGGGAGTATTGCACCATTGACAAGGTAATCCAGGGATACGTTTAATAATATCAAAACCTGGTGTTGAACATTTTGGACACAGGCTATTAATTTTTTTTAACAGGTTATAAGTAGCTTTTTCGATATTTTTCATTCGTGTGGGATTGTACATTGCTCGCATATCAGTTTCGAGATGTACTGTACCATTTGGTGATTTTGTTAAAGTATGATTTATGGCTTCAAGTAATTCTTGTTCTGTAGTGATTCCTTTAATTATCTCGTCGCTACTTGTGGGGTTTTTATTTAACATTACAATCAAACCATGTTCCGGAAAACCTACTTTTTCTGCAAATTCAAATGCTTGTTTGATATCTGTAATTTTTGCATGATTATAATTAGTATCTGTAGATAACTCTTCCCCAATAATTTCTAAATTGTTTTCTCTATCAATGAAAATAATAACTTCTCGATTGCATGAAATATAAGGTAAATCAGGGTGAGGAACAAAACTACCTTCGCTACCAATACCTAAACTTTTATCAGTTAATAAAAGTGCTTTTTGTACTTTGAATCTTGCAGCTTCTATTTGACTACCAGGGCGCTCTATGTCTCTTGTAAAAGAACCAAATTTGTCAGTATTAAAATTTTGGGGTACCGTTACCTTAATACCCAATTCTCTCTCTAAAAGTGGAGCGATAACTCTCTCTTTGCGATGCATGGTAGCTAGTACCGCAACTCGGTTATCAAATAATGTATGACTATCCATAAACATAGTTTATTAAGTCAATTACAAATCAATATGATACACATTTAATTTCTTAGGAATTAGGACTTACGCATTGGCAGAAAACACAAAATATGGTTATGGAGAAAGCCACATCCATCTTAGGGGTTTTAGTAATGCCAAACCGCTACATTATGACTATATACTCATAAACTATCAAACAAAGCTTGAAATGACCTTTCTTAGGTGAACGCATACCATAATCAATTTGTACAGTGCGTAAGTCCTAGGAATTATGCAATATGTGACTGAAAAAGTGATTATTGCGTAGTGGTGAGTTCAGTTGTTGCTGATCGGGATCGTAACAAGTAATCCAAAATCCAAAATCCAAAATTTTCTAGGCTTACTGTTGAGGAACTTGAGAAATTTCTGCCGACAACTTTTCTTGATCTTGACGACGTTTTTTCGCGTAAAGCTGAATGGTTACAGCCGTTGCAATAATTAACCCAAAAATACCCCAAGCTGTAATATCGGTGGGAAGATTATTTTTAAACACTGCTAACAACACAATTACGATCAGCATTATTGTAGGTGCTTCATTCAAAGCCCGTAACTGCTGACTACCCCATTTACACTCATCTGCTGCTAATTGTTTCATTAAACGCTTGCAGTAGTGATGATAACCGATTAACAGCACCACCAAAGCAAGTTTTACGTGTAACCAAGGTTGTTTTAGTACTTCCGGTTCCGTTGATAATAAACCGATCGCCATGGCGATGGTTACTAACATTCCTGGTGTGGTAATAATGCTGTAGAGGCGTTTCTCCATAATTTGATATTGATTTTTCAGTATCGTGCGTGCGGGTTCGGGTTCCTGTTCTGCTTCTACGTGATAGATAAACAAACGTACTAGATAAAATAGCCCAGCAAACCAAACTACTATACCGACAAGATGAAATGCTTTAAACCAGGAATAAGCCATGAATCGTGACCGTTCTAAACTTTTTTTAAAAGGGGCGATATTAATCAGGTTACGACAAAAACTTCCCAAACAACTGTTGATCAAGAATTACTTAATCAAGAAATACTAACTTTAATCTTGCCTGGATTAACTTTGAGATAATGTGTTTTTTTGTGTAGACATCTCATCTTACCACTGGCTGCCTCCGATATTTTTCGCAAACAACAGTTATATTTATTAATATAAAATTCATCCTGATGATTTAATATTTTCTTTATAAATTCACTAAACCAGGAAATGAATCCTGAAAAATGGTGTCATAGTATAAAACATAAGAGTACTGCTCAGGGAGGTAATATTTATCGATAGTACTCAATATAAATCAAGAACTAAATTTAAAAATGCTTATGGGGTGTAAGGTCTATGCCCTTTAAAATCCTTGTAGTGGATGATGACTTAGGTACTCGTTTGTCTATTAGCGATTATTTAGAGTTATCTGGCTACAAAGTAATAACAGCAAATGATGGTCAAGAAGGTTTAATGATGGTAGATACACATCATCCTGACTTGATTGTCACCGATATTATTATGCCGCGAATGAACGGGTACGAACTAGTGCGTCGCGTGCGACAAAAAGTGAAATTTCGTTTGTTACCCGTAATTTTGTTAACAGCAAGAACCCAGACACAAGAAAGAATTTTGGGTTATCAATCTGGGTGCGATTTGTATTTACCCAAGCCTTTTGAACTTGAAGAGTTAGCAGCTGCGATTAATAATCTTTTGCAACGAAGTCGAATTATTCAATCTGAGTATCAATTATCCTTACAAGAAAATTCCAACAAACCAGAACGTAACAGTGAAACAGCTTTTTCCGATAGTGAAACAACTAAATTATATGAATCTCTGACCACTAGGGAACAAGAAGTTTTAGAACTTTTAACCCATGGACTTTCTAATGCTGAAATTGGCGATCGCCTTCACCTGAGTCCTCGAACTGTGGAAAAATATGTTAGTAGCTTGTTAAGAAAAACCGATACTAGTAATCGAGCTGAACTAGTACGTTTTGCAATGGAGCATCATTTGGTCGAGTAATGATGGTTGTTGGTGGTTAGTTGATGGTGGATGGTGGATAACTGATAAGCTAAAAAGCCTTTAATGTAGATCAGCACAAAAAATTATCGTTGTCATATCAAATTTTACCGATAACCGAAACCTGTGTAGAGACGTTACAGTGTAACGTCTCAAAATCTAAATTCATACCCGGATTCTGCAACGCCTAAATTTTATTAAAGTCTTGTAGTGCGAGCTTTCCAGCCCGCTAGAAAAATACAAATTAAATTCGCCACAACTTAACTGATAATTGATGTAGAGAAGATGATTCTCTGTTGTTTGGAGATATTTAAGCACAAAACCCGAATTCTAATTTGCCGTTGGTTGAGTAGATGATGAATTTAGATGATTCGTTTGATTTTGAGGTAATGGCTTCCAGTAGCTAGCAATTAAACCAACCATTAACCACCATAGGGTATTTATCTGGGGACGATACCATACAGTATCAACAAAACCCTGACCGAGCATACCCACTAAAGCCGCAATTCCTGCAATTAACCACAAACCTTGTGCATTTCGTTCTAACATCAACCGTCGTAACTGTATGAAACCAGAGTTAAACGTAACGATTAGCAGCCAAATAAAACAAACAAAACCGATTAAACCAGTTTCAACGGCAACTTCTAGAAAAATTGAATAAGCACTCAAAGCGGTAAAATTAGGACGTTGATAAAGGGGATAAACTTGATTAAATGCATTGTTACCTGGACCAATACCGATGAGTGGATGGTCTTTAATCATTTCAATCACAGCTATCCAAACATTAATCCGGAAGTTATTGCTGCTATCACCTCTACCGGCAAAAATACTTAAAACTCTTTCCCGTACTGGTGGGACAAATAATACAGCAAGAATAAATACTGTTGCTAAACTTCCTAAAAGAATTGGCATCGACCAAGTACGCCAGAAAGGAGGCATATCGATGCTCCACCAATACAGTAATAATACGAATAATACTAAAAATGATACTACTAAACCAATCCAACCACCACGACTAAAAGTTAAAACTAAACAAGCACCATTGACAATAAACATCGTAAGTGCTAATGCTTTAGTAAAACCGCTACGCCATGCGAAAATGGCGATAAAACTTAAAATTACGGCAGGAATCAGATACCCGGCAAGTAAATTTGGATTACCTAAATAGCTATATACCCTTGTTGTTTTGGATAAAGGTGATGTTGGATCTACCCAAGTTGCTAGGGCTTTAGCACCAAAAAACCACTGTCGCAATCCATTGACGCTGACAATTAAAGATATATGTAGATAAACGGTAATTAACCAAGAACGAACGCGAGGAGATTTGAGCAATCTAGCACAAAGAGCAAACAACAGTAAATATAAAGTTAACTTTGTCCAGCCTGTAAATGCGGCTTTTTTAACTGGTGATAGGGATGTTGCTACAGTCGCGATTCCCCAGTAAAGGAGAATCAGCAAATGTATGGGTGTTATCCCTGTAGTGTTAGTAGATGCAGGTTCATCAGCTAAAGTTAGCAGCAACCAAAATCCAACACAAGCTACAAGTAGTAAACCAATTAATCCGTTAGAAACAAAAGGAGCCAGAATATATACTAGGCTTAATAACACAACTGCGATCGCGTCACCCCATTGGAGTAAAATGCTAGTCTGCCGCCATTTGTTTAGCAGTCCTACTACAAAACGGTGCAAGTAGCTAGTAGTAATGTATTGTTTTAGGGGAAGGGAAGATAAAGTGAATTGTTGCCAAAAGAAATCCATACAGAGAAAACCTGATTTAATTAGCATCGAGCGAAAACCTGGACTAATGATAATGTGCTTAGTCCAAAAAAGGTAACAACGTAGATTGCATTTGAGAAAATAATTGTTAATCTTCCCAATCTTGCTGATGGGGTAATAGTTTTGTGTAGTTTTTTTTGCTTAACTATTACCGCTTACCATCACTCATCACAAATTACCCGTAATCCGAAAATTTTCTCGTCGATACTAATTAGCAATTGTTGATAAACCAACCAATGCCAGAACTAAAATTCCATAATGCATAGTCAATTTTATACATCTGCAACAGCTTCAGCATTGCCCGCCTCTATCGGTAAACAAAGCACGTAGCGGTATCCAGATTCTGTTGAACCTTGAATTGTTATTTCCCCTCCATGTAACTCTGCTAACTGACAGCTAAGTAATAAACCCAGGGTTTCGCGAGACACTCCACCAGATTGCGATTTAGCTTCTACATCGGATGAATCAACAGCAGTTCGACTGGAAGAAATATTCTCGGTTGCGGGAAAAATGTCGCTACGGCTTGGTAAACTGATAACTTTTTCTGAGCTGCCTACATGAGTATTAAATGCTGAAGTGATATCGGATGCGAGTTCCATCGAAGATATTTCCGTCTTTCGGAAATAGGGATCTACTTCCGTTATTCCTTCTCCTAACCAAGGATGAGAAACCCAAATCGTCAAGTTTAGGGAATCTTCTTTATAAGAAACATGAATCCTTACAACACTACCAGTTGCCGAAAGTTGAATGACGCTAAAAATTAGGTGATACAAAATTTGTCGTACTTTATCTTTATCTAATGGCAAAATCCGATTTCGTCCGGGTTCTATGGATAAACGAATATCTTGCTCACGACGAGTTGCTGCTTCTTCTAAAGTATTGATAGCTTGCTGACAAAGCATTTCAATATCCACAGGAGCTAGATTTAGTTCGGTATTTGTATCATCCATTGCTCCTAACTCAGAAATCTCATTTACTAAAGAAAGCAAATATCTACCGCTATGTTGAATAATCTCGAGATATTCTCTTTGTTTAGTTGTCAAAGGACCGTAAATTTCCCGCCCCAAAACACTAGCCATACCGAGTACTGATGTTAAAGGAGTACGTAATTCCTGAGTTAACTGTCCTAAAAGCTGCAATTTCAATTGACTGGTAAAAACCGAGTCTTGAAAAGCTGGTGCAGTAATTTTGATTTCTGAGGTATTGGATTGTTGGAGGTTGTGATTTGTTTTAGAAGAACTACTTCTGAGTGGAGGTACTTGGAGTAATCGATTGCGTTCAAATTCACTCATGCTCCAACGGGCAATGATTTGCAAAAACTCAATGTCGCGAGTTGTGAAATTGCGCGGAATTAAATCCATTACAGCCAACGCACCCAAACAATGTCCTTCGGCATCAATCAGTGGTACTCCTAAATAGGCACGAATCCCATAGTCTTGCACTAACTTACTAGATACTAGTTCCGCTTTATCCAGCTTGCGAGTATCTTCAATTACTACAATTTGCGTGTTTTCTACTACCTGGGTGCAGAAAGATTCTTGACGTGATAATTGACGAGTTTGTGCTAGTTGATTCATCAGCCCCAATCGGGACAAACCCACTGCTGACTTGAACCAATGACGTTCGTTGTCCACAAATCCCAGAATCGAAATAGGTGCTTCGATAAAGTGAGCAGCAGTTTGAGTGGCTTCTTCAAAAACCGGGATTGTTTCTGGCTGTCGCAAATCTAGCTTCAATAAAGCTTGAAGACGTTGCTGCTCTTGACTCTCAGGGGTTAACCAACCATCTTTTGGGGCAAACATTTTATTTTGAGGCTCTACCATTACCACTGCTACCTTGATATTTCTTGGAAACTGTATTTCATCTAACCGTTATTTCGAGGTCTTTACTATTCTTAAGCATTCCCCAAATTCACCTCAGACAAACAGGTTTGAAAATTTTTTTTACCAAGCGGGAAATTTATCTTATCTGGGAGCTTCTAGTTCAGTAGTTGAACCGTTACTTAATTGATGCTGTAAGTACCCGCTTTATAGATAAAAGACTTTAGCTGCCTATTTTATCTAGGTGAAATAATTGTCAGCAAACAAGCAGTCAAAGGTGATTTTTAAATATATAAAATGATTACGTGAGTCTACTTAATTTTATAATGATGATATCTTTTTGTCGTAAATACACTGTTGTCATTCTCTTTTAACAGGCTATGAATAATAATTAGATAAATCATGAAAATCAATGATAAAAATTATAGTTAATCACATAAATACTAGGCAATTTAGATTTAATATTTAACGCTTTTTAAGTCCCGATAATCGAAATAAAAATGACTGCACTCCCATTTTTTGTTTTTGGGTGCTGTGACGCTATAAATATAAATAATTGAAGCCCCTAAATTTTATTTATGGGGAACCCTAATTACGTTAGCCCAGCCTGTCCCGCAGGGACATATTACGAATTACGTTACTCTAACGAGTCAGCAAGCTGAACGCGTAGCGTCTCCCGGAGGGAGATATTACGAATTATATTCACGCATATTCCGTGTGACTGTGAAATTCACCCGACGCGGATGGGGTTCCGTGAGCGGCGATTCCTTTTGACATCAGGAATAGCCGCAATTGCCACAAAACCCTGGTTGGTGCGTGACACTACAACCTCATTATTGCGTTAATAATCAAGCGAAGTGTCACAGCACCCTACAAGAAAAATGTGCCGGTTGCGTAAGTCCTAGACATAAAAAATTGTTTAATTTTTGAGAGAATCATCAAGTAATTAAACATCAGAAAAATAAGACAAAATTAGATAAAAAATAGCCAAGCATAATCGAAATAGTGAATACAGCTTAAGATAAAATTGTTTTAATGTAATATTTACAAAAACTTCATATTTTTTATTTGCGGATTTCTCAGTATTTAGTCATAAATAGATTAGGTGGTTGCGAAAATTTTTTAATATTTATTTAAAGAGGTTGCCAATTAAATGAATCAGATAAATGTCAGAATTCCTTTTGTAGACCTAAAGTTACAGCACCAATCGATTGAAAAAGAAATGCGGCAAGCGATAGAAGATGTATTAGAACGAGGAGATTTTATTTTAGGTCAAGCATTGAGGGATTTTGAAGCAGCATTTGCCTTTGCTTGCGGTGCAGAATATGGGGTTGGGGTTGCTTGTGGAACCGATGCGATCGCGCTTGGTTTGCAAGCTTGTAATATCGGTGTTGGTGCGGAAGTAATTTTACCTGCAAATACATTTGTCGCAACTTTAATTGGAGTATTACGTGCGGGTGCAAAACCAGTTTTTGTTGATTGCGATCCAAACACAGCTTTAATAGATTTGCAACAAGCGTCCAATGCAATTACACCACAAACAAAAGCAATTGTTCCGGTGCATTTGTACGGGCAAATGGTATCTCCGCAAAAATTATTAGACTTTGCTAAAAAACACAATTTATTGATTTTTGAAGATGCAGCACAAGCACATTTAGCTCACACAGATGGATATCGAGCAGGTTCTTTGGGAATAGCAGCAGCTTATAGTTTTTATCCGAGTAAGAACCTAGGCGCATTTGGTGATGGTGGAATGGTACTAACCAAAGATCAAGAAGTAGCCCAAAAAATGGTGCGGTTACGCAATTATGGAGCATCTCAAAAATATTTTCATGTAGAATCAGGTACAAACAGTCGTTTGGACACTTTACAAGCAGCAGTGCTGCATCAAAAGTTACCTCATTTAAAAGAGTGGAATGCCAATCGTCTGAAAATAGCTCAGGAATACGATCGCGAACTAGCACCTTTAAAATCCGTGGGAATTATTCCCATGGAAAATCAAAGTGGTGACGGACACGTTTATCATCTCTATGTAATCAAGGTGGAAGCTGAATGTCCTCTAAAAAGAGAAGAAATTCAAGAAAAACTTGCCGATGTGGGAATTCAAACAGGAATCCACTACCCGATTCCTTGTCATCTCCAGCCAGCTTTCAGCGATTTAGGTTATGAAATCGGAGACTTTCCTTGTTCGGAAAAACTAGCCAAACAAATATTATCCTTACCAATGTATCCCGGTTTAACCAGTAGTCAAGTTAAAGAAGTAGCAGCAGCTATTGCATCAATAGTAAGTGAAAAACAGGAGAAATTGCTTCATATTTAAAAGCTGATTGAGGGAATAGAGAATAGGGAGTAGGGGTAGAAACTTTACTAAGTCCTGTTGAATATTCTTAGGAATAGTCCGATTTAAAAGGAAATTCTTAAAACAGTGAACAGTTAACAGTGAACAGTAAACACTCTTAGTATGGTGAGGGATTTAAACTAATACAGGAATGGCCGCAATTGTCACAATACACGGGTGGTGCGTGACACCACAAACTTGATTGTTTCCTTCAAAATCACTCGAAGTGTCACACACCCGTTGCAAAAAAAATCTGCCAGTTACGTAAGTCCTATAATACTCCAACGCCGACCACCTTCAAGGGTGGGGGATTAGCACTTTCCCAAGTATAAACTTTACTGATAACTGATAACTGTTCCCGTTCCCGTTTGAAATCTACTTAAATTTCCTTAAATCTACTTAAATCCACAAAAATTATGTTAACTCAACAACAAGCAAAATATTTAATTCCACCAAAATTATTTGACTTTGCCATATTAGCTATCTTGGGATTGCTTTACGCGCCTTTAATATATTATTGGTACGACGGTTGGTTAAATAAAAATATTAGTACAGAACACGAATACTTTAGTCACGGCATTATCGGTTTTCCATTTGCAGCTTATCTCATGTGGATGAATCGCAAAAAATGGCAAAGATTGCCGAATAAAACTCATATTTTGGGTGGGATGTTGTTAGTGATAGGAGGAATTTTTTATCTGAGCGGTATTGCTGAATGGGTAAACCTTTCTTTCCCGGTGATATTGGCTGGATTATGTTTGTGGTTAAAAGGAATTGCAGGTTTTAAGTTACAAGGTTTTGCTTTACTATTAATTCTGCTAGCAACTCCAAACTCCATACCATACTTAATAGCACCTTTTACTTTGCCTTTACAAAGCTTTATTGCTGGGACTGCTGGTTTTATACTCAATCAACTTGGTCTACCTGTAGTAGTAGATGGAATTAATATATACGCAAAGGGACGCATCGTAGAAGTTGCACCTTACTGTGCAGGGTTAAAAATGCTGTTTACCACGATGTATGTTGGTTTAATCCTGCTTTATTGGACTGAGACTTTATCATCTCGACGCAAAAGCATTTGGTTTTTATCAATAGCAGCAATGATCAGCGTTACCGCAAATATAATTCGCAATACTTTACTGACATATTTTCATGCTAGTGGACAAGATGGTGCTTTCCATTGGTTACACGATAGTTGGGGTGGGGATTTATATTCCGCGTTGATGCTACTGACGTTAATACCAGTAATTAATTGGATCGATAGTTATTTCTCCCAAGATTCAATGGAGCTACAAGATGAAATTCAGTAAAATTTCTGTTGTCAATATTGCATAATAAACGAAGTACTGTTGAAATTACTGAACTCAATAGGTCAGTATAAAAAGTACAATTTTGTCTTTTGTAGTTAAAACTTTGAGCAATCATTCCTTACTGATAAAAGTCACCCGATTGATCCGTGAAATCAATCGATTAAGGCAGTGTGTCCCTAGTGCTTCACCACATAAGTTATGAATGGTTAAGTTTTTGCCAAAATTGTTTAGAGACGTTATGTATAACGTCTCTACAGCACGTCGGTAGATGAACAAACCCCTCAAAACTAATGAAAAGGAGTACTAGGACATAATCTAAAATCCTTTCATTCCCAAGTCCCCTGATTGATTCATGGGGTCAATCTAAAATCTAAAATCTAAAATCCAAAATTGTTTGACTAATGATTTCCCTATCCCGATTTTTCAAAGAACGTCAGTTTTTGCAGATAGCAGCCCTGATCCTATTATTGCTGTTGCTGGGGATAGGGGCTTTACCGGGATATCTCCAAGGTGATTGGCAATGGAAACAGCCACCACCCATTACTAACCTGCGGGAATTGAAAGAATTGCGTAAAACGGGTTTGATATTACCTGGTTGGAAAATTACTCAACAACAGGAACAGAAATTAGGTTCGGGTAAATGGTCTTTGCAAGTTATGGAAAAAGACAATAGCAAGCAAACGGCTATATTATTGTTGTTGCCTCAAAATGGTCCTAAAGAACAACCACAAGTAGAGTGGACTGAAATTGATAGTTGGGGAAGAATGCAATGGGGAGAGTGGCAGATTGCTCAATCTCGGCAACGAGAATTTACAGTTAAACAGCCACAACTAAAAGATGAAACTAAAGTAAAAGCTAGATTTTTCCGTGCATCCACCAAAAACCAAAGTTTTGCCGTTTTGCAATGGTACGCGATGCCTAACAGTGGACATTTTTCACCTTTAAACTGGTTTTGGGCTGACCAGTCAGCACAGTGGCACAAGCAGCGTGTTCCGTGGGTTGCTGTTAGTTTATTTATTCCAATGGAGCCTTTTGGAAAAGTAGAAACAAGCTGGGAACAAGTAAAGTCTATTGGTCAAACAGTACAAGCTAAATTATTTGATTTTAATTCTTGAACAGCATTTCGATATTTATCTATTTAATGCTAATTTATTTAGATGAGTAACAGTAATTTCCGCATAAGGAGTATAAGTTTAGTGTAAAAAAGATAATATAAAAAAGTTTTTTAAGTAAGTATTTAATTTTTGGAAATACACCGCTGAGCGTGATTTTTTATAGCTTCACCGAGCTAATAAAGCCAAGATATTTAGAACTAGATTAGGTTATATGCGTGGATTCAACGCTTTTTGCGTCGCTAGTCTTCAAGTAAGTGTTTTTTTTGTCACAGCTTCTCAACCTGTTTTTGCTCAACTACCCCAGGAAAACGACTCAATTAGATCAATTCCGGCACCTCCAAGCGACCCGGAGTTTTTAGCTCCCCTAGGTTCAAGCGATGACGAAGAGATTTCACCTATATTTACTCGATATCTTTTAGGAGCAGGTGATGGGGTTGCGATATTTGTGGAACCACCCCAAGGAGCTTACCGTTTGGGAGAGGGAGATGGAATTACTGTGATCGTGCAGCGTTTTCCAGATTTGAGCTTTCAAGCATCGATCAATCGACAGGGAACTGTTGTAGTACCTTTGGTTGGAACTGTGTCGCTACAAGGTTTAACTTTAGAACAAGCACAAGCCAAGATTCGGGCTGGCTTGAATCGTTTTGTAGTCGAACCCAGCGTTACTGTATCATTAGCAGCACAGCGTCCTCCTTTGAATTTTCAGGCGCAAGTTGATTTAGAAGGTAACATCACAGTTCCACGACTAGGAAAAGTTTCCGTAAAAGGTTTAACTTTAGAAGAAGCTCAAGAAAAAATTCGCTTGGGTTTAGAGCGGATTCAAGTAGATCCGGTAGTCACAGTTTCCTTGATATCACCGCGACTCGTGCAAGTAAATGTTGCCGGAGAAATTACTCGACCGGGAGTTTATCCCGTAGCAACTCCACAACCGAGCGTTCTTGATGTTTTGCGGATAGCTGGAGGTTCAACCATGGGAGCGGATTTACGTCAAGTCCAAGTACGTCGCAAATTGCTCGATGGTTCGACCGTTTCGCAAAATATTGACCTGTACAGTCCTTTGTTGAGTGGTGGTACCTTCGCTTCATTACGTTTGCAAGATGGTGATTCGATAATTATTCCCCGTCGGGAAATGGGTGCAGATGATGGTTATGACCGTAATGTAGTTGCACGTTCATCTTTAGCACAGCCAGTAATTCGAGTTCGTGTCCTCAATTATGCGAATGGCGCAATCATTACCCAAAATTTACCTAGTGGTAGCAGCTTTATTGATGTTTTGGGAAGTGTAGCTGTTGGTCGCTCCGATTTAACGAATATTGCCTTAGTCCGTTTTGATGCAGAACAAGGTAGAGCAATTACCCAGAAATTAAACGGAACAAGAGTACTTAGAGGAGATGCTTCCCAAAATGTGCCATTGCAAGATAACGATGTAATTATTATCGGTCGAAATTTAATTGGTAAAATTACCAACGTTCTTTCAAATGCTACTAGACCTTTCTTTGATATTCAGTCTTTTGTGCGCTTTTTTGAAACCTTTAGTTTTTAAATTTCGACATAAATCAACTTCTGTCTACCGTCAATTCTGTTTGTATCTACTTTTACCATGACTCCACCAATTGTTAAACGCTATTTAATTGCTTTCGATAAATACAAATGGATTGGATTGGCGAGTTTTGGTTTGGTTGTTGCAGGGTCAACTATATTAGCCGTACAACCAGAACCAGCACCCAAATTTACAGCTGCTGGTGCTTTAACTTATACCCGTCCACCAGTAAGTTTTTCCGCAACGGGTACAGAAATTCAGCAAAGAGGTTTGGCATTATCGAAAGAAGTGTTGCTACAAGATAAAGTCATTGAAGCTGTTGCAAAACAAGTTAACGTTAAACCAAAAAATATCGCTCAAAATATTGCAGTTAGCGTGCCTGAACTTAGTGCAACTGGGCAGTTAAGCAGTGAAATAATTAATATAAAATACCAAGATAGCAACGGTAAAAGAGCGCAACAAACAGTACTTGGCTTAATGCAAGCAATGGTACAACTGAGCGCCGAGATTAATACCGGACGATTAAAAGCAATTATCGACAAAATTGAGGAAAGACTACCTGTTGTCAGTAAAGAATTGCAAGAAGCTGAAAAGAAGCTCGAACAATACGACAGAATAGAACGTCCGGCAATACTCGCTGCTGAAGATGGTAGTTTGCTCAACGCCATTACAGCTAGCCAAAATCAGGAAAGACTAATTAAACTAACTATTTCTGGTATTGATGCTCAAATTCGTAGCTTACAGGAAAGATTAGGTCTGAGCGCTCAACAAGCATATACTTCTTCAGCTTTGAGTGCAGATCCAATTATTGCCAATTTACGTAGCCAAATTTATCAAGTTGAATCACAGATGGAGGTTTTCAGAAAAGACTTGCGTCCTACTCATCCTAATATGATTCAGTTGCAGCGTCAAAAAGATGCTTATGAACGACTGTTGCAAGAACGTGCCAACGAGGTAGTTGGTGGTGGTGGTGCCCTTGCTCCTTTACCTAATGTTTCCGGCGTTCGCGCTCAAAGTAATTTAGATCCAGCCAGACAGCAACTAGCAAATCAACTGGTTGCTTTACAAACTCAACGAGAAACCTTAGAAAGACAATCAATTGATTTAGTACAAGAACAAGCCAAACTACAGCGAAATTACGCACTTATACCGAATAAGCAACTAGAACGATCGCGCTTATTGCAGCAAGTCGGCTTAAAAAAAGCCGTTTATGACCAGATGCAAGCAAAATTAGTCGATGCTAAAACCGCAGAAGCAGAAACGGTAAGTACTTTAGCTATCGCTCAACCACCAGTAGTTATACCGGAAGAATCAACTGCTAAGAGTATACCGATGACTTTAGGTATCGGTGGTTTCTTAGGATTATTAATTGGTGGTGGTGTCATCTTCTTATTAGGTTCTCTCGAAGGTACTTTCAAAACCAAAGAAGATATTCGCAACGCTCTCAAGCAACGAGAAGTTTTACTACTCGCAGAACTACCTGTAATGCCGATGTCTAATGCAAATCCACAATTAGTTCCGGTGGTACTTTCTCCTGAATCTCCTTACATGGAGTTCTTAGAAAAATTCCGTTCTAATTTGCGTCGCATCGGTGGTAAAAAAGTAAAAGTAGTCTTAATTACTAGTACAGGTAGCTTGGAAGGTAAAACCACAAGCGCTTATAACCTCGGCATTGCTTCCGCTCGCGCCGGAAAACGCACTATTATTATCGAAACAGATTTGCGATCGCCATCTCGTTGTGAATCGTTGAAGGTAAATCCCGATTCCAATGCCAATATTGAACCCCTGCGCTATTATGCCAGCAGCGAATGCATTCGCCTTGTTCCAGATGTCGAAAATTTATACATAGTACCCAGTCCCGGTCCATTACGTCAATCAGCCGCAGTCTTGGAATCAAGCGAATTACGACGGTTAATAGAAGATGCCAGAGAAAGATTTGATTTAGTCATTTTAGATACAACACCCTTGGGTTTATCAAACGATGCTTTATTAATTCATCCTTATAGCGACGGCATGATTATGGTAACTCGACCGAATTATACTCAAGAAAATGTATTGGGTGAAGCCGTTGATGAATTAGTAGAATCTGACATGGGCTTATTAGGAGTAGTTATCAACGGTGCTGATGTCAATTTCACCTTTGAAGAACCAATTTCAGATATTGAAGAAGAAGACTCAGAAGTTTTAAATCCAGAAGAGTATTCAACAGGAGTGCATCGGAATTAAAGGAAAATCAAAGAAGTCGGGTTTCGTGAAAGTTACCCGACTTATGTGATAGTCATCAAATTCACGTTAATTCAATATCAAGTTGATGGTGCGTGACGCTACAAACCTTATCGCTACGTTCAAATTCACTCTGCGGCGTCACACAACGGCAATAATGCGGGAGGAACATCCACACCGCATTTTGCCCCCCCTACAAGAAAAATGTGCCTTTTTGCTAAGTTCTATCTTAATTATTCATTGACGAATGTCTACCCAAAACTGCCATATCTTCCGCATCCAATTCTACAGGTATACCGCTGCGAATTAATTCGGCAAAATCTTCATTGGGAACCATAATAGTTAAAGTGTATAAACGTCCCGAACCTGTATTTTCGATAACATGAGTACCAGTCGCGGGAACTAATAAACTATCCCCCGCTTTAATTTTTACAGTTTTACCATCACAAGTTGCTTGACCTTCCCCTTTAAGAATAAAAAACATTTCCAAAGCAAACAAATGACGATTAGGGGGAGTCTTCCCACCCACATCGAAAATCTCCACACAACAAGTTAACGACGAATTGGCGATCGCCGGGTCAAAAACAATCGCCAAACGGTTAGAATCGTTAGGACTAATCCGATACGCTTGATAATCAGATGGAGATTTAATAACCGGAATTACGCAACTGTTAATCATTTTTGGTTAGTGGATAGTTGATGGTGGTTGGTTGATAGTTGATAGTTGATGGTTGTTGGTTGATAGTTGATGGTTATTATTCATTTCCCCCCATCCCCTTGTCCCCCATCTCCCCATCTCCCCATTCCTTCATCCCCCATCTTCTCGATACCTTCGACAATTGCTTCGGAACTTGTAACAAAACCAAACAATTGTTTAACGTTGTAAAGGGTTGCTAACCAGCAATATTCTGGGGAAGTTGTAGCAGTACAGTCTTTGATAAAAATACAGTCGTATCCTAAAAAATTAGCATCTTGTAATGTACAGAGAACGCATTGGTCGGCATTAACACCTGCAAAAAATAAAGCTGTTTTACCTAAATTCCTTAAAATGCTTTCTAATGGTGTGTCCCAAAACCCACTCATTCTAAACTTATCTATGTAAATATCTTGTGGTGATTGTGCCAATTCATCCACTATCGCCGCACCCCAACTATCTTTAGTGAGAACTTTAGCATTGTTGTGAGGTAAAGCATCTCCTAAACCGACACCTTCACCAGTAGGATTGTAAACGTGATGCAAACCTGCACTAACATTTAGTAAATCGGGACGATTGCCCCAATTGAGCCATATTACAGGTACATTTTGCGATCGCAATACAGTCAGTAAGTGTTGTAAAGGAGCGATTGGTTGACGTGCGGGTGTTACATCAACTCCGATATGCGCTAACCAACCGTCGGGATGACAAAAATCGTTTTGCATATCGATCACGATAATAGCGGATTTTGTCAAATCAAGGCGCACATTTTTGGTTTCTGTAGCTACAATAACGTGTCGTGGCTCGACGGGAGGACGGGTAATGTCTGCGATAGTATCGTTTACCATCCAAGCATTTGGTGCAACTCCCAGAGTTCGTAATGGTTTCATAATAAAATTAGGAATTAAGAGTTAGGAGTTAGTACCACGCCTCATTATCAATCAGTGTCATCAGCATCATCCATTTAATCCGTGTTCGGAGTTATTTAACCTTTAACCTCAAATTCTTTGTAATACTTAATTAAACTTAAATTCATGAACTTTACAATTCAAAATGTTTTAATTCCAGTTGAAAATGATTACGCTACGGTTGATGTACAAATTAAGGATGGAAAAATAGCAGCTATTTCTTCCAATTTAGATGTAATTGGCGCAGCGATTGATGGTAAAAATAAGTTACTTTTACCGGGATTTGTTAACGCTCACACTCATTCTTCGGAAATGTGGCAGCGGGGGATAATGTCGATTTATCCTTTAGAATTATGGTTGGCAGAACTTTATGATTTTGCACCCCTTGATACAGAACAAATTTATCTTAGCGCTTTGGGGACTGCGGTAGAAACTTTATTGTCGGGTGGTACGAGTGTAGTTGATCATTTAGTTTTGATTCCTGGTAAGGAGCTTGAAACCATTACTGTTGCAGTTGAAGCTTACCGAAAAGTTGGTATTCGGGCAATTATTGCACCATTAATTCAAGATGAATCGCTCACGTCTGGGATGCCTTCGGGTGAGTCGGAAGTAACTCATGAGGATTATTTCCGTTCGACTCAAGCAACATTGGAAATCATGGAATCAGCAATAAATCAATTTCATCAACCGGAAGATGGGATTTATATCGCTTTAGCACCTACAGGAATTCAGCTTTGCAGCGATGCTTTATTTAAAGGATGTATTGAGTTAAGCGATAAATACAATCTTTGTCGTCATTCCCATTTATTGGAAACTAAAGCTCAAGAAAAATTAGCGAAAGAAAAGTACGGCTGTACGGCTGTGGAACATTTACATAAAATTGGTTATTTGAATCATCGCACTTCTTTAGCACATTGCGTTCATTTAACCGATAAAGACATTAATATTCTGGCACAAACTCAATCGACAGTAGTTCATAATCCCTTGAGTAATTTACGTTTGGGAAGTGGAATTGCACCGATTTTAAAATATCGTCAAGCTGGGGTAAATGTATCTTTTGGTTGTGATGGTGCATCAAGTAACGATTCTCAAGACTTATTAGAAGCGATTAAAATTGGTTCGATTTTACATAATGTTACTGATTTAGATTATCAGCATTGGATTACACCCAGAGAATCAATTGAAATGGCTTCTTTAGGTGGTGCGAAAGGGCTGAATTTAGGAGAGGAAATTGGTTCTTTAACAGTAGGTAAAAAAGCTGATTTAGTCATGTACGATTTAACCAGTTTATCATTATTACCCCGTACCGATCCAGTAGGTTTATTGGTGTTGGGAAGACCTACAAATGTAGTCGATAGCGTGTGGGTAAATGGTAAGCAAATTGTCGCCGATGGTAAAGTTAAAAATATCGACGTTGATAGTTTACGTCAAGAATTATTCAAACATAGTCAATGGCAAACCAAGCGTAAATCAAAAACTGTTAAAGAGATAGAAGCGCATTATCGGGGAGTGATGGAATTGTAAATTACTTAGCAGTTGATTGCGGCAAGTATGCCATTTTTGAGAGATAAATATATTTTGGGGACTATATTCTCCATTTATATCATGTCCGGATAAACAATTGTCATTGCGAGCGAAGCGTTAGCAATCGCAAAATCCTGGGATTGCTTCGCTTCACTCCGTTCCGCTCGCAATGACATATTGTAAATGATTAATAGTACATACTATGTAATAGTATTTTCACGGCTAGGTTAATTGATAGTCTAGGATAAAATATACATATTACAAAGTCTTTATTTTAAATAGCAATTTTTAATTGAATAAATTATAAATTTTCCCTTTTATATAAGGAATAGAGGATTTTTAACTCTCATATTCAAAATAAATTTTAGTTAAAGATAGTGTAACTATTCACTCCCCCCCCCTGCTTGGATGGCGCCATTTGAGGACAAAGTTAGGGTGACGTGACACTTATATGGTAGTGTAAAAAATATCGGGTGTAGTTAAACGGCGCATGAATCGACTGAG
>JAYKJL010000140.1:0-4363 GCA_035285725.1 Nostocales cyanobacterium 94392 | reverse complement strand
GATAGAACTATTAGATTCAAGCCTAACAGTATCTGAAGCATTTATAGTGATATCTCCTGCTTGTTTATTTGCTGAACCAAAATCATCAATAATTCCGGCATAAATATTGCTACCTGTCAAAATATCTAAATTGTTCGCGTTAATTAATACATCTCCACCACCACCAGCCGTAACACCAATGAGCGAATTATTAACTAGAGAAACATTTGCTTTTTGTCCTACATCTGAAAATTGTAATTTTAATCCTTGGCTACTAAAATCTAAGCCTATACTACCTGCATCAGCTAATCCGCCTAATTCTATTCGACCACCCAGCGCCCCCAAAAAAGCTCCGTCTAAGCTAACATCGCCACCTGCAAACAATAAACTTTCACCATTAGGAACTCTCAAAAATCCTTTATTTTCTATTATCGCCTTCTGGTTAATCTGGTTAAAAAATAAAGCCGATGGATTAATAGTTAACAACCCTGGTGTCTGAGGGTTTATGGTACTAAAATTTCCTTGTTCACCAAACTGAACCCCCGAAGCAGTAGTCCCCACAAAAGAACCACCCAAATCCAACCGTGCATTCTCCCCAAACACAATTCCGTTGGGGTTTATTAAAAACAAATTCGCTGCACCATCAACTCCCAAAGTTCCGAAAATATTCGATGCATTCCCACCTGTTACCCGCGTCAAGATATTTTCAACCCCAGAGGGATTGACAAAATACACCGCTTGACCATCAGTAATATTAAATTCGCTGAAGCTGTGAAAAAGATTACTACCTCGTTTCGCTCCCCCATCAATACGATCTGCATTAATGCCATTTATCAGAACGTTGCGGTTTAAACGGGAAGATTCGGCACCTAAACTATTGTCGGGAATAATATTACTTTGCTGCGCTAGGCTTTGAGTTGTGAAAGTTAGGGCAAAGCAGCCCACAAATCCTGCCAAGGTAAGATATAAATGCTTGTTTAAACCGTATTTTTGGGTCATGGGATGCACTTTGATTGTGATTATATGAATATCTAATAAAATTGTTTTTCTTGGGTATAAATAAATAAAATCTTAACTAATAGGACAATTGCAATGTAGTTTTGTGCAGTTTTTTCACAGAATCAAAAATGATTAAGTTTTTTGTTTGAATTCATAAAAATACAACTCAAATTAACTAGAACATTCCCGACTTAATAACAACTCCCCATTACTCAAACGATACAAACCTTGGGGTTCAATAATCGGATCGCCTTTTTTCCAAACAGGAGGTTCAGTTTCAACAGTTCTAACCTCACCAGTTGTGTAATTAGAAACGAAAACATTATTAGGGCGATCGCTTCGTAAACCACCAGAACCTGTAATTTTAAAAGAGTTTTCTTGTCGCTTGTTACCCCGTGCAATACAACTCGAAGCAATAATTGCGTTGGTATCTATGTTTGGAGAAAGTTCAGTAAAGCTATTTTGAATTGAACTTGTATCGTCTGTATTAATATTTGTCTCACCGGAAATACCAAGTTGAGAACTTGCGGTGATATCGCTTTTATCAGTTTGCTGGCTACGGGATTCAATACCAAAAATACCTTGAGAATTGATTTGGATGTTTCCACCACGCCCTTCAAATGCATCGGCGCTAATATTACTATCTTCGTTTTGTGGTGCAACGATAAATTTAGAGTTGATATTTACGTTACCACCATTCCCCCGTTCTCCTACAGTCGCTGACACAAGACTACCACGACGCAATAACAGCAAATCGGCTTTATCTATGAAGATATTACCCCCGTTTTGAGATGTTGTTTCGGCGATAATTTTAGCGTTATCTGTTAGTTCGATTCTATTGGCGTTAATGTTAATATCGCCAGCAACTCCGCTACCTTGACTATTAACAGAAATTTGAGCGCGATCGCTCATGTTTAATTGCCCAGCATTTACTTGAATATTACCACCGCGAGCAGAAGCTGTTGGGGTGGTATTGGCAAATAATCCGCTTTCCGCAGTTTGATTTTCAAACGTTTTATCCTGCCATAATGCTTGATAGCTTGTGTCAATGCCAGAGAGACTTACACGATCGCTATTTAAGAGAATACTACCAGCTTGCCCCAGATTAGTTGCTGTTGTAATAATTTGTCCGCCCTGGGTAGCTTCAAATCGACTAGAATTGATTGTTATATCTCCACCCTGAAAAGCAGAAGAGGTTTGGGCATTAACGACTGCACCGTTTGCAATTTCAAAAGCATCAGCGTTAACGGTTATTGAACCTCCTTTTCCGTTTGCATTTGTTAAAGTTGCACTGTAAAGTCCGCTTATCTTATTCTTTCCATTCAAGAAAACGCGATCGCTAGCATCAATACTAATATTTCCTGCTCTACCTTGCCCAAACGTAGTAGTGCTAAGTAAAGCTCCATTTGTAACACTTAAAGACTCTGTATTAACACGAATATTACCTCCATCCCCGGTACTCTTCTCTGCAACAATACTGAAAGCAGCACTATTCAATGTGCTACTTTGCAAACTTCTAAAGCCGTCAAAGGATACGTTATCACGAGCATTAATAATAATATCTCCTGCATCCCCTTTTCCAAAAGTACTAGCTTGAAGCTGACTGCCATTAGCTACTGATAGCGAACCAGTATCAATGCGAATTGTTCCCCCTTTACCATCACCTAACTCTCCGGGATTTTCCACTTTTCCCACAATATTTGAAATAATTACCCTACTGTCTAATAAAACGCGATCGCTTGCATTAATAAAAATATCACCAGAATTACCTTGTCCTTGGGTTGTAGCTACCAATGTTGCAAATTTTTCCATAGATAAATCCCTAGCATTGATACGAATATCTCCCGCATCCCCTCTCCCAAAAGTACTTGCTTGGAGTTGGGAACCATTAGTTATCGATAAAGATTCAGCATCAATACGGATGATTCCACCATTTCCTCTCGCGTTTCCTAGTACTGCGTTAGAGATAACAGATTCTTTGTCAAGATATACTTGCTTAACAACATCAATGGAAATATCACCTGCATCACCTTCTGCATACGTATCACTAAAGAAAGCTGAACTGTTAGAAATCGATAAAGATTCAGCATTAACGCTAATTGTCCCACCATTTCCTTTCGCGCTCTCTGTTACTGTGCTAGAGATAACAGATTCTTTGTCAAGATATACTTGCTTAGCAACATCAATGGAAATATCACCAGCATCACCTTCTGCATAAGTGTTACTCAAGAAAGCTGAACTGTTAGAAAGTGAAAATTCTCCACTTGTAACACTGATAGTCCCTGCCTCACCCTCTCCACTTGTAACAGTTTCAATCCGACCTAGATTTGCAACACTCAATTGATCACGTGCTTGAATTGAAATGTTGCCTGCATTACCTTTCTTTACAGTGTAAGTACTTAGTCTTGCTGCGTCATTAACAATAACTGAGCCAGCACTTATCCTAATATTTCCGCCATTTCCTTTTCCTTCTCCTTCTGCTGTGCTTAATATGCCACTATATAAATTGATGTCTGGTCTTCTTCCAGTAAATAAAACTGTATCGCGAGCATCAATAATCACATCGCCTGCATCACCTTTACCAAGGGTACTACTATCAAGCTGAGCAGCACCAGCAATAGAAAGCGAACCTGTAGAGATACGAATATCTCCACCTTTGCCAATGCCTTCATCTGAAATCAAACTGCCGATACCAGCACCGTTATCTAAAGAAACGCGATCGCCTGCTTTTATAGTTATATTTCCAGCATTACCCGATCCATTTGTAGTTGCAGCTAGTTTGGCTTTATTATCTAAGAGTAAGGAGCCTGTTGTAAGATTAATATTGCCTCCATTGCCTTCTGCATTTTGAGCAATACCACTGAATATTTCCGCATCGTTATCTAAAGAAACGCGATCGGCTGCTTTTATAGTTATATTTCCAGCATTACCTTGCCCAAAGCTAGCTGTTTGTACAAGTGCATTATCAAGTAAGAAAGAATCTGTAGTGATATCAATATCTCCTGCGTCTCCTTTTTCAAAATTCGATGCATTGATTTGCGATCCATTAACTACAGACAAATTACCTGTTTTAATTTCAATATTGCCGCCCTTGCCGAATGCTCCTCGTTCTACACTACTAAAGGCAGAACTAAAAATTTGTCCTGTTGAATTTGTTCCATCAAACAAAACAAAATCACGAGCATTAATCAAGATATTTCCAGCATCGCCTTCATTTCGAGTCACTGTTTGTAGTTGAGCGTCACCAGTTACTGATACGGAACCTGCGCGAACTTTTATATCACCACCATTACCTTGCCCACCTAATTCAACCGTACTAAAAGCACCGCTCAAAATATTATTCTGGGTTGTCTGCTCAAAGGTAACTCGATCTTGAGCTTCGATA
>JAYKJL010000139.1:0-9800 GCA_035285725.1 Nostocales cyanobacterium 94392 | reverse complement strand
AGATGTTAAAGCATCTCGAATTGCAAAACCTCGATGCTTTAATTCAGCAGCAAATACAACTTCTCCGGTTAAATCGTTAACTAAGGCTAAACCCGTAAATTTCGCTCCAGGGTCTATTTTTAATCTAAGTGGTGAAACTGTAGATTCGGGTTTTGATTCTTTGAGAATAATTGTAAATGGGAAGCGTCGATAAATTGCAGCTTTTTTGTTTCTTAATAATTGTCTTGCTTGTGCTGGATGGATTGGATTTAATGGTCGTTTGTTGGTATCTAAGACAAAGGTTTTGGACATAAGTCCCTCCATTTCTGGGTGATGTTAGCTTCGTCAATGTTTAAGGTCGGTACTTTGTCTCAGACACTGGCTTAACCCATAAACCTGTTTAATCCGAAACTTCTAGAGCAAGGAACTAGCTACGCATCCCTTGGTAGGTCTTTAACTCTTGCCTTAAACGTAGTCAGTCAAGACTTAGACTGGTCAGATGTGGGCTTTTTGGCTTTATGCCTGAAGCCCCGTCTTTTTAAAGCGGGGTTACTGACATAGCTAGAAATTTGAAACTTTATCAGCGAGTATTCCGTTGTTTGTAAGGTTTGTCTGGTTCTGCCTTACTTACACAGCATTGAGTAGGTAGAAGACGAATAATGTGTTTATTTTCGGGGAAAATTTTCCTGTATTTACGTAAATGGAATTTTTCTTGAAGCTAAATAGCGCCCTAAAAATTAAAAATATTGACAAATGTCAAAAGGTTGTTTGAAAAAAGTCTTTAGCTATTAACTTCAAAAGACTTAACCTCTAGCACTGGACCAATCATAGCAGTAGTCATCACATCTTCCCGTACAATTCCGGTGACTTCTGCTTTTTGTCCTGGTTGGAGTAAGCTTTTATCTGCTCCTCTCATGATTTCATAGGTTTTTCCATCTTCAGCTATTAAAGCCCAAGCACCCATGCCAATATCGCGGCGTTCAACGGTACCTTTTATTGTAATACTCATTTTGGTTGTTAGTTGTTAGTTGTTAGTTGTTAGGGGTTGGTTGTTAGTTGTTAGGGGTTGGTTGTTAGTGGTTGGTTGTTAGTGGTTGGTGGTTAGGGGTTGGTGGTTGGTTGTTAGGGGTTGCTATGACAACCATCAACTATCCACCATCAACTATCAACTATCCACCATCAACTATCAACTATCAACTATCCACCATCAACTATCCACCATCAACTATCAACTATCATCTAAATTGGCTGTTCTTGATTTTTGACGACCAAACGAGCCAGCATGAAGCAAAGAAGTGCATTTGTAATTAAAAATCCACGAGCTAATATACCACTTCCTAGTCCCCAAACTGCTGGATCTGTTACAGAACTTACAGCTAAGCAAGTTGCAATACCTAAACTGGAACCGATCGCAAACCACTTCCATTGTTTATGTCCGAGTAGTAATGCCATTAAAAGAATCGGAACTAAAACGCTGGCAAACAATGGGTTAAAAGGATTGGTTCCTTGTAATGTATTACCTAATTCGGGAATAGAACTACCCAAAAGACGGAATGGCCATTGAGGAAGATCAAAGATGTAAAATCCTTTGAGGAAGAATAATCCAGAACTACCCGCAACTAAACCGCTAGCTAAACTCCAACTCCAGGTAAAAGGGAAGTAAACTCGCAAAAACCAAGCTAATAAATAAGAACCTACTACCATTAAAATCTTAGGTAAAAGCGCTACGACACCCCCATCAATCCAAAAACCGGGGTTAAAATAGCCGCTATCGCGTAACCAACGGAAGAAATCTTGAAAACTAATTGTTCCTTGCGCTCCAAGAGTTACTGCTGCTTCAGCATTTAACTGCCCAGCACCATAATAATTTAAACCGTCATCTTGAATTGCTCGTGCTGATTCAGTAAGAGCTTTGAGAATTTGGTCGGGTTCTTCTACTCCTGTGGCTTTAATTAGTGCAGCAACACCAGCAACATGAGGTGCAGCCATACTTGTACCCTGCAAACCGAGGAAAACTTCTTCGCCTTTACTTTCCATATCAACGGTTGCTTGGAGAATTTTACCAGCATCACTACCGCCGGGAGCAGAAATATCTACTCCTGCACCATAATTAGAATAAGGCGCTTTTTCTCCGTCCGGACCTAAAGCTGAAACTGCGAAAACGTTGGGATAACGTGCGGGATAGGAAGCAGAATTTTGGTTTTCGTTTCCAGCTGCTGCAATTATCACTACTCCTTTACTGTGAGCGTAATCAATTGCATTTTTCATCAATTGGCTTTCACCACCGCCACCCAAACTCATATTAATGACATCTGCACCATTATCGGCAGCAAATTTAATTGCTTCGGCAATATCGGCGACTGTACCACCACCATAACTACTAAGTACCTTCAAAGGCATCAAACGAGCTTCGTAAGCAATTCCGGCTACACCCCAACTATTATTAGTTGCTTGAGCAATAGTACCGGCAACGTGGGTACCATGTCCGTTATCGTCTGAAGCATTTTCTCTATCATTTACAAAGTCGTAACCTTTGACAAACTCGGTTTCAACTAAATCGCGTACCTGAGTAATGCCAGTGTCAATTACCGCTACAGTTACACCTTTGCCTTTAGTTTTATCCCATGCCCCTTCAACGTTAATATTATGTAGGTTCCATTGTTTGCTATAAAGGGGGTCATTAGCACCTTTGAACTTTGGCTCGACTTGTTCTTCTACAATATTGTCGGGTTCAGGTAAATATTCCGACTCCCGTGCAATTTCATCTTGTTCGGGATTGCCAAATTCAGGAATCCTATATATGTAATTTGGTTCGATAAATTCTGTCTCTTGGGCAAATTCTGACTTACGCAGTTCTTTGATTCGCTGTTTATCCCCTTCAATAATATAAACATGATCATCCAGAGAAAATTTATTGTCTAATCGGTGATTGACATTGTACTTTTGATCTATTGCTTGCAAACTTTGTTGCAATTGCTCAGTAGGGATATCTTCCCGGAAATTTAACACAATTGTCTCAAATTCACCGCGAGCTGCGAGTCCCCGGAAATTAACGAACGTTAACAGGGCAAAACTCAACCCGATGACAAACAAGCAGAATAATATAAGTTTTTTCATCTGAAGCTAAAAGTCGCTATTTGTCAGTTTGAACTACCATAGCTTATACGGAACTCTCTTTGCTTGCATTTGAAGCATATCTACAAACTTTATTCCTGGTTTGTTTCTGTTAACAAGTGCGGGGAGTAGGGAGTAGGCAATAGGCAATAGGCAATAATAACTAATCATCCGGACTTGATGTTATTTGGTAGTTTGACTTAAGCGTATAATTATAATTGTTTGAGCCAGAATTTTTGGAGAGACTCCAAAGTATGAGCGAAACAGCAGAAAAACTTAAACTCGAACTTTCTCAGCTTTCTACAAAAGAACGTACTGAAATTGCTCACTTTTTAATTCATTCTCTGGATGAGGTTATAGATGATGACCTAGAGCCGATTTGGGATGAGGAATTAAGCCAACGCTTGGAGGAAATTAATCGCAATACTGCTATTGCAGAACCTAATTACTGGAAGCCAAGAAATCTTGAAAGTTAATAGGCGTTCTCAATATTCTATTGACCATGATTGTTTTTAATTGTCCGATCGCACCGCAAAATATTCTTTAAAAAAATCCAATCGCATCAACATCAAAGATATTTTTTGAAGAAATTTATATTTTACCTATATTATTTGTAAATTATTCAGGTTATCTTATGGAACGCGGACTTTTATGGTTGCCTTTGTTAGTAGCATTTTTTTGGTTGGCTTGGCAAGGTTCTAGAGAATTTCAAAAAGTTGAAGGTTATCGTATTTGGGCAAAAAAGTTTGACCGAGCAAAGTACGATATTTATGCGGTTTTGGCTCAAAAAGGTAATGATATTACTTGGGGAAAACCGACTGTTAAAGGTATCGTGGATTTGCAAACTTTTTCTTTGAATGATGTCGATAATATCTACCTTTTGATAGATGACGAACTAATTAATTTAGAAAAATTGCCTAGAAAAGCTCGAAAAATTGAATTACAATTTGTATTTCCCGATGCCTCGAAATCTATTCGCATACCTTTTACAGAAATTCCCTTAGCCGCAGAATGGGGTAAGTTTCTACAAGGTGAATTGCAACGGATCGAAAAGGAAATGGGTAAGTGAAAAAGCCAATTTTCAGAAAGTGCCAAAAATAGAGAAAAGTAAAATTTGCAATTGTTGCACCCTGAGCGAGATAAAGTCACAAAAAATCTTGTACTTTAAGTTCATAATTAATAATTCATATTCTTTAACAAATTGATGAACATCAAATCAACATCTCAGGTACCCGTCGCTTTAACTATTGCTGGTTCCGATAGCGGTGGTGGTGCAGGAATTCAAGCTGATCTACGTACCTTTGCTTTTCATTGCGTCCACGGTACGAGTGCTATTACCTGCGTCACGGCACAAAACACTTTGGGTGTGATACGGGTTGATGCAATGTCAAAAGAATCTGTAGAACAGCAAATTCAGACTGTATGTGAAGATATCGGGGTGCAAGCAGCTAAGACTGGAATGCTGCTAAATCAGGAAATTATTGCTACCGTTGTTGAACAAATAGAAACTTTACAAATTCCCAATTTAGTGGTAGACCCCGTAATGGTGTCGCGCACGGGAGCGCAACTAATTGATGATGAAGCCGTGAAAACCCTTCGGGATCGCCTTATACCTTTAGCCACAGTTTTGACTCCCAACCGATATGAAGCGCAAATTCTCAGCGGTTTAGAAATTAAATCTCTTGATGATATGAAAGCAGCAGCGCAAACCATTCACGAAAAATTGAAAGTGAAAGCTGTTTTAGTTAAAGGTGGTGGAATGCAGGGAAGTTTACGCGGAATCGATATTTGGTTTGATGGTAAAAACCTTGAAACCCTGCTAATCCAATTAGTTGCCACCAAAAACACTCACGGAACTGGATGCACTTTGTCAGCCGCGATCGCAGCTAATCTAGCACGAGGAGATAGTTTATTTAAATCAGCACGTCAAGCAAAAGAATATGTTTCTCATGCATTAAACCATGCTTTAGACATTGGCAAAGGACAAGGACCTGTAGGACACTTTTTTCCTTTGTTAAAAAAATAATTCATATTCTTTTTAAGACTATTTAAAATAGTTGTTTGTCAGGTGAATAATGTCACCTTAATATCTGAAAATTCTGATTTTTAATGATAAGTTTACTAGTATGTTTTATTGTAAAACTCGGTAAACATATTTTTTTATCTGTGAGGCTTTCCTGTATGATTTACAAGTATGATTAGGTGTTTTTTACACTTTCAGGTCATCTTTGTTGTAAATCGGAAGCCATTTATTCTTTATACTAAATAGTAAGTACCATACCATTACCTATGGGAACAATTACAGATTCGGTCTACGATCGATCGCCAAAACCAGAAAATCAAGGTTATTCAGCTTCCGTACCCCTGAGCGTATATCGGGAATTAGCAGCAGAGTTGCAAGCAGCGGAAGCTGCAATACATCAACTCAATCGTAAAAATGAATATTTGGCGCAAGAAAATCAAGTACTTCGCCAAGAAATCGCTAAAACCGTTAATGCTGTTTTACACCTGCAAAATACAGCCAATTATTCTGCAAATACTGCTCAAAATAATAGTTATTATGGCTCTTCCCAAAGAACAGCAGCTGAAGTAAAGGAGAAACACCATGCGCCACAAAATAAACAATACAAGCGCCCAAATACACCACAAAAGCGAGCAAAACGCCCACGTACAGCACCAGTTGTTCCCCAAGTGACTGAATTTATAGAACCCATACCAGAAACTGTATTCATAGAAGAACAACAAGCAACTTATTACTACGCTGACGAATCAGAACCATCCCAAGTTAGTGGCTGGTGGTTGATTTTTACAATTTTTCTGATTGTTTTTATGGGTTTTGGTGCTGGTTATGTAGTTGTACGTCCTCTTTTAGAAAATCATGGTCGTTAGTAATTTAATTTTAGACTTAGGATTAAAGTTGCTCATTAAAGTCCTAATATTGCCATCCCTAGGAGGTAAAAGCCATTGGCTAGGAAGCGATATCTAGATTTAAAATTTAATATTTTAACCAATAAAAAGGAATTTATTTAGTCAGCATTTAATTTAAATGATTTTCTCGCGAAAAATATATTTTTTAATACATACATTTAATCATAGAGCAATGCTATTTCAGTTGTAAAAAATCTGAGTTTTACTATTTGACTGTTAGGTGTTAACAGTCAACGTTCAACGGTCAAATTTATCAAATACAGAATATTGCAATCCTAAATCCTAAATGAGAATTTAGCTCCCCAATTTGTTCAAAAAGTCGGAGGATCTAAACACCGTGATTTCGATACATACAAATAGGATTGCTATATTGCATCAATTCTAAACGGAATACATATTTGATGACTGTTGTCATGTTTGGATTTCAAGCTAATTATTTCTAATTTTTGTTTTGAAAACTGAGGATGTGATTTTTTTGTAGGACGGAAAATGGTACATATTATTCATAAGTAGTTTGCCAGTTACCGCTTACAGGGCTGGGAATCTGGTTAGATAGATAAAGCTAAATTAAAGTAAGGAGACAGTTAAATGAAGAAAGTAGAAGCAATTATCCGCCCTTTTAAGCTCGATGAAGTGAAAATTGCTTTAGTCAATGCCGGTATAGTTGGTATGACAGTTTCGGAAGTACGGGGATTTGGACGACAGAAAGGACAAACTGAACGCTATCGTGGTTCCGAGTACACCGTTGAATTTCTACAAAAACTTAAAGTTGAAATTGTCATAGAAGACGCTCAAGTTGATATGGTAGTAGATAAAATTATTTCCGCCGCCCGTACTGGTGAAATTGGTGATGGTAAGATTTTCATCTCACCTGTAGAACAAGTGGTGCGGATTCGTACTGGAGAAAAGAATACAGAAGCGGTATAAAAAATATGAAGTCTGAAGTTTGAAGCGTCATCAATTTAACCTTCATTCTTTACACTTCATTCTTTTGGCTGATTTTTCTCAGTTTTAATTTGCTCTAACTGAGGAAGTAAACTTGCAAGCGCTTTGCCTCGATGACTAATTGAGCGCTTCACCTCAGTCGTCATCTCGGCAAAAGTCAATTGTTTTTCGGGAACGTAAAAAACTGGATCATAGCCAAAACCATGATTACCGCAAGTTTCATGAAGGATTTCACCCCTACAAATACCTTCAGATTCTAAAGCAATCGTACCATCGGGACGAGCAATGGCGATCGCGCAAGCGAATTGTGCCTCTCTATTGGTTTCGTCTCCCAATTCTTTTAATAACCTGGTAATACGTTGGCTATCAGTAGCACCATAGCGGGCTGAATAAACCCCCGGTGCGCCATTTAATGCATCCACTTGCAAACCAGAATCATCTGCGATTGCCCAATTATTTGTAGCAATTGCAACGGATGAAGCTTTGAGACGAGCATTAGCTAAAAAGGTATCACCAGTTTCTTCAACTTCTAATTCTTGCGGTTTGAGAACTAATTCCCAATCCAAATCCGCAAGATATTGTTGTAATTCTCGCAATTTACCAGGATTTGATGTAGCTACGACTAATTTCATAGAACAAAGGATTTTGGATTTTAGATTTTGGATTAGGAATTAGGAGTTAGCAGTTAGGAGTTAATTTCCCTCCATCCCCCCATCACCAGTTATTAGTTATCAGTTAAAAACTGTAAATCAATTGGCACGGCTAGTCCCCCACCTCTAAAAGTAGTGTGTTTCAGTCGGGGATTTAACCCCGATTGAAACCGTGATAACTGATAACTGTTGACTGTTCACTGATTTAATCTGCCCAATTTTTCGCCCAAGCTAAGGTTTTATGTACTTCCTCAAGGGTAGATGCTTCGCAGTATAAGCGTAAAACTGGTTCGGTTCCGCTAAAGCGAATCATTAACCAACTGTTATCATCGAGACGGAATTTGTAGCCGTCAATTGTATTACAATCAACTACTTGCTTACCTGCAACTTCTTTTAATGGTTCGCTTTGTAATTGTTGTAAAAGCTTTGCTCGTACTTCCATTCCCGAAAGAGGTAAGTCGATGCGGTCGTATGCTGAATTAAAATTAACTTGGTTTTGTAAATGACGGTAATATTCGCCCAAATCCATTCCTGATTCAACAATTGCCTCTAACACATATAGCGCGGAAAGTAAAGCATCTCTTTCGGGAATGTGGCTTCCATAACCGATTCCGCCGGATTCTTCACCACCTAACAAAACTTCAGCATCTAGCATTCTATCAGCAATATATTTGTACCCTACGGGGGTTTCGTAAAGCGACAAATTATGCATTTTAGCGATTAAAGGAATCAAATCCGAACCGCTAACAGTTTTAACTATTTCGCCTGTAAACCCACGTCTTTGAGTTAAATGGTCGATTAGTATGGGAATTAAGATTTGCGAACTCAAGAAGTTTCCTTGCCCATCCACAGCCGCAATCCGATCGCAATCACCATCAAAAACCAATCCTACTGATAAACCTTCAGGATTGGCTTGGCGATGATTTTTGATTAATTCTATAAATTTAGAAATATACTTGGGCAAAGGTTCCGGCGCACCACCTTCAAATAAAGGATCGCGATCGCTATTAATTTCTTGGACTTGCTCGCCGAGAAGCATTGCTAATCCACCCGCAGATGCTCCATGCATTGCGTCGGTAAATAAAGTCAATTTACCATTAGCTATAGCATCTCTAATCTTGCTAATGTTAACTTTGCCTTCCAACCCTTGAGTATAACTTTGCCAAGGATCAAAAGTTTCTAGCTTACCGGATGGTGAATTAAAAGACACTGATTGTGTCAGCAAACTTTCAATGTCCTTGGTTACTTCTGAAGTTACAGAACCACCGAAACAACTCTTAACCTTCAGCCCCAAATACTTCCCCGGGTTGTGAGAAGCTGTAACTACCAAGGCTCCCAAGGCATTCTGATCTTTTGCTGCCCAACTAAAAGCTGGGGTTGGGGCAAAAGTGTCAGTCAGCACTACGTCAAAGCCTGCATCCACTACCGTCTGAGCAACAAACTTAGCAAAATCTTCTGCCATAAATCGGCGATCGTGACCAACTATGATGGTACGATTACCTACCATTTGTCCATATGTATACAATAATACTTGCGCGGCTACTGGCGCAACCAGGGCTAAGCGTTCAAAGGTGAACTCATCGCCAATAACGCCGCGCCAGCCGTCGGTACCAAACTTAATGGATTTACTGACCACTGGCATCATGATTATCCTATCTTTAAATTCTACTCGATGGATTCTAGCACTTCCTTTCGATAAGGGTAAAAAAAGTTTTACGTAGAATTATGAAAGCTGAATGAAGATTTTCTTAATTAAGCAGGAAAAATACTAATTAAGGACTTACGCATTGACATAAAATACAAAATACAAGTATAGGGAAAGCCACATCCATCGTAGGGGTTTAGCAGTGCTAAACCCCCTACATATGACTATATAGCCATAAACTGTCAAAACCTGGAATGACATATTTTCGTAAAGGCATACCATAATTAATTTGTACAGTGCGTAAGTCTTATAATTTATAATTATGGATATATTAATCATAAATTAAAGTTGTGACTGAAAGAATAGAACGGCACGACCCACTGCCAAATTCGACGTTTTTGTCATCTGGCGATATTGATTTGTTTGCATCAGGTATAAAGGGCTAGAAATCCATAAGTAAGTCGGCAGAAAAAAACAGAACTATATAACGGTTAGGTAAACTACCCTTAAACCCTTATTCCCACTGCCGACTGCCGACT
>JAYKJL010000138.1:0-8737 GCA_035285725.1 Nostocales cyanobacterium 94392 | reverse complement strand
TAGATTAAAAATAGACCCTGGAGCGAAATTTACGGGTTTAGCCTTAGTTAACGATTTAACCGGAGAAGTTGTATTTGCTGCTGAATTAAAGCATCGAGGTTTTGCAATTCGAGATGCTTTAACATCTAGAAGACAATTAAGACGTTCTAGACGTGCAAGAAAAACTCGTTATAGAAAACCAAGATTTTTAAACCGAACTCGTCCAGATGGATGGTTAGCACCGAGCTTACAAAGTCGTGTTGAAAATATTAAAACTTGGGTTGAAAAGTTGCGTAAACTTGCACCGGCTTTAGCAATTAGTCAAGAACTTGTACGCTTTGATATGCAACTAATGACTAACCCAGATATCAAAGGTAAAGAATATCAGCAAGGTACACTTGCGGGTTACGAAACCAGAGAATACTTACTTGAAAAGTGGAATAGACAATGTGCTTACTGTGGTGTCAAAGACGTTCCGTTACAGGTAGAACATATTCAGCCTAGAGCTAAAGGTGGTAGTAATTCAATTACAAATTTGACATTAAGTTGTGAGAAATGTAACAAGAAAAAAGGGACTAAAGACATTAAAGATTTTCTTAAAAAAGACTCAACCAGATTAGAAAAAATTTTGAACCAAGCTAAAAGACCTTTAGCCGATGCTACCGCAGTCAACACAACTCGGTGGGCATTGTTTAAAGTTTTAAAAGAAACTGGATTACCTATAGAAATGGGTTCAGGAGGTTTAACAAAGTTCAATCGTAGTCAACAAAAATTAGAAAAAACACATTGGATTGATGCAGCTTGTGTTGGAAAATCAACTCCAACACTTAATATTAAAGGCATTAAGCCATTATTAATTACTGCTACAGGACACGGCAATCGTCAAATGTCTGGGACTGATAAATTCGGATTTCCAAGTCGTCATCGAACAAATAAACAAATTCATTTTGGTTTTCAAACTGGAGATATTGTTAAAGCAGTTGTACTTTCCGGAAAAAAAGTAGGCGAATATGTGGGACGTGTTTTATGTAGAGCCAAAGGAACTTTTGACCTTGCTACTAAGGCAGGAAGAATTTCTGGTATTAGTCACAAATATTGTTTAGCAATTCACAAAAAAGATGGATATTCATACTATCAATGAATTATCAAGGCAGTTAAAACTGTCATCGGCGATTTTCCTCCCTGGGCTAAAGCCGCAGGGCTTCCAATCTCCCAGGAGGTTTACGTGATTTTTCTACCAAAGTTTATAACTACATCAAATCTTACACGGTTTCATTAAATAAAGTTCAAATCCGATAGCTCATGTAAAACAGGACAATAAGTGTGTTACATTGAATATCCTACTTAAATAGATTTTGCTACTTAGCGGTTAATACAGGTTATACTCTAATAATCACTTAGTATCAATTTAAGATTTAAGTTGGATTACTTAGGCAAAAACCCTGAGTATATACTGAGTTCGTCGAAAAAGTTAGTTATCGGGGTGTACCTGGGAATAATTTACTTCAGTAACTACTTAAGTAGATTTAATTATCTGTATAGATTTGTTAGCAAAGCTTTATGTATGACTATCTATACAAAAATAAAAATCCCCCAGAGTGCTTGTAGGCTTACCGGGGGAGACAGTTATCAGGGTGCATCTACCAATTATATGTACCGCATCTAACAGCGACTTTCCGGATAAAACTGTATAAATATATTCGGGTGCTTTTGAATGCTAAATACTGCATCTAAAAATAAAAATCCCCCAGAGTGCTTGTAGGCTTACCGGGGGAGACAGTTATCAGGGTGCATCTACCAATTCTATGTACCGTATCTGACAGCGACTTTCCGGATAAAACTGTATAAATATGTTTGGGTGCTTTTGAATGCTAAATACTGCATCTAAAATAAAAATCCCCCAGAGTGCTTGTAGGCTTACCGGGGGAGACAGTTATCAGGGTGCATCTACCAATAAAGTGTTCTATTTATAACTGTTAATTTCCGGATAAAATATAAAAATTAGGATTTATGTGGATGCGAATTAAAAAAAGCCCCTAGTGGAAGGCAGTCTACTAGGGGAGTGAGTTATCAGGGTGCATCTACCAATAAAGTGTTCTAAAGTTAACCAGTATCTTCCGGATAAAATTATTAAAACCCTGTTAAAAGTTGTATACCAAACAACTTGTATTAGTGCGATCATATTTGTTCGCAACCTATCCAGTAATTTTTGAATGATAATGAAGCGAGGTTTTGTAATTGTCTTGCAAAATGCTACCAAGATTTAATTTCTCGGTGGATTAAAATACTTGCTGGTGATCGCGAGGGGGTTTAGTAATAAAAAAATAGAAAAAACTTCAGTAAATATGAGCCTTACTGAGGAATTAGAGATTGAGGTGCATATATAACTAAGTTAGTTCTAGGCATATTTAGTTTAATCCGGATAAAGTTGTAAGAGTGGAAAAGCCAAAAAACCACTTAAAAACCAGAAACATGAAAGCACTTAGATGCATCTAATGTATCAGGAACAGCGAAACATAGACTTAAAACAAAAACGTTTCCAACCAGATAAGTTAGGTAAACAGGAGAAGTTGTGACCCAGGAATTTCATATTTCCGTAACCCCAGTAGGACAAAACGACTACTTGGTGCGGACGGAACAAGTCGCACCTGGGGTACCCTTAGCAGAAGAACTGGTAAGGTGGCCGGTGGCTGACTGGTTAGCGGCTGCTGGGAGTTTAATGAACGACCCATTGCAGTCGGTATTGCAGGGTGATGCGATGGCATTAAGCGCCTGTCTTGAAGAAACAAATGCAAGAAACTCAGTCAATTTGGTAGCACTGGGTCAGCAACTTTATAATGCGCTTTTTCAAGGCACTCTCAGGGATAGTTGGATAACTGCCCAAGGTATTGCCCAAAACCATCAACAGGTACTGCGTCTACGTTTGGGCTTAAAAGATACTAAACTGGCTCGTCTTCCTTGGGAAGTAATGCACCAGAGCGATCGCCCTATCGCGACAGGACCTTATATTGCTTTTTCTCGCTATCAAAGCGGAATGAGCGGAGCATCTCGTTTACCATCAAGAAATATACCGCAGTTATCAAATGAAGGTGGGATCAAAGTATTAATGGTGATTGCTTCACCTGCCGACCAAGTGCGTCTCAACCTTTTAAAACAGGAAGCTATCAGGCTGCAAGCGGAACTTGAACGCAAAACGCAAAATGGCGGCGCTCATCTTCCAGAAATTCAATTGTCGGTACTCGAACAACCCGGAAGAGAAGAATTAACTCAAGCTTTAGAACAAGGAAATTATCACGTCCTGCACTATTCAGGTCATAGTAACTTTGGTGCAAACGGTGGAGAAATTTACTTAGTTAGTGGTAGAACAGGTCTAACAGAAACTCTGTACGGTGATGATTTAGCTGGCTTGTTGGTTAACAACAATATCCAAATGGCAGTATTTAACTCTTGTTTGGGAACTTATGCCGCCACTTTAGAAAGTAATCCCGATACTGGACAGCGCAACCTCACCGAAACACTGGTAAAGCGAGGCATTAAGAGCGTTTTGGCGATGTCAGAACGCATTCCCGATGAAGTAGCATTAACTCTAACACAGTTATTTTACCGCAATCTATCTCAGGGATATGCCATAGATTTGTGCGTGAGTCGGATGCGTCAAGGATTGATTTCTGCTTACAGTTCTCATCAACTGTATTGGGCGTTACCAATTCTATATCTTCAGCCAGAATTTGATGGTTATTTAGACCCAGAAGTTTACTTATCTCAAGGCGGAGAATTATTTAGCGAATACGATCCTACAGCCAGTGCAGCCTCAGCACTATATGCTTCTATCCCCACCCATAACTCCGATGTGATCCCAATGGAGGGAGAGCTATCCTATGAAGCAGAAGATTCTTCGGAATTAGATTGGTTGGGTGAAAATACTTGGGGAGACTTGGTTGATGAAATTGAATACGACGATTCGAGCTATTCAGAAGATTCTGCAATAGTTACGGATTTATTCCGTCAATTGGATGAGGAAAAATCCTTAACCGAACCCCCCATGAATGCCGAGTTAGTACAACAGTTTGACGATGATTACCAACAAACACAATTATCTCCAGACTTAGATGATCAATCTGAGGATACTTTAATATGGAACGAAAGCGAATATCCTTCACATATTAGTTCTCAAACAGGTATAGTAACTAATGAGACTTCCTTGCAAAATAGCTTGACTCGAAATTGGCAACAAGATAGTCAAGTTACCACCGAATCTGCAAAAGCCGCAGCTAAAAAGCAAAAACAACAGCAGCGTTTGGCGGTTTTCGGTGTTTTGGGAATCAGCTTAATTGCGCTTTTTGGAGGTATAAATTATTTAAAAAGTCAGCAAAAACCCGATCTTTTTCAACCAGCTATTGTTCAAGAAAAGCAATTTGATCTCAAGACTGCTCAAACTGAAGCTGTCACTACTTATGCTAGTGAACAATTAAGTCAAGGAAATATTGAGGCTGGTATACAAGCTGTAGAAGAACTACTTGATCGCGGTGCTTTAAATAATGCTGAAATCGCACTGGAAAATGTTGATCGAGAACAATTAGCTAAAAATCCAGATGTAAATTTTATTAAAGGGCGTTTGGCATGGCAATTTGTGCAAAAAGGAAATAATAAATACAGTATCGATGATGCCCGACGTTTCTGGAAAGTAGCCGATGGAATCAACGAAAATTCATTTTTGTATAAAAATGCTTTGGGCTTTGCTTATTATGCGGAAGGTGATTTAAACAGAGCTAACGATTCTTGGTTAAAAGCTTTGGACTTGATTTTTAAAAAACATCCCGCGCAAAACGTATCTTTAACCTCCGCTCCTCAAGTCATCGATCAAGAAGCTTTATCAGCTTACGCTGGACTCGCTTTAAGTTTATATCAATCTTCAATGGAGCAAACTCCTGATAAAAAAGAGAAATATTTGAATGAAGCAATCAAACTTCGTCGTATGGTAATGAAGGATGCAAAAGGAAGTTTTGAAAGAAATAACTTAGCTCAAAATTGGTTGTGGACAGAAAAAGCTATTCAAGATTGGCAAAGTTTACTTAAACTTGAGTAGGCAATAGGGAAGGGTTACATAACTCACGAGTAATTATATAAATAATTTTGCGTAACTACTTATTTAAATAAATTCGGATGAGAAGCTTCTCAAAATCTACTTGATTGCGATGGCACATAATTACAATTTACATTTATTCGCAACCCGGTTTCCTTTAGTTATCGGGTTTATAAATAATTTCTACATAATAAATAATTAAATAATAAATGTGTAACAAATGTAAGTAATTCGGCAGAAAAAAATACAACTATATAACGGTTAGGTAAACTCCCTTAAACCCTTATTCCCACTGCCGACTTTATGCCCTAATTACAATTTTCAACGCCAAACTACTTAATAGCAACCTAAATTACAAAACAACTGTCAAACTGTAGTTTCAATAATTAAATTATAAATTTTATCAAAAATATTATCGGAAATGTCTTCTTTTGTACTGGATACTGGGAATAAATCCCATTGATAATAGATTAAATCACATTGAAGCAGCATTATAAAAGTATGCTGACATGAAAATTATCTATCCATAGTTAATTGGTAGTTCTCTTGTGTATCCAAAACTGATCAACTGCAATCTTCGGGTGAATATTACTGATTAGTAACTCTTCAATATATATACATATCGATGAAAAATAACACATCCCAGCAGCAAAGTAAACCCTTTGTTTTTCGATGTCGTGTACAAATAGATTCGGGATGCTTGACAAGGGAAGTTTCTGAAAGATTAGCTCCGTTTTTAGATCAATCAAAAACAAAATATGTAATTGCAGATTATCTACGTAAACAGAAAAAAGGCGGTCAAAGTACAGTTAATTTTAAAACCGATATGGGTATTTGGCAAGTCGAATTCTCTGGAAGACGAGGTGGATGTTATCTGTGGGATTTGTATTTTCTTTCACCTTATTGCATCGTAGATTGAATCAAAGGATGGTTAATTGGTAATGGGTAATGGGTAATGGGTAATTAAAATCCGTGTAATCCGTGTCATCCTTCTTAATCCGTGATTAGAATTGGTAATGGGGAATTAAAAGACCTCTAAAAGAGGTCTGCTAAAAAATGCTAAACTCAAACGGGAGCCATTTCACCAGGAGAAACATCCACATTCAACCGCTTTAACATCGCTGAGCGTCCTTGCATCGCTAAGGTATCATCCAAAGGTGTCAAAGAAACGGGAACATCATATTTATTTCGCAATGCTGTTTGAATTAACCAATCGGCAACAACAGGGTTTTTCGGTAATAATGGTCCATGGGAATAAGTCGCGATCGCGTTTTGGTAAAATGCACCTTCAGTTCCATCTTCGCCGTTATTACCCAAACCGTAAACGACTTTTCCCAAGGCTTCGACTGTTCCTAATTTAGTACGTCCGCCGTGATTTTCAAAGCCGACTAAATAAGGTGTAGCACCACCCAACATTTCTTTTAAATCTTGGGCTAATTTAGCAGCGGTAACTTCTATCACCAAATTACCGATGCAGCGACGGGTATTTTCACCGGGATGCACGGAGACTAAATCTAAAATTCCTAAACCATCAATTCTTTGTCCCGCAGCAGGTTCATAATAATGTCCCAACAGTTGTGGAGAACCGCAAGTGAACACACCGGGAGTACCATTGTCAAGTTTTTCACGCATAGCATCAGCTTTCGCACCTTGCAAATCACGCATGACAATTTCTTGCTGTCTATCCTGTGCGCCACCACCAACTATAATATCTACAGATTTAATATCATCAGCGGTAGAATTTTGGTCTAAAGGTACTACTTTTACGCCATATCCCCGCCATTGGGTGCGACGTTCGATAACAATAACATTACCTCGGTCTCCATAGGTACTCATCAAGGTTGGATACAGCCAGCCTATAATTAATTCAAATTGTTGGTTATTCATAATAAAAGGTCAAAGGTCAAAGGTTTAAGGTCAAAGGTTAGAGGTCAAAGGTTAGAGGTCAAAGGTCAAAGGTTTAAGGTCAAAGGTCAAAGGTTTAAGGTCAAAGCTCAAAGGTTATTGATAAACAACTGTTAACTAACAACCATCGACTAACAACTAACCACTAACCACTAATTGAAACTACCGAATTTTCTTACCAGTTAATGCTTCTCGCACGTCTAACATCGCTGTGTAGGTAGGTAAAATATGTAAAGTTTGATGTTCTGGGGTATGTTCTAAGGCGGTTGTAATTGCTTGTCGTAAATCTGCTTCGACTATCAAATTAAAGTTTTTATCAAGGGAATCTTGGCTGTAGCGCAGACGTAAAGCCATATCATAAACGCGATCGCCGCTTACAATTAAAGTACCTCCCCGTTGTACGAGTTTTTCGGTGTCAACATCCCAAATCCAGGATACATCTTCACCGTCCTGTACTCGGTCATTTAATACCAACAAAGTTGTTTGATTATTGCTTTCGGTAACTACCCGAATGGTTTCGTTGGTACCGACTGGGTTTTTAGATAGCAGAATCCGGACTTTTTTGCCATTAATATTTAATTCTTCCGCACGTCCAAAAGCTGGTTGAAATTTCGGAATTGCTTTACGGATGTTGGCTTCATCAATTCCCAATTCTTTAGCAGCAGTGACAGCAGCTAGAGTATTGTATTTGTTATAAAGCCCTACGAGAACTTGTTCCCATTCACGGCTCTTTAACGCGGGTTCGCTTTTGGTAAAACCACAACTCGGACAGGTGTAATCTCCCAAATGCGATAGATAAACCCCTTCGTAATCAAGAGAATGTCCGCAATTAGGACAATAAATCGAATCAACTGCATGGGGAATTGCTTCTAAATATTTTTCCGGTTCGGTTAAACCAAAAAATACGACTTTTTGAGATAGCTGCTGACCGAGGTAAGATAAAGTCGGGTCGTCAGCGTTGGGAATCACCACCGTATCTGGTGCGAGAGTAGAAATTGCTTTTGTCCAGCGCTTACTAATGGAATCGACTTCCCCATAACGATCGAGTTGATCGCGGAATAAATTTAAACAAAGAATAGCTTTGGGTTGAATTGGCTGCAATACTTTAGCAACAATATTCTCATCAACTTCTAAAATGGCGTAATCTACATTTAGAGTACCAATTAAATTGCTACTTTCCATCAACGCCGTTACCAACCCATTTTCCAGATTAGCACCAGTAGAATTAAGAGCTACACGATAACCTTGTTCCTCCAACATCGTGCGTAACAGCAAAGATGTGGTAGTTTTACCATTAGTACCGGCAATTAAAATAATCCCTTGTTTAACCTGCTGACTTAGCGATCGCAATAAATTGGGTTCAATACGTCTTGCGATCGAACCAGGTAACACCGAAGCCGCACCCAAACGCAAACTACGGACTCCAAAAGTCACGCTTTTTGCCACACACACAGCCAAACCAAGCCGGAATTTATCTATAAGTTGAACTTTTCCCACAAACGTACCCTAATTTAAAGATATAAGTTTCAAATTTAATAAGCGTGAGTTTAGCGAATCCCCGGAGAAAAAGCCAGTGTTAAGGTGACAAATTCGGAGATGGGGAGGTGGGATGGGGGGATGGGGAGATGGGGAGTTACAAATCACCCTTGACCTTTGACCTTTGACCTTTGACCTTTGACCTTTGACCTTTGACCTTTGACCTTTGACCTTTGACCTTTGACCTTTGACCTTTGACCTTTGACCTTTGACCTTTGACCTTTGACCTTTGAC
>JAYKJL010000137.1:0-19688 GCA_035285725.1 Nostocales cyanobacterium 94392 | reverse complement strand
TTGAAGATGAGCTTAGTTTCATATGTTCTGATGGTGAAAAACGTTTATTCAGCTTACACGTTCGCATAACACCAGGAGCATGGAGACTTCATTTTTGTACTGAATTAGGACCGGGGAAGATAATTATTGGTTACATTGGATCTAAAATACAATAATTCTCTAACATAAAATCGAAAATAAACATACCGATTTTAAGCACATAATTTCGCTTCGTTAATTAAACACTAAGCGAAATAATTTTGTATCTTTTTTAAATTTTTATTAATTACTAACTTCGGTTAAAATTTCCTCAAATTCCGCTATCGAACTAACAAGAATTGCCTTTCTAAGTAAAATTTTCAACACCGTAACATCATCAATTCCATTAACAGCTTCAACAACTGGTATTGGTACTTCTTCAAATGTGGTTGATAAAGTTTCAACTACGCTTTCTCGAAGAGTTTCAATAACTCCTTCTTCCTTTGCCAATCTTTCAATACTGGTTACATAACGCATTCTGTTTGCCTCCTCATCATTTCTAAGTTCGACTTGAAAACTATTTGCTAATTCTTGCGGTAAAAACATTATCCAGTCGATAAACCGGAATAATCCAATGATTTGTTCTCGGCTATATCCTCTTGTGAAAAGACTTCTAACGAGTCTTAGTTTCCACGCTCATTCGACAAACAAAAGCTTTTAGATTTTAACCTTTAACCTTCAACCTTTAACCTTTAACCTTCTCTACATCCACTTCGGTAAAGCCACCTCACAAGTTATAGGCTGTTCATTTACAACTTTCAACTGTGAATTAATAAACCGATCCATCCAATTTTGCAGATAAATTCGATTAGCATTTTGCTCGGAAGGGTTGCTAGTGTCTGCTGGATAAGGCATTAATCCTAAAATTGCCGCAGTGGTAACACAGTACATTGATTTTTGAAAACTTTTACAAATTTGCACCCGTAAATCGTCTTCTCCACGGCGAGTTTGACGGTAAATATTGTGTAAATATTCCGGTAAATAGTGGCGCATATCCTGCATTAATAATGTTGGAGGAATTCCCGCACCACCAATTGGTAAAGGATCTGCGTACAATGCACCATATTTAAATCTTGCTTGGTCTGGAGGAATTTGATAAGCTTGAGCATTGTAAGAAACTGTACCATGAAAAGGCGTTCCTCGGAAGAAAACTGCTTCTACATAAGGTACTGCTGTATCCATTAAAAAAGTTAAACCAGCTTTTTGGGGAATTATTTCGTAAACTTTATCCCGAATTTTTACA
Source organism: Nostocales cyanobacterium 94392 (assembly GCA_035285725.1). Taxonomy (GTDB): domain Bacteria; phylum Cyanobacteriota; class Cyanobacteriia; order Cyanobacteriales; family Nostocaceae; genus Rivularia. The sequence continues at coordinate 18,427 of JAYKJL010000137.1, read as the reverse complement.
GCATAGGTAATCGGATTATTCGCATTTGCCACCAAACCCTGTTTTACATGGTCTACAACTTGAGGAATTGATCTAATTTTACCTTTATCATAGAGGTCTGATAAACTCATAAATGCATCAGACATAACGCGCCAAAATTGTCCCAAACCGCTGTAATAAGAACAAACTCGTAACTGTTCAAGTAAAAATTCTGGAAATAGTTGATTAATACCCAAAACTAAAGGATTATTGTGAAATTTTGCATTAATAACTGCTTGCGCTAAGGGTCTAAACTCTTTTGAATCTACATATTCATCTAATCCACCACCACCATGCCACATCATTGATTTCATACAGTATTCGGCGTATTCGTAATTGATTCTATCGTGTTGCCAGTGACGCAGTAATTTTTGAAAATTAATTTCGCCGTTAAAGTATTTAAAAAACGGGAAGAATACTAAAAATTGATTTTCGGCAAAGTAGATTAGATTTTTTGAATAAGCATCTAAAACAATACCGTAACTGTGAAGAACCCCGACGACTTCAATTAAATTTTCTGGAGTATCGCAAAGTAATGCTTCTCCATTTAATAAACGTTCGATATATTCATCTAAAGGATGATTCTTAGGTGTATTTTTAATAGTAGTTCTAACCATAAAAGCTTCTCCTATAAGAGAAAATGGGGGGGACAAGGGGATGGGGTGATGGGGTGATGGGGTGATGGGGAGATGGGGGGGAGAATAAAATGAACAACTAACCACCAACAACCAACAACTAACCACCAACAACTAACATTTATTTTTACTTATTAAAAGACACATTCACAATCTGACTTTGTGCATTCATCATGACGTTAGTTGTTGATTGAGTCCAACGGATTAACAAGTTTGGTTGAATACCAAAAATTACGATTAAAACTGCTAAAACTATAGCCGGTATTCTATCAGACCAATAGACACGGGGTAAATTGGTTACTTGTTCGGATAAGCGTCCAAAAAAGGCTTTGCTCATCAAAATCAAGAAGTAAACCGCAGTTAAGCCGGTTCCAATCATGCACAGTAAAGTTTGGATGGGAAAAACTGCAAAACTGCCGCGAAATACGATAAATTCCGCAATAAATCCTACCATCCCTGGTATCCCAGCACTTGCCATTACTCCCAAAACCATCAAACTACCAATTAAAGGTAAGCCTCTTTCTGGATTTAGCAATCCTTGGATAACATCCAAATCGCGACTACCTGCTTTTTTGTAAACTACTCCTACCAGTAAAAACAGCAGTGCTGAAATTAAACCGTGGCTAACCATTTGCATGACAATACCTAATATGCTTAAAGGTGTCGCTGCTGCTGCACCCAAAAGAATATACCCCATATGCGCTACAGAACTGTAAGCCACCATTTTTTTCATGTCTTTTTGGGCGATCGCGCAAGATGCACCGTACAATACGCTCACTACTGCCCAAGTTGCCAGCCAAGGACTTAAGTATGTCCAAGCTTCTGGTAACAAATACATTCCAAAGCGGAGCATACCGTAAGTTCCTAATTTCAACAGCACCCCAGCCAACAGAACGGAAATTGGTGTAGAAGCTTCTACGTGAGCATCTGGTAGCCAAGTATGCAAGGGAACCAAGGGAATTTTGATGCCAAAACCGATTAAAATCCCTACCAACAGCAAGATTTGTGTCGCTAAGGGTATAGAGCTTGTTTGTAAACTATCTAAACTAAAACTAGAACTACCACTCAGCCAAACTAAACCCAGAAAACTGGCTAAAACCAGAATTCCAGAAACAGCAGTATAAATCAAAAACTTCGTGGCTGCATAACCGCGACGTTCCCCACCCCATATAGCAATCAGCAAATACAGGGGAATCAATTCCAGTTCGTAAAATAGGAAAAATAGCAGCAAATCCTGGGATAAAAATGCTCCTGTAACTCCCACATTCAGCAGTAGTAACAAAGAATAATACAATCGCGATCGCGGTATAGATGTATCACTGGTATAAATAGCTATTCCAGTTAACAATCCATTTAATATCAACAGAGGCAAGGATAAACCATCAATTCCAATATGATAATTCAATCCCAATACATCTATCCATGGGATGAATTCCCTAAACTGTTGATTAATTTCACCTAAATTAAACTGACTAGCTAATACCAACGTCCATAAAAAAGAAATCGCAGCAATAGTCAAAGCTATTCCACGGGAAATTTTTGGTGTGATACCAAAAGGGAAAAATCCAATCACAGCCGCACCTAAGAGCGGTAGCAAAATTAAAATACTCAGCATAGAAAGAATTGTTAGTTGATAGTTGTTGGTTGATAGTTGTTTATTACCAACATTTAACCTTGAACCTTTGACCTTTAACCTGATTAAAACGGTAAATTATCAAGTAATCCTAAAGACCAGCTAATAAATAAACCGATTAAACTGACTCCAAAGACGATAGTTAGCAAATAACCTTGAGAACGTCCGGAAATGCTGTATTTTAACCCTTGTCCGCTGAAAATAGCTGCAAAACCGACTAAATTTACTAACCCATCGACTAAATAGCGATCGCTCCAAGCGGAAATTTTGGAGAGTAACCCGACAGCACTGACTATGGTCACTCGATAAATACGGTCTATGTAAAAGTCGTATCCCAATAAATCTTGGATAAATCTCCAACTTAAGACTGTTGACCTAGACCAAGCTTTATGCAGATAAATAGTAGAACCGATAATTACTCCTATTAAGCTCGAAGATACTAATGCCGCTAATACGTACCAATTAATACTTTCCCAAGTTGGTAATAAGTGCCATTGCTGAAGCATCATTGGTACTAACAAAGTAACCACAGTTAGGGATACCATTGGTAATGCCATCGGCCAATGTACTTCTGGAGTTCGTCGGGTTTTTTGTTGTGATTCTCCCCAAAAGGCTAATCTAAATACCCTTGTCAAATTTAAGGCTGTCAAACCATTAACTATGATTAAAATCCCAATTACCCAAGGACTAGTGACATAAAAACCATCAGCCCATGAGAGCATTGCCCAAAAGCTTCCCAAAGGTAATAGGGTTACCATGCCAGCCGAACCGACAATAAAAGCTGTAGTAGTTGCGGGCATCCGCGACCACAAACCGCCCATTTCGGTGATATCTTGAGTCTGGGTAGTATAAATCACCGAACCGCCACTCATGAATAATAAAGCTTTGGCGATCGCGTGAGTAAACAATAATAATAGGGCAACACCACCTTGTTCCATACCTGCTGCGACAAACACTAAACCCATGTATGCACTGGTGGAATGAGATAAAGTTCGCTTGATGTCTATCTGGGCTATGGAAACTAAACTCGCACCAATGGCTGTGATCGTACCGATAATTAATAAAGCATCTAAAGCTATTGGTGATAAAGCTAAAATGGGTTCGAGCTTGTAAAGTACATAAGCACCACCGGCAACTACCAAGGAGTTTCGTAATACGGAAGCTGGGTTTGGACCTTCCATTGCTTCATCTAACCATAAATGCAGGGGGAACTGAGCGCATTTACCAGCCGGTCCGGCAATTAATGCTAAACCGAGTAAAGTTGATGTTAAGGGACTTAATTCTGTTGTTTGCGCCCATTCGTATAAGTCGGAGAAATCCCAACTACCTGCCATAGTACCGATAGTTACCACTCCCATCAACAACAATAAATCTCCTACCCGCTTGGTGAAAAATGCATCTCGCGCTGCTGTAACTACCAACGGTTGAGCGTACCAAAATCCGACTAACAAGTAAGTTGAGAGAGTTAAAACTTCTAATACCATGTAGCTGAGTAACAAAGAATCGCTAATAGCCAAAGCGCTCAAAGCTGCTTCAAAAAAGCCCATCAAAGCAAAAAATCTTGCTGTTGCCCAATCTTTTTCGAGATAACCTAAAGCGTAAATTTGTGCTAATAAGCTCAATGCGGCGACTAAAACTGTCGCACCAAAAGTTACTGACGATATCTCTAATGCAAAAGAGAAATTTAAATCGGCGGCTGTAAACCAATTTAAAATAATAGTCTCTGGTTCGCTGTTCCAAATTTGTTTAAATACGAATACACTATGAAAAAAAGCTAGACCTGTTGTTAATAAATTCAAATAAGCTGCCGGTCTTGGTCCGGTACGCTTAATTAATCCTGTTGCCCAGGGTAAAGTTAACAACGCACCAACTAATCCATATAAAGGCAAACACCAAGTTGTTGAGAATAGAAAATCATTCATGCAAATTTACCGCGATAAATAGTCTTTAGATAATCTTTAAAAAATTTTCCGATTTATTTGAATACTTTAATGTAATCAATGACAGAAAATATCAATCCATATTTTGCAATTCATCTTTTATTAAATTCATTTTTTCACGGTAGCCACTTTTCACAAATTACTTGACAAAAATATCAAGTTGTACTCTTAATGTCTCCCTATTTTTTCCACTATTTTTTTATGAGTTATCTTTATTTATTGTTTCGGGTTTCTTAATTCAAAAACCTACAACAATATGTCTGATAAGAAAATTTTATATTTCCTTTATATCTTTTTTGCGTCAATGACTATGGATTCAGAAAGTAGGCTCTAGAACTATTTGAGGCTAAAGCGATTCTTTCCTATGTCAGATTTACGCTTCTATGAAAGCGGTTTGGGCAAATGTGATAAAAAAAGTATAAAGCAGAAGTGTCTACTCTAGAAACCGTAAACTTCGATTGAGTAGTGAGTAATTGTAGACCCTCAATCAAAGATATGTTAAGTTTTTTAAAATCCTTTGATTACAAACTATTATAGTAATTTATATTGCAATGGGTGCAAAGCTTTCATATGCTTAAGTTGGGGGAAGTTTTTTTTAAGCTCTTAAACGAGCATACCCGTGAAGAAAAGTCTTAGTAGAGCCATAAATTTAGTAAAGTTGTTGGAGTCAGTAAATGCCTATAGCAGTTGGAATGATTGAGACTAAGGGATTTCCCGCAGTAGTAGAAGCGGCGGATGCGATGGTGAAAGCCGCTCGCGTCACCTTAGTGGGTTATGAAAAAATCGGTAGCGCTCGTGTAACTGTAATCGTGCGGGGAGATGTTTCTGAGGTACAAGCTTCAGTTGCAGCGGGTATAGAAGCTGCAAGACGGGTAAACGGTGGTGAAGTTGTTTCCACCCATATTATTGCCCGTCCCCATGAAAACCTAGAATATGTTCTACCAATTAGATATACCGAAGCAGTAGAACAATTCAGAACTTAAAGGCGATTAGTAATTTGAAATGCCTAAATATTTGGATTTATTTGTGGAAAAACTAACCACAAATTCCCAAATCTAGCGGTGATTTAACAATGATAAAGGAACCTAGAAAATCAACCATTGTAATTAAACCTGCTGTGGAAGCGCAGGGTAATGCAGGTTGTAAGATAACTTTTGCAGTTTGAGAAAAGTTTTTCTCTAGGTCTTTTCTAAATTAACTAGATGTATTTGGTTAAATCTGAGTGGAAAATCTAGCAGCGCTACAGAAATACTGTCGGAAAAAGGTTAACTCGACAAATCAAGAATGCCCATTTCTTTAGGAAATGGTGAAGGTAAATTTAGGAAGTTTTTTGAGGATACAAAGTAATGTCAATTGCAGTTGGAATGGTAGAAACTCTGGGTTTTCCAGCAGTAGTAGAAGCAGCGGATGCGATGGTGAAGGCTGCTAGGGTAACTTTAGTTGGATATGAAAAAATCGGTACAGGTCGCGTTACGGTTATTGTTAGAGGAGATGTTTCTGAGGTCCAAGCTTCAGTTGCAGCAGGAGTTGATTCTGTGAAGCGAGTGAATGGGGGACAAGTATTGTCTACTCACATCATCGCTCGTCCCCACGAAAACCTAGAATACGTTTTACCAATTAGATATACCGAAGATGTAGAGCAATTCCGGGAAAATGTCAACGCAATTCGTCCTTATGGTGGCAGACCTTAATATTGTAAAAAGGAATGCAAATTGCCAGAGTTCGCGGGACAGTATCTAGCACGCAAAAAGACCCAAGTCTTAGAGGAGTGAAACTGCTGTTATTACAGTTAATCGATGAAGAAGGACGTATCCAGCCAGAATACGAAGTTGCGGCAGATACTGTCGGGGCGGGAGTCGATGAATGGGTACTCATCAGTCGTGGTAGTGCAGCACGTCAAATTTATGGCAACGAACAGCGTCCAATCGACGCAGCAGTAGTAGCGATAATTGATACAGTTTATGTTGAGAATCGCTTAATTTACAGCAAAAAAGAACAATATTAATAATTAGTGGTTAGTTGATAGTGGTTAGTTGATAGTGGTTAGTAGTTAAGAAAATAACTCCTAACTCCTAACTCCTTCCTCACTCCTAACTAATAAAAGAACGCATTTAAGGAGAAACAACGCTATGAGAGTCCGCACCACCACAGCGGCTCCCCCAACCCCGTGGTCTAAGAATTTGGCTGAACCGCGAATTCACGAAACTGCTTTCGTACATTCGTTTTCCTACATTATTGGTGATGTTGAAATCAGTTCAAATGTCATAGTTGCTCCCGGAAGTTCCGTGCGAGCAGATGAGGGGTCGCCATTTTACATAGGTGAAAATACTAATATCCAAGATGGTGTTGTTATACATGGATTAGAACAAGGTCGTGTACTGGGCGACAACAAAAAAGAATACTCAGTATGGATAGGAAAAGACAGTTGTATTACCCATCTGTCTCTGATTCACGGACCGTGTTATGTGGGTAATAACTGCTTTATCGGTTTTCGTTCGACAGTATTTAATGCCAGAGTGGGTGACGGTTGTATCGTGATGATGCATGCCTTAATTCAAGATGTGGAAATTCCTCCGGGTAAATATGTCCCATCTGGAGCGGTGATTACTAGCCAACACCAAGCTGACCGTTTGCCAGACGTAAATCCACAGGATAAAGAATTTGCTCATCATGTAGTAGGAGTAAATCAGGCACTCAGAGTGGGTTATCTTTGTGCCGAAGATACTAAATGTATTGCAGAAATTCGCCAAAAAATAGACATATATAATACAAACGAAGATAAAGGTTTAGAAAGGAGTATTGAAGTGTATAACAGTGGTTTGGATACTCAAACAGTAGAGCAAGTACGCTATTTGTTAGAGCAAGGATTTAAGATTGGCACCGAACACGTAGATAATAGACGTTTTCGCACTGGTTCTTGGCATAGCTGTCAACCGATTGAAGCCAGAAGCGTAGGTGAAGCAGTATCAGCCTTAGAAGGCTGTATGAGTGAGCATCAAGGTGAATACGTGCGTTTATTTGGCATTGATACCAAGCATAAAAAACGGGTATTAGAAACAATTATTCAACGTCCAGATGGTTCAACAAAACCAGTTGTAACATCCACTTACAGCGCTCCTGCAAGCAGTAGTAATGGTAGCTATAGCAGTAATAGTTCAAGCAATGGTGGTCGCAACAGCAGCTACAGCAATGGTAATTCCAGTAGTGGTAGTTCTCAATTAGATAGCGAGACAATCGACCAAATCCGTAACCTACTCTCAGGAGGTTACAAAATAGGTATGGAACACGTTGATAGCAGACGCTTCCGTACAGGTTCCTGGCAAAGCTGTAGCCCCATTGAAACAAAAAACCTTAACGAGGCTATTTCTGCTTTAGAAGAATGTATGAGAAGTCATCAGGGCGAGTATGTGCGCTTAATTGGTATTGACACCAAAGCCAAACGTCGCGTACTAGAAAGCATTATTCAACGTCCTGATGGTTCTGGTGTGACTTTATCCAACGGTAATGGTAGTTCCTATAACACTGATACGAGCAAGAGCGGTACAAGGTCAAATTACGCATCGACTTCTAGTTCTAACCCCGTAAAAAGTTACGTTACAGGGGCTGGTGGTACGGCAACTCTTACCAATAGTCAATTAAGTACCGAAGTTTTAGAAGAAGTTCGACACCTGTTGCATGGTGGTTATAAAATTAGTGCCGAACACGTAGACAACCGTCGTTTTCGTACAGGTTCTTGGTCAAGCTGCGGACAGATAGATTCAAGGAACGAAAGAGAAGTAGTAGGTATCCTAGAATCTTATCTCGCCGAATATCCAGGAGAATACGTCCGCTTGATTGGTATCGATCCGAAAGCCAAGCGTCGTGTAGTTGAAAACATCATTCAACGTCCGTAATCGGATTTTGGATTTTGGATTAGGGGTTAGGGGTTAGGAGTGAGGAGTGAGGAGTTAGGAATTGTCTATCGCGAAAATCCCCTTATCCCCTTGTCCCCCCATCCCCCATCCTCATCCTCCAGCAAAGAGGTAACATAGGTAAAAATATGTCCGTGCCGCCACTGCGACTGTATAATAATTTCGAGACTTTTTTCAGTGGTGAGGTGATTGTTCATGCTAGTGCGGTCATCGCACCAGGGGTAATCATGCAAGCGGCTCCCAACAGTAAAATAATTATCGGTTCTGGAGTTTGTATTGGTATGGGGTCAATTCTCCAAGTCGATGCAGGAATTTTAGAGATAGAATCGGGAGCAAATTTAGGAGCCGGTTTCCTGATGGTTGGCGCAGGTAAAATTGGCGTAAATGCTTGTATAGGTTCGGCTACAACTGTCTTTCGTGCTTGTGTGGAAGCGGGGAGAGTTGTTCCGGCTGGTTCGGTTATTGGAGATAATAGTAGGTCTTTGAGCGAATCTTCCACCGAGGAAATGAACGATAAAGTTAAGCAGACTCAGTTACCTGTGAGTGAACAAGTGGAAGAAGAAATTTCTTCTGATACTGCCAATTTTTCAACTTACGTCACTCCTCCCCTTACCCCATCACCTCGTCCTTACGTTAGTCCATCTCCGATTTCGTATTTTTCTCCTGTCAAAAATTCAACAGAAAAAGCTGTTTACTCGGATTCAGTAGCAGAAGAATCAGTCGAACAACCCACCAATGTTAATTCAAACGGGGTTGGAAATCATATCTATGGAAGAACTAATATTAAAAGTCTGTTGATCACTTTATTCCCTCATAGACAATCTTTGGATACACCCGTATCTGAGGAGCAACAATCGGAAGATGGATAAATTATTAATGCATTTTTGACCCCAATTATTTTTGATACTTCATCCTCAATCCTTTATAGAAGCTAAAGTGAAAGATAAGGCGTAAAAACAATATGTTTAATTTTTATCCTTCACTTTTTATAGTCAATTGGAATATTGGGGAGAAATACGAATGCATTCCTATAATCAATCTTCATCACGCAGCCGAGAAAAAACTAAAGGTGCTGCTTTAGGGCTAGTATCTACCCAGAGTTTCCCCGCAATTGTGGGAACTGCTGATATGATGCTTAAATCTGCTGGGGTTCACTTGATTGGATATGAAAAAATTGGTGGGGGACATTGTACTGCTGTGATTCGAGGAGGAGTTGCTGATGTCCGTTTGGCTGTAGAAGCTGGTGAACAAACTGCTAAGCAATTCGGACAGTTTATTTCTAGCTTGGTAATTCCTCGCCCTTATCCAAATTTAAATATAGTGCTGCCTATTACAACTAGACTAAGTGAAATTGCTGATGGTTCTACCTATAACAGATTGAGTAATCAAGCAGTGGGGTTGGTAGAAACAATCGGGTTTCCAGCGATGGTAGGAGCGGCGGATGCGATGCTCAAATCAGCAGATGTTCAGTTAGCGGCTTATGAAAAAATCGGTTCAGGGTTATGTACTGCAATTATTCGCGGTTCTGTAGCAAATGTTGCAGTAGCGGTAGAGGCTGGGATGTACGAAGCAGAACGCATTGGAGAATTGAATGCGGTGATGGTGATACCTCGTCCTCTGGATGAACTAGAGCAAACCTTACCAGTAGCAAGTTGTTGGATCGAGGAGCGTCAACCCGTCAGATTACCAATTAACATTAAAGAGCAAGTGGGGGAAGCAGAATTAATCGAGTTGCCAGAATTAAACAAGCTACCCGAAAAAATAGTCGAAGAAATATCAATTTTACCGGAAGTTGAAAGATTAGAAATGGGTGATGGGTAATTGGTAATTGGTAATTGGTAATTGGTAATTAAAATCTGTGGAATCCGTGTAATCCTTTTTAATCCGTGGTCATGGATTGTCTGGGTATGCGGTTACTTATAATAATAACTTCTAAACTTCATAAGTAAAATACCGAAATTTAAATCACAATCATAGAGTTTTGTCTATGCAAATCCTCAGATTTTTTTCGTGAGGGAAAGCATTTTTTACTTAATTTTTCGGTAATACTTATATCTATATCTCTCTATGAGAGAGCATCCTTTTGAGGGTGTTTATTTATGAAGTGTTATTATTGAGAGGATAATTACCATTGAATCAAGCGACGCTACACCAGTTAAAAGTGTTCGAGGCTGCGGCACGACACGGTAGTTTTACTCGAGCCGCAGAAGAATTATTTCTTACGCAACCCACCATTTCGATGCAAATAAAACAACTAACAAAATCGGTAGGAATACCGTTATTTGAACAAGTTGGTAAACGCTTGTATCTTACAGACGCAGGAAGAGAATTATTTGCTACTTGCCAAGAGATATTTAATATTTTGGCTGCATTTGAAATGAAAGTAGCCGATTTAAAAGGATTAAAACAAGGACAATTACGTTTAGCAGTAATTACCACAGCAAAATATTTTATTCCACGTTTATTAGGCGCATTTTGTCAGCTTTATCCAGGAATTGAGATTGCTTTACAAGTAACAAATCATGAAGGAATTCTGGAACGAATGACGAATAATCAAGACGACTTATATATTATGAGTCAAATACCAGAAAATCTTGACATTAATTATCAAGAATTTTTAGATAATCCTTTAATAGTTTTAGCTCCAATTAATCATCCTTTAGCTGGTGAAAAGAATATTCCGATATCAAGGTTAGCAAATGAACCTTTTATTATGCGTGAACCAGGTTCTGGAACAAGAAGAGCGGTGCAAAAGTTATTTGAAGAAAACAATGTGGAAGTAAAGGTAAAATTGGAATTAGGTAGTAATGAAGCGATTAAACAAGCTATTGCTGGGGGCTTGGGAATCTCGGTTTTGTCTCGTCATACATTGATGCCTTATGCTGAGGATTTAGCAGTTTTAGATGTAGAATATTTTCCCATAAAACGCAATTGGTATATGGTTTATCCCAACGGTAAACAATTATCGATTGTTGCACGTGCCTATTTTGAATATTTATTAGAAGCTGCAAAGCAATTTGCTTCAGAAACGACTTTATATGGAAATGGATAATTGGTAATTGGTAATTGGTAATTGTCAACTGGCTAATTAAATCCGTGAAATCAGTGTAATCCATTTCAATCCGTGATCTACAATTAACCAGCATAACCGTTCACAATTAAGGAAAACTGGCAGTGGTTAACCAGGAAATGCCATCATCGCGTAAACTTTTAGAAACAGATATTGTCGCAGTTGCAGTTTATACTAATCAAGCATTGGTGACGCGCCGTGGTGTAATCAAATTAGATGGAACTGAGCAGGAATTGATAGTCTCGCAGTTGCCAGAAACTATTGAAACGGACTCGGTGCGGGTTAACGGTAAAGGTAATTTGGCTGTGCGTTTGTTGGGTGTCAATGTGGAGCGTATTTACACAATTGAGTCAGTAGTAGCGCGGATATCACAGTTAAATCAACAAATCGAGCAGTTGGAAGCACAGAAACGGCAATTTCAAGCTCAAATGGATGCTCTAGCGTTACAGTCGCGGTTTCTGGAAGGTTTACGGGAAAAGACTGAGGAGCAATTTTCCATTAGTTTAGCGCGTAAAAGTATTAGCTTGAGCGAAACTCTAGATTTACTCAACTTCCTCGGCAGCCAGTATACTGAATATGCTATTTCCATGGAAGATTACAAAAATCAACAGCGGGAATTAGATGGGCAGTTGGAGGTATTATACGCTTCGTTAAACCAAATTCGATCTCCTCAACCTAATCTTAGTTTTAATTTAAAGGTGGGAATTGAAGCTCTGGGTGTGGGAGATTTTGAGTTAGAAGTGTCTTATGTCGTTAATAGAGCAAGTTGGAAACCGCTTTACGATATTCGAGTTGATAGCAAAAATCAAAGCGTTAATTTGGTATACTTGGCGCAAATTATCCAAAATACCGGCGAAGATTGGACAAATGTAAATTTAACCTTGTCTACTGCTAAACCGGGTAGCGGAACTTTACCACCGAAGCCTCAACCTTGGTATATCGATATTCCGCAACCACTGATGAATCCCAAAACCAGACATTTTGCAAATACAGCAATGGCTGGAAAATCTCGGAATTTTGATCTTAACGAGGAAAACCATAGCTCAGAAATTGAAGAATTAGAAAAAGAAATCGTCGAAGCACAGACAATCACAACGGAAATATCCCAAGAAGGAAACGTAGTTACTTTTAATTTAGATGGTAATGGAAATATACCCAGCGATGGCGCACCTCATAAAACTACAATTTTCCAAGATGATTATCCCTGTAATTTTAGCTATATAGCAATGCCGCGTTTGGTAAGCTTTGCTTATTTACAAGCTAATCTCAAAAATAATTCCCAGGGTGCGGTTTTATTACCGGGTAAAGCCAATATTTTTCGCGATCGCGTTTTTGTGGGAGTTTCCGATTTACAAAATGTTGTACCGGGTGAAGAATTTAAATTAAACTTGGGAATTGACGAAGGTTTGAAAATCGAACGGGATTTAGTTGAGCGGGAAGTCGATAAAAAATTTATTGGTAATATAAGCAAAATCACTTATGGATACAGATTACAAGTTAGTAATTTACTTGATAGTGAAGCGAAATTAGAATTGCTTGAACAACTACCAATAAGTCGTAACGAACAAATAAAAGTACGTCTTAACCGCACAAATCCGCAAATTCAACCTGGTGAAATGGGGATATTAAAATGGAATTTAACTTTTGCACCACAAGATAAACAAGAGATTTATTATCAATTTACTGTAGAATATCCACCCCAGTTAACTGTTATGGGGTTGGATGTATAAAGTTAGGAGTTTGGAGTTAGGAGTTTGGAGTTAGTTGACAGTTGACAGTTTGTATTTATTTCCCCCCATCCCCCCATCCCCCCATCAACTCTTCGCGGCTGCACGAACAATTGTATTACTGTCGTGGGTTAACGCAGCGCGAATTTCAGGGGGAGTGTTGGAATTTTTGGCGATGGCGTATCTTTCTAACCAAAATGAGGAATGAATATTCTCTGCTAAAATTTCCTTTGGTGTTGAAGGATGTAGAAAAACGAGTAAGCGGGTGAATGTGGGAGTTGTGGAAGTTACGCAATCTGCTAAGACTTGACTGATTCTCTGGGGACAGCGATTTATTAAAGCTTTGATTGCTGCTTGCTTAATTTGATTATCTGACTTTCCTAAAATGGCTAATTGTTCGAGAATATTTAAAGATGTGTTCGGATGAGAAGCAACTGCGATCGCAACTGCATCGTCTTTGTCTACTGCTAATAATTCTAGTAAGCTACTGGGAGTATTGGGATTTTCAGCTACACCCAGACGCACTATACTAATGTTATCTTCTGCGAGTTGTTTGAGCAGATGTTTATCAGTTTTGGGATGACGTGCAACCTCCTGACGAATGATAACCCATTGACTGTTAGAAAGTTGATTGAGAATATCTGGAGATAAATTTGGATTTTTAAGAATTTTAAGCTGTTCTAAGACGCTTTTAGGAGCATAAGGATTATGTATGGCTGCTTCTCGAACCGTTTTGTGCTTATCTTGAATCAATTGTACGAGGGTTTTGGGGGGAGTTTTGAGATTTTTGGCGACTATAGTACGAACTTCCCAACGATGATGCTTTGCTAATTCTGTAAGGGTGATACTAGAAGCGTGACGATGACGTGCTACAGCAGCACAAATTTTCAAATCGGAAGTTTGTGCTAAACACTGTAAAGTGCTATCAGGGGTTTTGGAATTGCGGGAAAGGTTAGTAAGTGCGGTTTCCAGAATCGAATTATTTTCTTCCTCAACGAGTTTTTCTAAAACACGAATGGGAGTATTGGGGTTTTGTGCAACTCTTTGACGGGTATCGTAATTAGTACTATCTGCCATCACCGTTAATAAATGGGGGTCGTAAACGGTGTATACTGGCATAACTGGGATGCCTTGAGCGCGTGCTGTATTGATATAATCGTATATTGTATTTTTTTGTTGACTCGGAGGAATTTGTGCGGGATTATTCGGATGAACTGCCACAATTTTACTTATCCAACGATCATCATCTGTTACCAATTGCTCTAAGGTTTCTACAGTCGAATTGAGATTCAGCGCTACAGCTTTACGTACCATCACATCTTCATCTTTGGCTAACTGCAATAACACGTCCTCAGGAGTGTTAGAGTGAGCTGCAATAGCTAAACGAATCCGCATCCATTGACTGGTGGAAAGTTGTCTGAGAATTTCTTGAGAAATCACCGGATTTTCAGTTAATTCTAATTGTATTTGAAACTGTTGATGTAAACTCAGGGGTGTGCGGGGATGATAAGCGACAGCTTCCCTTACTGTATCGCTAATATCTCCCATTAACTGTTCGACAATATTTATGGGAGTATGGGGATTTTGAGCAACCATTGCCCGTACTTTACTATAACTATCTGTCGCCAATTTTGTTAAAATCTGCTCGTTGGTGTTGAAATTTTCCGCAATATATAAACGTACCTCAGCATCCAAAGTTTTTAACAGATATTCCGGTACAGCACCAATTGACCATAAATAAATTGAAGATTGACGTTCCCGTGGTAGATTGGTATTTTGCATTGCCATGAGTGCAGCTTCCTCCCATCCCTGCGGCATTTCTCCTGCTAAAGTTACGTGTAACCGTGCAGCTTCAGCTACTTCTGTATTTTCTACCTGAGTTAATGAAAGTAAAGCTGTTTGCGGTGTTTTGGGATTCATCGCGATCGCTAATAACACTTCTACATCATGATGACTGGTTGCTAATTCCAGAAATTGAGGTGATATGAGATCGAGTTTTAACAAAGCTTGTAAAGTAATTAGGGGAATCTCTAAGATGAAATTCGCATTTTCTAATAATAGTAAAGAAAACACCGGATTTTCTAACAACTGCTGGGGAAACTCCGCTCCTAATTTAAATAAAATTTCTGTGGGTGCATTAGGATTACCCGCTACATTTTCTCGAATAATTTTATCCGAATTAGTACCTAAATCCAATAATAAATCCGGAGCCGTGTTGGCATTTTTCGCTACAATTCGTGTTAATTCAATATCAATTTTAGCTAACTCTTCTAACCGTAGTGGTGATGTTTTCTCGCTTGCTGCTTCTTGCCGAAGTTGAGATAAATTCGGTTCTAGGGAATGATTAGCCATCGCGAATAATTACTAAATTATAGAAAATAGAATACAGAATACAAAACTTTTACAGTTAGATATTAGATAATTTTTTCTTCAATTTACCCTCTTAGTCAATAGTAAACTTTGCTTTAAAAAATTCAATATTTATAAAGTTTTAAAAGTCATCTAAATTACATATAAATCATGAGTAATTATATCAATTATCTATTTAATTAAATTTGTTTTCGGTCGCCAAACCAACTAAATTAATAAAAAATAACCGATTCTCCTTGCATCACTCCCAATACGGTTACTGAAAAATAAACCTTGATTCCTATATCCGTGATTTCAGATCGGACAAAAGTTACAGAACTTAATTATTTTTTTTTACGTTGCTTGTATAATTAGGAGCGCTTCAGCAATATTTACCAAAAAAATAAATTTAATTTGTATTTTTCAACTAAAATTATGGTACTAATGAACTAAAATAAATTTATTATATTTATACAGGTATAGTTAATGATTGCGACTGTTCCCAATAAGTTTGATTATGGGGTAGCGCCAAAGCCTTTCTTGAAATGGGCTGGTGGAAAAACTCAGTTAATCAAACAAATAAGTAAATTTTTGCCTTTGGGATTGAATAACGGTTCAATAAACAAATATGTGGAACCATTTATAGGAGGTGGAGCGTTATTTTTTTGGATAGCATATAATTATCCGGTAAAAGAGTTATTTATCTCCGATATCAATGTTGATTTAGTTTTGGCATACAGAACTATTCAATGTGATATAGACGATTTAATTAAACTATTATTAGATATTGAAAATAAGTATTTATCATTAAATAATAATCAAAGGGCTGAATATTTTTATCAAGTAAGAAATAATTTTAATCAGCAAAGAAAGCAGATAAATTTAATTGATTATAATTCAGATTGGCTGGAGAGAACAGCACAAATGATATTCTTAAATAAAACTTGTTTTAATGGCTTATTTAGAGTTAATTCCAAAGGAGAATTTAACGTTCCTGTAGGAAAATACAAAAAACCATCGATATGTAATCAACAGACTTTAAAAACAGTGAATCAAATTCTGCAAAGAACAGAAATTATCCAAGGAGACTTTAGTAAATGCGAAATATTTATCGATGATACTACTTTAGTATATTTTGACCCGCCTTACAGACCGATTAGTAATACATCTAACTTTACTGCCTATTCTCATCAAATGTTTGATGATTCAGAGCAATTAAGATTAAACGATTATTTTAAAAAACTCGATAAAAAAGGAGCATTGCTGATGCTGAGTAATTCCGATCCGAAAAATTATAATATTGACGATGATTTTTTTGAAAGGCTTTATACTGATTATCGGATAGAAAGAGTCAAAGCTTCTCGTTCCATAAATAGTAACTCAGCAAAACGTAATCCTATCAATGAACTGTTGATTATGAATTATTAGATAGAGATACATCTATCATGAAATTTAATTATTTATTTGAAAAATATTTTAATTGTTCTGATGAGTCAGAAGTTTTTCAATATTTTAAAGATACATTAAAAAATTCTATCACTGGATGGAATTATTTTGTTGATTGGTCAAAAGTGCTGAATAAATTTAGAGAAATCGAAATTTATTTAAACGCATTAAATTATTTAATCGGGAAAGAAGATATAGAAAACGAGTTTCGTTATCTTTTGCAAAAAATGCCGCAAATAGTCAACGTTATACCGATTTTAATTGCTTGTCGTACTTTTAATTTTCAGATATTAACTGATTACAAAAACAATAATTTTAGTTATAAATCATTTAATTTTAGAAATCAAAGTATTTTATTTCCAGGTGATATCGATGATATTGTTGAATTTGCCAAAAATATGGGATTGTTAGAATTATTTAAAAATAAAACCCTCAAAAGCATTCCCGATTATGTATTAGGTATTGAAGTTGGTTTAGACACCAACGGTAGGAAAAATCGTGGTGGAACAACAATGGAAAGTATTGTCGAAAATTTCATTACTATCGTTTGCGATCGCAATCATTTTGTATATATTATCCAAGCTACACCTGACAAAATAAAAAAACAATGGAATATTGATATTCAAGTAGATAAATCGAGTCGTCGTTTTGATTTTGCGGTAAAAAATCATCATCATCTCTACTTAATAGAAACTAATTTTTATGGTGGAAGTGGTTCCAAATTAAAAGCTACCGCAGCAGAATATAAAAGTTTATTTGATTTGATATCTAGACAAGGACATAAATTTATTTGGGTAACAGATGGCTTGGGATGGAAAAGTACGTTACGTCCTTTAGAAGAGACTTTTAGATATATTGATTGTACTTTGAATTTGAATATGGTTGTTAGCGGTTTGCTTGAAGAATTGATTATACAAAATTTGTGATATTACTAAATCCGGGTATGAATTTAGATTTTGAGACGTTACACTGTAACGTCTCTACACAGCTTTCGGTTATCAATTAAATCAAATATGACCTTGCTATTTTTATTTCCTGTGTCAGCGAAAGCCCGTTGCGATCGCAATCAATTATCTATATCGATAGTAATCGTACCGCTTCGCCAAAAGGAAACTCATCCAAGGCTAAACCACCGGGAGTCACCACCCACAACACAGGTAATTCCGGCACTATATCCGGGAAAGTACCGTAACCATCAGTTAAATAAACACATACAGCTTGTTGTTGTCCATCCCATCTTCGAGAAACTTGATCAAAGAAGGGAACAAAAGATGTACCACCACCACCTTGAGGTTTTGGTGGCATCGAATCACCATTGAGTTCGTAAGGACCATAAACTTCGGCATCAACATAGTAAAACTCGCATTTTATATGGGGGTAAGCACTTAAAATACCCTGCACTTCCGAGAAAAATAGTCCCAGTAATTTTGTATCAATCGAACCGCTAGTATCCAAAGCTAAATAAACGCGAATCGATTCACCTTGCAAGCTTTCTAGATACAACCTGCGTCCGATAAAACGACGGTCAAATCCGGAAAAGTCAGTAGGGGTTTGTACTAAATATCGCCAAAGATAAGAACGCCAATCAATTTGAGCAGAATTTAAACTTTCTAATTCTCGTTCAATTGCTCCCCCAAGATTACCTTTATTTGCAGTACGGGCAACAGTTGCAGCTTGCTGCATCGCATTTTGCCAATG
>JAYKJL010000136.1:0-48788 GCA_035285725.1 Nostocales cyanobacterium 94392 | reverse complement strand
AAGTTTGCATCTTCTTCTTTGACAAGTTCTGTTGCAAGAAACTGCATCAGCCGGAGCTTGTCAATTTTTGAAAGCTCTTGGACTTGTGACATGAGTTCAGCCAATGGCATTTGAGAATCTCCTCGTTTGAAGTTTGGTGAAAAGATTGGGGGACGAGCGCTAGCATTTATTTATTTTACCAATCGCTTAGGGGATTGGTTGAAGAACTTTCAATCCCTGTGTCAACAATTTTCACCCTGAGCGATGAAATTGGTAATAGCTCAAACAATAACAGTAACATTAAAAAAAATCCCCTCCCCCAAAACCGTCTAAACTCAAAGTGTCCGCTAATTCTCTACATCCCATGTCTCGCTGATTTAATATTGCAGGTCCGTGTAAAGCAGACAAACACTATATGCTACCACCGACAAGTCGGCTACCCGATTTGTCAATGCTTATCGAACAAGAAAGCCCCACAGTCGTTCATGCACCCCGTCAAACTGGTAAAACTACGGCAATGTTGGCATTAGCGCAACAACTTACCGCAACCGGACGTTATACAGCAGTGATGGTATCGGTGGAAGTGGGAAGTGCTTTTAATCATGACCCCAGCGCCGCAGAATTGGCAATTTTCGGGGCTTGGCGTGGTGCGATAGGGAAGCTAAAACGCCCCCCCGATAACCTCTGTTCCGTCCGCACCAAAGTATTGTTAGGCATCTTCATTAAGAATATAAACCATGAGATAACAACGACCGTATCCGGGAGGGTTGTATTCCCGCAGAATGCGAAAGCCGACTTTGGTGTAGGCTCGTTGTGCAGACAGATTCTGCACACTTGTTGACTTTAGTTATGCGGAGACTTGTTTTGACTCATAGGGTTGGATAAGAATCTCAGCCGGAATCTTTAATTCTTGATTCAACTTCCGAATCATCTCCAAAGTTAAGGTGCGTTTACGAGATAAAACCTCAGATACCCTTGCTCGATTACCTAAACATGGCTCCAAATCACGACGAGATAAACCACGAGTATCCATATAATAATGAATTGCCTCAATCGGATCGGGTAGCCCAATCGGAAAATGTATTTTCTCATAAGCTTCTACAAGAGTACTAAGGATCTCTAGCCGATCGCCAGAAGGTGTATTCTCGGCAGCATCAAACAGCAACTCAATCTCTCGAAGAGCTTCTTGATAGTCAGTTTTAGTCCTAATTGGGCGTATTTCCATAGATTAACCTCAGTTCAAATTGTTTCTGCATCTACTTTGTCGTACTCACTATGATTGCCAATAAAGCGGATAAAAATAATTCCAATGTCATAACGAATTGCCACAATCAATCGATAGGTATTGCCTTTGATGTTAAAAACGATACGGTTGTTCGCAATGATACTGGCATTTCCATGAGCGGACTTAACATCGACTGGACTCTGCCAATCAGCATGAGACGCTTCGTAGTACCAAGTTTTTAGTGCTTCTTCAGCATCTGGGTGAGATTCCCAGAAGTTTCGTAGGGTGCTACGGGATAAGATACGCATGATATCTAGAATAACTTGTTCCCAAAATGGGAGCAAGAAGTATTTAAGAAGTTACTCCACTTTCAATAATTTCATAGTTTGTGTCGCATCTCCATCTGAGTGTCTTCAAACCCTTCCCCAAAATCGTCTAAACTCAAAGTGTCCGCTAACTCTCTACACCCCATGTCTCGCTGGTTTAATATTGCTGGTCCGTGTCAAAAAGATATCCACTATATGCTCTCTCCAACAATACGATTGCCCGATTTGGAGGAGTTAATCCAACAGCGCAGTTATTTTGTTGTTCACGCACCTCGTCAAACTGGTAAAACCACGGCAATGCTAGCACTAGCCCAACAACTTACTGCAACTGGACGTTATGCAGCAGTCATGGTATCGGCGGAAGTAGGAAGTGCCTTTAACAATGATGTGAATGCGGCAGAATTGGCAATTCTGGGAACTTGGTACGATACGATTTCGATCCGATTGCCTGATGAACTACAGCCACCCGTTCTAAATCAATGGCAAAAAGAAGAACCTGGACGCAGAATTCGAGCTTTTTGTCAAGCTTGGGCAAAAGTTTCAACACGACCTTTGGTAATATTTATTGACGAAATTGATTCCCTGCAAGATGATACTTTGATTTCGGTATTGCGGCAATTACGAGACGGTTATCCCAATCGTCCAGAAAATTTTCCTTCATCTGTGGGATTAATTGGTTTACGAGATGTGCGAGACTACAAAGTTGCATCAGGTGGGAGTGACAGATTAAACACGGCAAGCCCTTTTAATATCAAAGTTAGTTCGATTACTCTAAGAAATTTTAACGCCTCAGAAGTAGCAGAGTTATACCAACAACATACTGAATATACCGGACAAATTTTCACGCCAGAAGCAAGCGCAACTGCCTTTGATTTAACTCAGGGACAACCTTGGTTAGTTAATGCTTTAGCTAAAGAAGTTGTGGAAAAAATGGTCAAAGATAGAAGTATTGCTATTACTAAAGACCATATTTTAGAAGCATCGGAAATATTAATTGCTCGTCGAGATACCCATCTTGATAGTTTAGCCGAACGCTTGCGGGAACCAAGAATAAAAGCGATTATCCAACCAATGTTAGCTGGTTTGGAATTAGGAGATATCCCCAATGATGATATTCAATTTGTAATTGACTTGGGTTTGTGTATCATGCATCCCCAAGGTGGATTAACAATTGCCAACCCAATTTATCGCGAAGTTTTACCCAGAGTATTAACGGTGACACCAATGGCTTCTCTACCAATGATTGCACCGACTTGGTTAACCCCAGAAGGGGAATTAAATAAAGATGGTTTATTAGAAGCTTTTATCAAATTTTGGCGACAGCATGGAGAACCATTATTGGGTAGCACTGGCTATCAGGAAATCGCACCACACTTAGTGTTAATGGCTTTCTT
Organism: Nostocales cyanobacterium 94392; assembly: GCA_035285725.1. Classification (GTDB taxonomy): domain Bacteria; phylum Cyanobacteriota; class Cyanobacteriia; order Cyanobacteriales; family Nostocaceae; genus Rivularia. The sequence continues at coordinate 45,864 of JAYKJL010000136.1, read as the reverse complement.
GCATCGCGTGGTTAATGGCGGTGGAACCTTAGAGCGGGAATATGCAATTGGTAGTGACAGGATGGATTTGTGTTTAAAGTATGGTTCTACTACTCTTGGAATTGAATTAAAAGTATGGCGGGAAAAAAAGCGCAATCCTCAAGCCGAAGGAATTGAACAATTAGAATCATATTTAGCACGGTTGGGGTTGAATGAAGGATGGTTACTTGTGTTCGATCGGCGTAAAAATGCATTGCCAATGGAAGAACGTTTGTCAACGCAAGTTGTGATTACTGAAAATCAACGGGCTATTACTGTGATTAGAGCGTGAGTTAGTGGTCAAATTGATAAATCGCTGTAAAGGAATACCGTTCGCCAAGTACTAAGACTTTGTACCCTCCGCTCCCCTGTATTATTAAGCTTCACTCACCCATTCTAATGATGGCTTGCGCTGTGATTTTACACAATCCTGCAAATATAAGTTAATCAAACTTTGGTAAGAAATCCCCGTTTCCTCAGCTAAGCCCTTAAAGTATTCAACAACGTCTTCTTCGAGTCGAATCGTAACTTGCTTTTTCAACTTCTTGATGTAAGGATTCTTCACAGATTGGGAGAAATCATAATTATCTTTCATAAAAGAAACTCTGGTATTGTTCTTGCTCTCTCTTGTTTGCCCGACGAGCCGAGAAAATCCGAATTACTTCTTCATCTTCTTGGTAGACATGGCAAACCACTAATAAAGACAGCGAGTCGCTCATACCTATAAGTATGTACCGATCCTCCTCTGACGAATGCTCTATGTCATACAGTAAACGTGCATTCTCGTCATAAAAGACCGTTTCTGCTTCGCTAAACGAGATGCCATGCTTTTTCTTATTAGATATCGCCTTGCGCTCATCCCATTCAAATCTCAACTCGCATACACCTACAGTGTAACTACAATGTATATCATAATCAAGTTGGATGCATTGGATAGGGAAATTTTTCAGTAAGAATTGTAGCGATGCCCAGAACCAAATAACGGTTCGTGACATAAAGAGAAACGAAAGTCGGGTAACCGCTCTTTGTCAGCTTCTTCTAATTTGATCTCCACAAAATTCTCCGCGCTTTTCCATTTCCTCTATGATCGCAACTGCATTCGCAACACCGTCTTCGGCTTGAATTTTCGCTCCTAAATCGGCCGCACGCTGACGCATCGAACTATCTGTCATCACCCTGTGAATCGAGAAAGCAAGTTTTTGGGCAGTGAGTTGTTTGCGAGGAATAGGTTTTGGTCCAACCCCTAATTCTGCTACGCGCTGCCCCCAAAAGGGCTGATCCCCAAAGAAGGGAATTAAAATCGAAGCAACCCCTGCTCTAAGTGCTGCAGCTGTTGTCCCAGCGCCACCGTGATGAACTATCGCCGCCATCCGGGGAAAGAGCCATGAGTGGGGGATTGAATCCACCATAAAAACCGTGTTGGGTAAATCGCTCTTACTCAGTCCACCCCAACCCGATTGCAATATAGCCCGTTGCCCGGTGAGTGCGATCGCTTGTAAGACGATATCTGCCGTTTCTTCTGGGTTCCGACTCCTCATACTCCCAAACCCGATATACACGGGCGGCGAACCACTTTGCAGAAAATCTAGTAATGCTGTGGGTGGAATCCAATCGGGTGCTTGATCCAAAAACCAATAGCCAGTGATATGGGTATTACGCCAATCAAATGGTTTAGGAATTACAGATGGACTCAAACCATAGAGAATTGGATGACGCTGAAAATGTTTGGAATTGTAGAGTCCCCAAAATGGAGCGGCGGGCAAGTCTAGCACTTCTTTTCGTGCTAACCCATCGCCTGTGCGAGAACCCTGCCACATAATCTGTCGAAATAAATGATGGGATAACCGATTCACATAACCGCCGAGTTTGGATATGGACTGGGGAAAAAGAACAGCGGGGAAAACCCTTGTCGGCGTAAAGGGAAAGACATAGGCCTGAAGCAGTGGCAGGTTAAACTTTTCGGCAAGGGCAAGACTGAGGAACAGTCCTCCCACTCCTACAATCAAAAGTTCCATATCCTGACAAGCGGCTAAACTGTCCTTTGCCCAATCGATTGCAATACGCTGGCTAGCTTTTGATGAGTGGGCATTAATCGCTAGAAAATTCCCTTTCTCCAGTAATGCCAGCATTTCTGGACTTTCCACGAATTCTTGTACATTCCCCCTAGCCCGATAGAACTCTAGCCCGTAGGAATTGACTAATCCTTCAAAGTTTTCATGAGTGAGCAGTCGCACAATATGACCTGCTGCTTTTAAGCCCTTGCCTAAAGCAACATAGGGTTGAACGTCCCCTCGACTTCCCATCGCAATAATCGCAATTCGCATTTATAAGTAGTAAGGCTTGCTATAATATGAGCTATTACTCATATTTTACAGGCGATCGCGATCGTCTGACAACTCGCATTTGTGAATGCTTAGCCATGCCAAACAAACCCTTAGCAAAGCCGCGTAAACTACCAAAACAGGAGCGCTCTCAAGCAACTGTTGAAGCCATTCTTACGGCGACAACTCGCATTTTGACCGAAGAAGGATACGATCACTTCACCACTAATCGGGTAGCTGAACTCGCATCTGTCAGTATTGGCTCACTGTATCAATACTTTCCGAATAAGGAAGCTTTAATTGTGGCTTTGGCGGAGCATCATGCTAAGGAAATGGAACAGTTGGCTGAGCATTATCTAGGCGGGTTAGAAAATAGCTCTGTTATTGATGTGCTTGGGCAAATTATCAAAGCGGTGTTGGCGGCTCATGCCGTGAATCCAAAGCTCTATCGCGTTTTGCACGAACAGGTTCCCCGCAGTCAGGTGATGCGACAGTCAGATGATGCAAATATGGAGAAAACTTTGCGATTGTTTCTATCGCAACGGCGCGATCAACTTCAGTCGAAAAATCTAGATTTAACTGTTTTCATTGTTGGACGTACAATCAAAGCATTGCTTTATGGAGCGACAATTGACCGACCAGAACTACTCAACAATGGGGAACTTGAACAAGAAATTATGACTATGTTGTCGGCTTATTTAGTGAAAAAATGACCGAAAGATATTAAATATTTGCCCAAAAAGACGGCTTTCATTGACAATTATTTACCTTTGTTTATAATTCATAACTAGTATTAACAATAACCGTAATTTAGTTTTTCTAATTTATTTTATTTTATTTTATTTTATTTTATTTGTAATTTTTTGTAACAAATCAAACTTGTTATTTCACTTGACCTCTGCAATAAATCAATTATTGATTTGAAATAATACCCTGACAGCAGGAGATTTAAATGAAATATTTGTAGTGATAGGAACTTAAGCTGGAAAATTTATCGTAATTCATAGTTAATTAGCTGTATAAAATATAAACTCTAAAATTTTATGGATTCAGACCTACCTTTAGATTTAAACTTAGAAAACTTACCCCACCACGTAGCGGTAATCATGGATGGTAACGGTAGATGGGCTACGAAACAGAAGCTACCACGTATTGCCGGACATCGACAAGGTGCGAAGACACTAAAAGAACTATTACGATGCTGCAAGAATTGGGGAATTAAGATATTAACAGCTTACGCTTTTTCTACCGAAAATTGGCGACGACCGACTGAAGAAGTAGATTTTCTGATGATTTTATTTGAAAAAATGTTGCGTCGTGAACTAGAAGAAATGCATCGGGAAGGAGTCAAAATTAATTTTGTTGGTGATTTATCAGAATTACCAAAATCACTGCAAAATGAAATAGACCGTTCAATGTTAGAAACATCAAATAATCAAGATATTCAGTTTAATGTTGCAGTCAATTACGGTAGTCGTAAAGAAATTGTCAGCGCTTGTCGTCAAATAGTAGAACTAGTTCAAAAAGGAGAAGTTAAACTAGAAGATATCAATGAAAATTTAATTGAAAATAACTTATATACAGCAGATATTGCCGCACCAGATTTACTGATTCGGACTAGTGGAGAGAAGCGATTGAGTAATTTTCTGTTATGGCAAATGGCTTATACAGAAATGTACTTTACAGATATTTTATGGCCAGATTTTGACCGAACAGCTTTCCGAGATGCATTATTAAGTTATCAAAATCGAGAACGACGTTTTGGAAAAGTTAAAGCTGTGTTATCAGCTTAAATGATATCTGAGGTGATTATAATTCGTAATATCTCCCTCCGGGAGACGCTACGGGTTCAGCGTGGCACGACTCGGCTTTAGTAACGTAATTAATTCCCCATAAATAAATAATGGTGCTTCTACAGAGTATAAATCCACGGATAAATCCGGGGGTTATGTCCTATCGGACACGCGGAGCTAACAAACCTTAAAAAATTAACGGGCGTGAAAGAAGTCGGGTTTCTAACAAAAACCCGACTTCTAAAGTCTATCTGTTTCCTATTCCCTTACTTATTATTTAAAAATCAAATCTAACCTCTGCTGGGATTCCTGCAAAGCTGCTTTCGGATTACTTTTACCTAATAAAACTGCTTCCATCGCTCTACCAATGCTTTCCGAAACTCGATTATAACCTGTAAAAAGCGGACGACTGCGACCATATTGCGCTTGTTCTAAAAAGACTTTTGCTGTTTTTTGTTTCTCAATATAAGCTTGATATTTTTCACTTTGACGCGATTTCAAATTTGTTGGTAAATAACCAGTTCCTAAAGCCCATTCTGTCTGAAATTCTTGACTTATTACATATTCCATAAACTCAAAAGCCGCTTTTTCTCTTTCGGGTGTAGTTTTAAATAAAAACAGATTTTCGCCACCAATACTAGTAGCTTGACGTTGATTTTGAGGAATCGGAAATACGCCAAAGTCACCATTTTTTATATCATTATTAATATAAGTCAAAGTCCAAGGTCCAGTTACCTGCATTGCGACTTTACCAGCAACAAAAGCATCAGTTTCAAATCCTCTTTCCGGTGCAGATAATATTGCAGAACCATCCTTAACTAAATCTTGCCATAATTGCAAAGCGGATATTGCTCCTTGATTATTTACTAAATCCACCTTTGCGGCTTCCATAGCTAATTCACCACCACCACTCCACATAAACGGTAGCCATATAAATACGCTAAATTCTCCTTTACCTAAAGGTAAAAAGATACCGTGCTGGTCTATTTTATTATCTCCATTGGTATCACGAGTTAACTTTTTGGCTGCTTGACGAAACTCTTCCCAAGTGCTGGGTAATTCCTTAATTCCCGCAGCTTTAAACAAACTCGGACGATAAAAAATTCCCACATTATTAGTTGCAAAAGGTACCGACCAAATCTGATTTTGATACTTCATCGACTCAAATAAAGCGGGGTCAATTTGCTCTTTAACAGGGGATTGATCGAGCATTTCATCCAATGGTGCTAAAGCATCTAATTCTATTAATTGTCCCGCAATTGTCGGATTAAACCATAATAAATCTGGTGGTGCATTTCCCACTACAGCCGCCAAAATCTTCGGCATTTGCTGATCTGGTTGTCCTACATACAGTGACTCTACCTGAATATTGGGATGATTTTGATTAAATTTATCTACTAATTTTTGCAATACATCTCGATTCGATGGTGGATTTACTCCTTGCCATAAAGTAAGATGGGTTACATTATTTTGTCCGGAAGTAGAAGAACTTTGGCATCCAGTGGTGAATAATATACAAACTATTAGTAGGATGAATAATTTTTTATAAGACATATTTTTACGGTACACAGGAAAAGATATTCCGTTATTTTAAGGACTAAAGTCCCGACTACCAACAAAAAAAAATTATAATTTTGAATTTTGTGTTTGTACAAATCTTTAGGTAAAATGCTTTGCTAAAGTAAATTTTAGAGAAAAATAAATATATTCGAGTTATTTAATCGATTTTATAGGTTGTGATTATGGCAGGACATAGTAAATGGGCAAATATTAAACGTCAGAAAGCCCGTGTAGACGCAAAAAGAGGTAAAACTTTTACTCAGCTATCCCGTGCAATTATTGTCGCAGCTAGAAATGGTGTACCAGATCCCAATGGTAACTTTCAACTCCGTACCGCAATTGAAAAAGCCAAAGCAGCAGGTATTCCTAACGATAATATCGAACGGGCGATCGCCAAGGGTGCGGGTACATTTACAGATGATGAAGCAGCGTTTGAGGAGATACGTTACGAGGGTTACGGACCAGGTGGTGTAGCGATTTTGATTGAAGCTTTGACAGACAATCGCAATCGTACAGCAGCCGATTTACGAGCTGCTTTTAGCAAAAATGGCGGTAATCTTGGGGAAACTGGTTGCGTTAGCTGGATGTTCGATCAAAAAGGTGTTTGTATTATTCAAAATGTCACCAACGAAGAAAAACTTCTCGAAGCTTCCTTAGAAGGTGGTGCGGAATTCTACGAAATGACTGACGATAATATGGCTGAAGTTTTAGCAGAAGTTACAGATTTAGAAAACCTCAATCAAACACTCAAAGAAAAAGACTTTGATGTTACAGATGTAGAATTACGTTGGATTCCTAGCAATAACATAGATGTCACCGACTCCGAACAAGCGCGGATGCTTATCAAGTTAATTGATACACTTGAATCTTTAGATGATGTGCAAAATGTTACAGCTAACTTTGATATGGCTGAGGATTTAATGGCTGCAAGCTTTCATTGAAGACAGTTGATGGTTGATAGTGGTTAGTTGATGGTTGATGGTTAATTTTTCACATCCCCCCATCCCCCCATCTCCCCATCCCTTCCCTCCCCTTGCCTAAATCCTTCAAAATACGTCACAATAGATGAAAACGCTGTGATTAATCTTAACAATGGCGCAAGCGCAGCTTCCTACAACTATTTCACCTTCCCAATCCCTTGCCGAAAAACGAGGGTATGATTACGATTTGATAATTGTCGGCGGGGGAATTATCGGCTTGACTTTAGCCGCTGCATTAGATGATTCCGGGCTAAAAATACTTTTAATTGAAGCAAAACTTCAATCTGCTTCGGTTGCAAAGGGACAAGCCTATGCAATACATATGCTATCGGCGCTGATTTATCAAGGAATTGGCATTTGGGACAAGATATTACCCCAAATCGAAACTTACAACCGTGTATGTCTTTCCGATGCCGATTATCCGGCTGTGGTAGAATTTAAGACTTCGGATATCGGTAGTCAAGATTTAGGTTACGTAGCGGAACATCAAGCACTGTTATATCCCTTGCAAGAATTTGTCAAAGCGAGTCCGAATATCACTTATTTATGTCCAGCTTCCGTAGTAAATACAGAGTACCTGGAAAAAGTAGCGACGGTAGAGGTTAAAGTCGCAGGAGAAACTTGTACGATTCGCAGCCATTTAGTAGTAGCTGCTGACGGGGGAAATTCGCGAATTCGCGAGGCTGCGGGGATTAAAACCAGAGGTTGGAAATATTGGCAATCTTGTATTGTAGCATTTGTCAAGCCAGAAAAACCGCACAATAATACGGCTTACGAAAAGTTTCAAGCTAGCGGACCATTTGCGATATTACCGCTACCAGGAAACCGCTGTCGGATTGTGTGGACAGCACCTCATGCAGAAGCCAAAGCCTTGTGTGAACTGGATGACGAGCAATTTTTGGCGCAATTGCAACAACGTTTTGGCGACCATTTGGGTAAATTGGAATTACTCGGCTCGCGGTTTGTGTTTCAAGTACAGTTAATGCAAAGCGATCGCTATACTTTGCATCGGTTAGCTTTAATCGGTGATGCAGCGCACAAATGTCATCCCGTAGGTGGACAAGGATTAAACTTAGGAATCCGCGATGCAGCAGCCTTAGCGGAGGTAATTAAAGAAGCCGATTCTACAGGTAAAGATATTGGAGATATTAAAGTACTCAAAAAGTACGAACATTGGCGTAAACGAGAGAATCTAACAATTTTAGCGTTTACAGATTTCTTAGATAGAGTATTTTCCAATCAATTTTTACCCCTAGTCATCGCCAGACGTTTTGGTTTATGGATCATGCAGCGGGTACCTTTGGTTAGAATATTTAATCTTAAATTAATGATTGGCTTAAAAGGTAGAAGCCCAAAATTATCACGGATTAATTGATGATTCCACGGATTTCACGGATTTAATTACGGATTACTAATTCCCCATTAGCAATTACCCATTGCCAATTATCAATTTTCTCAAAAAAAATCAAAATTGCTCACTAAAATTGGTTCATTTACCCGCTAGTGATGCTAAAGTGCAAAATATTCTTGTGAAATTCTCAGCGGGTATCAATGCTGAAGAAGCTACAGAAAAAACAAATTTCTCTGATTGCTGGTGCAGGAATCTGTGCCTTCCTGGTTGGAGCTATGGTTTCAGCCCCCCAAATTGGCAAAAATTTGGGGCAATTGTTTAATGGTAATAGTCAGTCTGAGCCTATCTCTGAGGCGAATATAGCCAAATCTGTTGTTTTACCTTTGGTAAATCAATCTCCAGAGGAACGTGCGACAAAGTTGGCTGAAATTGCCAACAGTTCACCTTCTATAGAACAATATCGCGCTCGCTATCTTTTGGCTGATGATTTACTACAGAAAGACCAAGCAACGGAGGCTCTGAAGTTACTTGATGGTCTTGATCGCAATTATAAAGCTCTTGCGCCTTATGTTTTATTACAGCAAGCTCGTGCATATGATATTTTAGGTGAAAATGGGAAAGCTTCCGATCAAAGGCAAGCTGTTGTTAGAGATTATTCTCAAAATCCAGTTGCTGCTAAGGCTTTGTATTTAATTGGAGCCGAAGAATATCAAAATCAGGCGATCGCCGAATTTCCTTCTAATCCTTTGACTTGGGAAATAATTCGCGGACGTTTGCAAAATAATCCCAATCAGCCAGAATTACAATTAGTTCTCGCTAAACACGCTTTTGAACAACCCGGTATTGTTCCGGTGTTAGATACGCTAGTTAAAGAACCAACCCTTAAACCAGAGGATTGGCAAATAATTGGCAATGCGTATTGGGAAAATAAGCAATTCGGAAAAGCAGCCGCAGCTTATGCAAAAGCAACTCCTACCGCAGAAAATTTTTACCGTCATGGTAGAGGATTACAAATTGGTGGTGAAAGAGAAAAGGCTCAAATCGTGTATCAACAAATGCTTAATAACTTTCCCGACGAACGGGAAACTGGAAAAGCTTTGTTGGGCTTGGCAGATTTAACTAAAACTGGTAGCGAAAGTTTACCTTTTCTTGAGCAAATTATTGCTAAATTTCCAGAGCAAGCAGGGGAAGCATTAATTCGTAAATCTAAAATCCTGCAATCCCAAAACAATGATTCAGGTGCTAGGGAAGCTTTAAAGCTACTAATTACCCAGTTTGCTAATACTGAAGAAGCCGCAGAATACCGTTGGAAAGTCGCGGAAGATAAAGCTAAAGCTAAAGATTATCAAGCTGCCTGGGAATGGGCTCAACCGATTCCCCAGCAAAATCCTACTAGTATTTTAGCTCCTAGAGCTGGTTTTTGGGCTGGGAAATGGGTAACCAAACTTGGTAAAGAAGCTGAAGCAAAACAAACTTACGAGTATGTACTGAGTAATTTCCCTTACTCTTATTATGCATGGCGTTCCGCTGCAACTTTAGGATTGGACGTTGGTAATTTTAATACTGTGCGTGACATGAGTCCGGAAATGGTAGAGCGGATACCTCCTTTACCACCCGCAGGTACCGATACTTTTAAGGAATTGTATCTATTAGGACAAGACCGAGACGCTTGGCTGCAATGGGAAACTGAATTTCAGAATAAGCAACAGCCAACTGTCGCAGAACAGTTTACTGAAGGTTTGATGCAATTGGCAAGGGGAAATTATGTCGGGGGAATTTCTACCGTCAGCAAATTAGAAGATAGGGAAAAGCCCGAAGAAAAAGCACAATACCAGGAATTAAGTCGAACCAATATGTATTGGCAGGCTCGTTATCCATTTCCTTATTTTGACCTGATTAACAAGTGGTCTAAAGAACGTCAACTTAATCCTTTCTTGGTAGTTGCACTGATACGTCAGGAGTCAAGATTTCAAGAAAAAATTAAATCTGTCGCTGATGCTACTGGTTTGATGCAGGTACTACCGAGTACAGCAAAATGGATTGCACCGCAAATTAACGTAGATTATACTACCACTGATATAACAGACCCCAACGACAATATCATGTACGGTACCTGGTATTTAGACAGTACCCACAAGCAATACCAAAATAACTCATTGTTGGCGATCGCTAGTTATAATGCTGGTCCAGGAAATGTTTCTAAGTGGTTGACAACTTTACCAAAAGATGACCCGGATGAGTTTGTCGAAGCAATTCCCTTTCCTGAAACTAAAGATTACGTCCGTCAAGTATTAGGAAACTACTGGAATTATCTGCGGATTTACAACCCCCAGATATCTCAGTTAGTAGCTCAATATTCTGCAAAACAACCCCAGGTTGCTGGGCAAGCAACCGAGAAACCAGCAGTAACTAGCAATTAGTTAGGTTAAAGGTTAAAGGTTAAATATGAAGAAGGTAAGAATGGGGATGAGAAGTCGGGTTTTTACGATGATTGTTTTTTCTCACTGATATTTAAGCTAAAAACCCGACTTCTGATTATGATGTGGGGTGAGAAGTCGGGTTTTTATGACAACTGTCTTTTCTCAGAGAGATTTCACTTAAAAACTCGATTTCTGATTGATATTGTACGTAATACTACCTGCTAAAAACCAATGTTTATAGTATAAATAAAGGCATCATTTAAATTGATGACAAAGATAAGGTGTTTCTATGAATAAAGATTTTTTATTTGTACTACTTAAAGTTATTTGGCAGGATTTAATAGAGGATGTAGCTTATGATTCAACAATACAAAATTGGCAAGTTCTTCAAACCATTATTGATCAAAATAAGCATAATAAACAGGTTAACCAAAGTTTAATTATTGCATTAAACAAGTGTTTTTATTCTTCAAGCAAAGCTATCGCTGAAAAATGTCGAGAAGAATTAGTTAAAAAATCTACTTTTATTCAATATCGTGGAGCAAAAATTTATAGTCCTCCTGAGAATGATAAAGATATTAGAAATTTAGAAGAGAAAATTAAATTTCTGGAAAAGCAATTAAAACAAATTGGCAAGAAACATTCAAATAATGAATCCTTGATAATTTTTAATCAAGTTGAACAGTTAGTAAAGCAATCATCTCAATCAGGACATAAATATTACCCTGAAGAGAAGGATATAGAAGATAAACTATTTGCAGAAGCAGAAAAAAATTGTGATGTAGAGCTTTATAAAACTGCTGTTCGAGATAATCAAAATGGTTTACGCCAACAAGTATTTAACAGCTTTTTGATAGAAGTTGAGCCATTAGAACAGCTTAATCGTATATTTAATGCTAGGACATATTTAATATTAAAGCAGATACGGAATCAGTTTTAAAATAAGTTATTTTTTATTTGAATAGTTTTGATAATTGCATTTTTATCTTCCCTGGTTGCTTGATTACATAAAATCTTCCATTTATATTGGATTTCACGCTTACCTTTATCTACTTCCCGACGACATTCAGCTTCATACCAACCTTGATGCATTAAGTGTAATATTGGTAATTGCAGTCTTTGTGATTGTCTTTTTTGGTCGTATTCTATATTTACTTCTGCTAAAGCTTGATCAAGCTCTGAGATTAATTTTTCTTGTAACCAAATCTCAGAAATATTATCTGTTAATTCTAAATAAAATTCATAAAGTGATTTTTGAAAATTTGGCGTTACTCGATAATAGTTAATCGGGAAGTTAAAGTTTATTTTTATTTTTTCTATTGCTAGAATAATATGATTAACGTGCATTTTTTCTCCGGTAATATTGGTCATGTCTTTACCTTTACGAATAAATGCAAGTAGTGGTGTTTGATGGTAAAAACCTCTAACTTCAACAATATCGTTGATGTGGTAACGGTATAATCCGGCTGTTGTGGTTAATAAAATGCTGTAACGTTTGCCTAGCTCCAATTCATCAGCCGATAATACGGGAAAATTTGATGTTTCTAAATCTTCTTCTGGGATAAATTCGTAGTAATTTGTATTAATGGCTAAAATCCCAGACGAAGTATTATCTAAATAAGGTAATGTCATTTGTGCTTCACTAGCAAGATATCCTAAATCACGAATCGGTAAATCTCCAAATAGATCAGATAATCTTTGTGCTTGAGTTCCCACACTTCCACCAATCCAACAACTAATTAAATTAAGATGTTTCCAATAGTCTTTGGGTAATAGATTATTTGTTTTTTCTACAATTAGTTCTAACTCTTTAGCCCGTTTTGCTTGGGGTTTAAATAATGTTTGTAGTTTGGAGATAACTTCAGATTGATGAGATGATTTAATATTTATTTTACCATTATAAATTGAGCGAGTAAGTTCTTCTTTATGAGTATTGATAAACTCAGCAATCCTAAGGAGAGTACTGGGATTAGGAGTACAAATAAAAGATACTTGTCGAGATAAAAGAAATAGCGCGATCACAATATATCTTTCCTCATAGTTCTTTAATTGCAAAACTTGATGAGGAATAGCATAGGAACTGCGAATAATACCGGGAATATTCTCATAAATTTTGCCGGAAATACTACCGTAAGGAATTCCTGAAGCAGTGTAACCTTCAATAGCAGAACTAACAATACCAGCTGAGGCAAAATCTAGAAATTGAGGATGATCTAAAAGAATGCGGTAAAGCCATTGTCTCATTAACTCAGACGTTAATTTTTCCGACTGCTTTGTTACAGGTATATATTTGGGTTTACCCGTCGTACCACTAGTCACATTGAACATAAAAGGTTGTTCGGTAGTTAAAACCGATTGTTCACCTTTGATAACGCGATCGCAATAAGGACGTAATTGCTCATAATCTCGAATTGGAACAGCTTGACGGTAGTCTTGTTCAGTTTTAATCTGAGAAAAATGATGTTCTTTACCGAAAATTGTATTTTGATTTTGATTGAGCAACTTCAATAAGAATTCTTGCTGAGTTTCTTTTGGTTTTGTCGCTGCAATATCTAGCTGTTTTGCTAAGTATTTACCTTGTAGTTTAACTGCTAATTTTAATATTAAAGACATTGTTTTATTTGATTTTTTTATTTGATTTTTTGAACACAAAGTAGTGCAAAGGTTTACGCAGAGGAATGCAGAGGTTTAACGAAAGTTTTGTGTTTGGTTACAAATTAATAATTTCATGAGCATACTTTTCCAATATGCTATTTTTAACTTCAATTCCTAATCCGGGTTTACGTAACAAACCAGCTTTACCAGCGTTACCAAAATGAATATTTTCGCTACTAATATCTTCGGTTAATAAGAGTTTTCCGTAAGAACCTTCAACGAACATCACATTATCTAAATAAGCAGCAATATGTCTTCCAGCAGCAGAAAGAATAGCTGTTTCTCCGACTTGACATCCTAACTGGAGTTTGATTCCTTTGCTGAGTGCTAATTCAGCTATTTCTAAAGTTTGAGCAATACCTCCACATTTGGAAATCCGCAAGTTAAACAAGTCACAAGCATTGTTTGCAATTAAAGCTTTAGCATCCTCTAAGGTAACTAAAGATTCATCAACCATAATAGGAATAGATGACTTTGCTTTTAACTCTGCTAAAGTCTCAGGTTTGCAACGAGGTATTGGTTGTTCAATGCTATCTATTTGTAATTCTGCTAATTTTTGGCAAGCATTGATAGCAGATTCAACATTATAAATACCATTACCATCAATTCGTAAAGAAACTTCAGCACCAACGACTTTACGGATAGCTTGAATTCGAGGATAATCGTCTTCTCCAGTTGTTTTAATTTTGATATATTGCAATCCAAATAATTTAAAATAATTAGCATTTTTAACAGCTTTCTCTATCGACGAAGAAGTTATAACACCACTATATGTAACAGAATTGCGTTTGGGTAGGAGAATCTTTGCTAAGGAAATATTTTGACTTTTTAATAAACAATCAATAATCGCAATTTCAAAGCCAGTTTTTGCTGCATTTGGTGCAATAATACCATCTGTTTTTGTAGAAGGAATGCTTTTAGAGATATCAGAAAGATAGGTAAGAGGTTCTGAGAAATTATCAAGCTCTGGATAATCAATTTGAGAAACTACAGGAAAGATTTCCTCAGCCATGAATTTTAAACAAAATGAAACAGTTTCTCCTGTAACATAAGGTCTAGCGACAGCTTCTCCATAACCGATTGTTCCATCTTCACTTTGAATTTTGACAACGATTGAATCTGAGTAAGTTCTAGATTTAACACTATGGGAGAACGTTTCTGTGAAAGGAATTCTCAGAGCAAATAATGTTGCTTTAGTTATTTTCATGTTTGATTTAATTTGATTTAAAAACATATTTTAAGATGTAGAGACGTAAAATATTACGTCTCAAATAGATAATTTTTGAAGACATTAATTTATATCATTTGGGTTTCCATCACTAAAGCAAATTCTCCAAAATAGCGTTTGATAAAAATATTTTCTCGAAAAGTAATATCAATAATTGCTGATAAATTTTCTTGATCAAAACCATAATATTCGATATAATTTACTACTGAATCTAAACCTTCTTCAGCATGACGAATATCAACTTCTGAATGATGATAAAACCATTCCAAGCTTGCTGCTGATAAATGATGATATTGTTCTAAAGCTTTACCAATACGACTCGATAAACGAGAAAGCATCCATTCAAAACAGGTAACTTCAAGAAGGACACTTAAACCAAATTCTTTCAAAGTTCCAAATAAAAAAGGTTCGGACATTAACTCTTTCAATTCTTCTTGGAAGCCATTTTCTAATTGCTGCATCATTTCTTCTGTAAACCGGGCTGAATCAGCTAATTTGTACAGTAAAGATGGATGAGAAATTCCTTCTTCATCAAGCCCTAATTCCTCCAACATATTATGCATGATATGAGGAGCAACAGTAGGTGGTGCAGCAGAATATAAGAAAGCTAAAATTTGCGGACTTTTAAGATGAGTTTGACAAATATTGCCAATGAAATTATCGTAAAAAGCTTTATCTGCATCACCAGAAACTAAGCATTGAAAAGCTTCGGACTCTTCAAAAAAATTTACCTGTTTTGAGTAGCTCGCTTCAATATATTCACGAATTTCCATATTTATACCTATAAGTTAATCAGTTTCTCTACAGATAGTATTCCCAAAAGTTTGCTCAAAAGTTTACCCAAGAATTATTTATAATTCGATGACTCAAGCCTGAAAAGTATCTACTCGGATTTGAGAATATTCTATTTAGTTAATATCAGAAAAATTACTGAGATTCTAGATATGATGTGTCAGTATCTAGTTTCTGTACAATGTACAAAAAACAAATTGAAAATAAAAATGGTTTATATACGTGCTGAGTTGAATTCTGACTAGCAACAATAGAATTATTTTGATCAACTCATTAGATGGGTATTTTACTGCGGAATCAATCTAAACTACAGATATAATTAGGGTTTGGTGTAAAAGTCTTCTAATGGGGATAGGCAAAAGGCTTTCTTGCAAGAGGCAAGAGGCTGTCTTGGTTTAATATTGATTTATATTTCTTTATATAGCGTTATTTTTTTGTGCCAGCTTACTTACTGTCTATATAGTTCTTGACATAATGGGCTGGTATGGTTTCAGATAATTGCAACTTAACTCCTAACTCCTAACTCTTTTCCCTACACAAATCATCATCTCCTTGCCGATAATTTTGCAGCGCATCACATCCTTTAATCAATAAATTTTCTAAAGTCAAACTATCTAAATCTCGTAATATGATAGTGCCGTTATTGGTACCGCTGAGTAGAGTTTTACCGTCGGGATTAAAGCTAATGCTGGTAAATTCTTCCTTGTCTGCTTTTAAAGTAATTAGTAATGTACCATCGCGTCGCCAAAGTTTGATTTTATCTTCGCTGGTGGCTGCTAAAAATTTACCATCAGGGCTGAAAGTTACACCAGTAAATTCTTCACCTTCTCCGATTAAAGTTTGCTGCAATTCACCATTTTTATTCCATAATTTAACGGTACCATCAAGACTGGCTGAGGCGATTATATTACCTTTATTAGACCAATCAACACCAAATACAGGGCGTTTGTGTGCCGATAAAGTGTGTAGTAATTTACCAGAATTATCCCAAATTTTCACAGTATTATCATCGCTAGCAGAAGCAATAAATTTACCATCCTGACTAAAACTTACCCAATTTACTGCTTGTTTATGTCCTAATAAAGTTGCAATTAATTCGCCGTTTCTACGCCATAATTTAACGGTTTTATCTTTACTTGCGGAAGCAAAAATATCACCATTTGGTGACCAATTAACGCTTAATACTACATCATCATGAGCGGCAATAGTATTAATTAATTTACCGTCATTTCGCCATAATTTAATAGTTTTATCTTTACCAGCAGATGCCAAAATTTCACCGTCAGGACTAAAATTGACATCCCAAATTTCTTCTTGAGATGGCTGTAAAATTTTGATTTGCGTACCGTTGCGAGTCCATAATTTAATCGTTTTATCAACGCTTGCAGAAGCAATTAAATTACCATTTGGGGAAAAACTCACGCTAGTTACGGCTTGATTATGGGTTTTGAGATTTCTTAATAATAAATCTTGCCAAGACCAAAGTTTCACCGTTTGATCTCGACTTGCGGAAGCTAGGGTTTTACCGTCGGGGCTGAAAGCTACATCATTAACCCAATCTTTGTGTCCTTTAAGGGTTCCTAAAAGTATCCCATCTTTCCAACGCCAAAGTTTAACGGTTTTGTCGGTACTAACTGTGGCAATAATTTGATTATCGGGACTAAAACTAACAGCAGTAACTGCTTCTGAATGTGCGGTGATAACTTTTAATAACTTTCCTTGACGATTCCACAATTTGACGGTGTTATCTAAACTTACTGAAGCGATAATTTCACCATTATTTGACCAAGAAATGCTGGTGATTGCATCACGATGTCCTCTAATAGTAAAGATATTTGTACCGTTTTGATTCCACAGTTTAATAGTTTTATCACTGCTAGCAGAAGCAATTAAATTACCATCGGGAGAAAAAGCTATTTGTAAAACAGCATCATCATGACCAAATAATGTTTTGAGTAACTGACCTTGACGATTCCACAACTTGATAGTTTTATCGGTACTTCCAGAAGCAATTGTTTTACCGTCGGGACTAAAGGTGACACTATTAACGACATTTTCATGTCCTAATAAACTTGAATTGATTAGCCCATCTACACTCCAAAGTTTCACAGTTTTATCTTGAGAAGCAGAAGCAATAGTAGTACCATCTGGACTAAATGTGACGCTATTAATTACATCTGTATGTCCTAATAATGTGCGGAATAATTTACCATTTGGATACCATATTTTAATAGTTTTATCAGCACTAGCATCAGCAATTAAAGCGTTGAGTGGACTAAAAGCCACGCTATTAACTCCTGCAAAATGTGCTTTTAAAGTTTCTCTTTCGGTAATTTGTGGAACTACCTGATATAAAGTCGTTCTTACCTGGGCTTTTGTATAATCATCAGGTAATATAGCAGCTTGAAATTTTCTAGCAGCTTTTAAACCTTTCTTTAAAGCATCAAAATTCTTTCCAGAAGCAGCAAGTTCTTCAGCGGATGCACTGGTTGCAATAATTTCGCTAATTAAGGCTTGTCTCCACAAATATACTGTCATGATTGTTGAAGCTGTTAAAGCTAAAATAGTTGTAATAGAACCTGTAAGTGCTATTTTTAAGAAACGATTTACTTTGACTTCGCTCAGCTTTTGCTGTTGTTGACTTTCTGCTAATTGAGCTTGTAATTTTTGCTGTTCTAATTCTGCGGATAGTTGCTCGATTGACCTACTACTTAGTTCTTCACGCTTGCGAAGTTCTTTTAATTCTGTTAATAAATCTAAGCCTTGGTAGGATTGATTATCAATGATTTTTGATTGCTTTTTCTTCCTGAGTTCGCTGTGGAGTTGAGTAATTTCCGCTTCTCTTTGCTGTACTTGATTTCTTAATTCTTTTAACTGAGTTTGTAAGCTTAATTCGCTTTGTTGTAAAGAGCGAATTAAATCAACTAGATAATCATGAATTAATTGATAGCGTTCGGTAACGTCAGCAAACAATACTACTAAACCGGAACTTACCAAAATTTCTAAAACTAATTCTAATTTTTCTGCTGAATCTAACTCGGTTAATTCTGTTGTTAATTCTGCTTTAGTTTTAAACGGTCTTTTATTGTTTTCATCGGTCAATAAATATAAAACTAGTAAAGCTGCTTGTTCGTTTTCTGCACCACAATCTTTAATTATTTCCTTAATATATCGCTCAATCAGTTTATTCGGTCGATAAGGTTCGTATTTAGCTAGAGTCGTAATTCTTTCATCTTGCAGTTGCGCTCCTACTACTTGTAATTCAATCGGACGGACTTCTCCTAATTCGGAAGATAAATCTTCGACTAAAGCATCAATTAAAGCTGGTTCAATATTGTATTCCGAACGCTGAGTTAACTGTTGAATTAGCCGAGTAGCATCTGATGACGACAGATTATTAATTTGATAGCGGATATCCTTATCTAAAATATTATCGCCGATGGATTCCTGTTTTGCCAAAAGTTTTAAATCGAGTAAATGGTGTAAATAATCTTCTCTTAATGAAAATATGATTTTCACAAAAGCGATGTTTAAACATTCACAAATAAACTGATCAAACTCTTGCTTCTGCTTTCTATCGGTAGAAGCAAAGAAAAATTCTTCTAACTGGTCAAAAATCAACACAGTTATCAAATGATTTCTGGCATTTTCTCGTAATTGTTCTAAAATCGCTGTAATTTTAATCGGTGTTGCAGGATAAGGTGGAGCCTCTAATTCTTTGGTATAAATGTATCGAATTGGTGATTGATTGGCAAACATTGCTTCACTAAAAGACTTACCCAATTCCCGTATCCAATCAGTATAAACTTGTAATACCACGGGTACGGCAATTTGATCGCCAATCGGTCTATTTTGTAAAGCTGGTACTAACCCCGCATTCACAATAGAACTTTTACCTACTCCCGATTCACCGTGAATCAAAATTAACTTTTGATCCGAACGACTAATTTTTCCAATTAACAAATTAATATCACGTTCCCGACCCGAAGCAGTAATTTCTAAAGCAACATCTGTATTTTTTGCGGGTGAAACTAACACCGGATTTTTCCCTTGGATTTGGGGTTGTAACCTACCCGCACCAATAAAAGCACGCAAACCATACTGTTGTTCTATCGAACGTCGTTTACCACGAATCAAAAAAGCTTTATTATATTTCCCAGACTCATAATATAGCGATCGCAATCGTCGTAAAAGCCGAATATAACTCGGAGCATCATAACGATAATCGCTGTTTTCCAAGGCGAACGACAACTGATTACTAGCATTTTCTAAATGTTGTTGAGCGGTTTTTTCGTCGCCCGAATACCTCAGAGCTTTCACCAATACCAACTGATAAACCTGCTCTAACAGCAATGGAAATAAACCTTGATGTACTCTATGATTAGTTTTGGCTTCTGCTAAATAAAACAGCGATGCTTGAGCATATTTAGTTGCTTGCTTCCAATTTAACTGTTGCAGCGCTACTTCTGCTAAATAACCGCAATCGCAAGCAAGTTGAGTGTAACTACCATATTGTTGATGCAACTCCAAGGATTTTTGAGCAACTATTTGTAATTGATTCCAATCCTGAAGTTGTTGTAAAACTTCGCTTAAATGTCCGATAAATTGCGACACCAACACCGGGTGCTCCGCAAGTTCAAATATTTTTAAACACTGATGAAAATAATTTGCAGCAGATTGCCAATTTAAATATTGTTCTCCGTGATTTCTCTGAGCTAATTGGTAAAAACATAAACCAAGGTAGAACAAAATGACTCCCTGGTGGAGCAGGTGAGGGGAGGGGGGGACAAGGGGATGGGGAGACAAGGGGAGAGGGGGACAAGGGGATAGAGGAGAAACTGCTATTTGGTCTATTTTTTCTGTTTTCCTATCATTAATAATTAATAATTGGTAACTGTTGCGAAAGTGATTGATTGCTTTTTCTATGCAGTCTTTAACGTATTCATCTAAACCAAACACAAATTCTAAACTAGCTTCTAATTCTGGGGTTAAATTGATTCCACGAGTTTGTAAGTCTTTGATAGCGTGATGTAATTCGTTGCTATTCTGCCAAACTTGTTCTAAAGTATATTGACGATATTCGGATGATTTTTTTTGGGTAATTTGAGATTCTTTTTCTCTTGTTGCCGCAATATTTAAAACCGTAGTAAATAATGATTCGGTTTCCTGTTGCAAAAATTGGATTAATTCGGCTGTTGTCATTTCAAATTTAATCGGTGTTCCAGCCCAACTAGCAAAATCTGGTGCTAATCGTCGTAATTTTCGTAATACTTCTTCATTTACCCACAGCACCATGGGAAAAGGATGTTTTTTGCGAAATTCGTCTCGTATATGGTTAATGCTAGTTAATAAATCGTCAAGTCCATTTACTGACTCTAAACCCAAAATCATTAATGCTATGTGAGGCAATGTTTGGTTTTTTTTTGAGTCTTTAACAATTTTGGTGTGAATTGTCGTATATAAACTCCTTGCATGAGCAGGTAAAGATACTTTTTGCAGTAAATAATCTTTTCCTAAAATTTGTTGGAGTTGTTCTAATATTCTCTGTTGTAAAACTTGATAATTACAGCATACCAAAACCAGAGAAAATTCACCGCGAGAAAGAGAAATCCCTCGCGTTAAACTTCTCAAAGCACGAGTATTAACAACGACTAAATCTGATTGTTTTGTTGTTCCAACCATGATTTAAATTTTTGGGTTTCTGCTAAAACTGGATTGACAGCAAACCACACTCCTTGATGATCGCGGTACTCAAAAACAAACAAACTGCGTAACAAAGTATGATATTCAATATCTCCTCTGACTCGCTGTTGCTGTACAACTTGAAAAATTAATTCCCATTCCGGAGCATCAATTGCATTCGCTCGATAATCGCGATGTCTTTGAATTACTAACTCGACACATTCTTGACTAAAAGGTGGGTCTTGTTCTCTGATACAATCAAACAGCAATCCTAATAAGTCTCGTACATGACCACCACTAATTAAACATAGTCTATTCAACGTTTCCGGACTGTCAAATAGTTCTGTTATAAAATATAACCTTTCTTGGGGATTAATGGTAGGAAAAGCCCTGGCTAAAACCATTTGTCGCAAACTATCCAATCCAGGAATAAAAATTTCGCCACTACGTTTATATACTGGTATCATTGGTAAAACTTTTGGCGCGACACCACCACCTAAACGATGTTGTAATTGAGCGCTGTCGTTGGAAAAAGTTAATCCTAAAGGTATTGTATAAACGATATGACAATTGAGTTTACGTAATTGTTCACCCCGATCAATAAATAAATATTCCGGTAGAGAACGTCCCGATGGTAAAGGTCTAATTGCTACTCGATCGAGGTTATCAACAATTACTACTAATCCTTTTTTACCTCTAGCTTGAAGTTCCTGATTCGCAGGTCCTAATAATTCATTATTGATCGAATGCAAAATATTTAAAGTTCGTGGTTCTAGATAGTCCCTTAATCGTCTTCTTAACTGCGGACTTTCCTTTGTTTTCGCGGTAATTTTCGCAATTCCTATAGATAGTTCACCTTCTAATTCTAAATCAATTGGTGTTTGGAGAAAATCAATAATTTCACTGAATAGTTTGGTAAAATATGATGGCTTCAAACGAATTTTGTTCTTCTCCAAACTTTCAGATACAAGTCCTGCGATCGCCAAAAAAATATCGGTAATATCTAAGTCCACCATTTCTAAAACATGGGTGGATTCAAAGTAGACTACGTGAAATTTATTCAGTTCTAATTCTGCTTTTAATCGTAGTAGTTCTGTAGATTTACCGCAGCCAATATGTCCGGTAAAAAGTTGAGTAGTAGGTGTATCCGGTGATATTCTAATAATAGTCCGTCCAAGGGCTTCAATAATTTTTCCGCCTCTGACTGAAGCGAAATCGATATAATATCGTCGAGCATCAGCATCTCCCATTACTAGAGGTTGGCTCGGATTACAAGCTTGATAAAATCTTTCTAAATTTAGAAGCATAAAAGACGGCTACTCGCTTGATTTTAAAAACGAGATTTATCACATGATAAGGATTTTATTTCTCGAATTATTTTTAATCTAAATACAAATTATAATTCTCCGATTCCGGATTTATAATTAATATCTATTTGGTTAATTTTTGGATAAATTAGTTACAGAAATATATGGTTTTTTGAGTACATAAAAAACTTGAATAAAACCTTGTATAAACTTAAATATATGTAAGGCAAGATAAACGTTGCAAAAATAAAACTTCCGAATATTTTTATATTACAGGACTTAGCAAAAAAGGCATATTTTGTTGTAGGAGAGGCAAAAAGGGGTGTAGATAATATCCCCCTTTTATTGCCGTTGCTTGTACACCGCAGCAATTCTTAACGCAATCAGATGAAAGTGAGAGTACGGCACCAACCAGGGTATTGTGACAATTGCGGCTATTCCTATATTAATAGCGATGTTTCCTGTTTAATATCACCAATTAAGTATTATTTCTAGGAAAAATGATTGAGATAGCAATTCTATTTGTATGTATCGAATCATGGTGTTCATAACCCCGACTTATTTAAAAAGTTGGAGTTCTAAATTCTCATATATGATTTAGGATTACTATAGTTAAATAAAGCAATTATTTTAAAATTACTTAGACAAGAAAAAATATGATTAGGACTGACGCAACCGGCACATTTTTCTTGTAGGGTGCTGTGACACTTCGCTTGATGATTAATGCAATAATGAGGTTGTAGTGTCACGCACCAACCAGGGTTTTGTGACAATTGCGTAAGTCCTGATGATATAAAGACGTTAACTGAAAATTATCAATAAAAATGCATTAATTTTTACAGTTACCTGAACGAAGACAATCTTTAATTCGGTCATCTCTAGCCGGTATTTTAAATTTTGTTAAATATGGCTGAATAATCTTCCTACTACTAACAACATCAGTAATTTGAGAAACATCACTATCAAAAGATACTAAACTATTAATATTTGTAAAACTACCAACAGCATTCCATCCGATAAAAGGTAATGCCAACATGGCGCAACAAATTTTACTATGCATGATTAACCTCAACCTCAAGTAGAATTGTAGGTTACACCACAGTAGATTCCCTCTTTAACAAACAGACTTTTACACTTTCTTGATAACTTATCCAGAGCAAATTCTATAAAACCGGAAAAAATCAGTTAGGAGTTTGGAGTTTGGAGTTTGGAGTTTGGAGTTCAGCTAAAACACATAGGACTTACGCAACTGGCATATTTTCTTGTAGGGTGCTGTGACACTTATAGAAATTCTCTACGTAGTAATAAGGAACCTGTGTGTCACGCACCAACCACGTTGCGGCTATTCCTGACACACTTAAATAGCAGATTGTCAAAAAAACCTATGAGGCTTGTAGTGCAAACCGAAAAGCTTGCTACCGTATTGCAAATTAAATGTTGAGCAGCTTATTTGTTGCCCATCCATCATGACTTATGCTCAATATTCTATACTTAACTCTAAACTTATACTTATAATTAACAGCTAATAATTGATAATTCACATGACTAGTTCCCAAGAAGCAGAAACCGCTACGACAAAAGATATCGACTTAGAAGCGACTTCAGAAGATATTCTTGATGAATTACCTGGTGAAGTCGAAATGTCGCTGTTCGATCATTTAGAAGAATTACGACAACGGATTTTTTATTCGCTGATAGTCGTGGTGCTAAGCGCAATTTCTTGTTTTGTTTTCGTCAAACAAATTGTTCAACTGCTAGAAATACCAGCCAAAGGAGTAAAATTTCTTCAACTTGCTCCCGGAGAATATTTTTTCGTATCGATTAAAGTCGCGGGTTATACTGGTTTAGTTTTAGCCAGCCCATTTGTTTTATACCAAATTGCTCAATTTGTATTACCGGGATTAACTCGACGGGAACGTCGTTTACTCATACCCGTATTTATGGGTTCTACCGTACTATTTATATCAGGATTGGTATTTGCTTATTTTGCATTAATTCCCGCAGCTTTGAATTTTTTCATCACCTATGGCGCGGATGTAGTTGAGCAAAGTTGGTCGATTGATAAATATTTTGAATTTGTATTGTTGCTACTATTTAGTACTGGTTTAGCCTTTCAAATTCCTGTTATTCAACTATTACTTGGTGCTTTAGGAATTGTCTCTTCTAAAATGATGCTTTCGGGGTGGCGTTTGGTAATTCTGGGAGCGGTAGTTTTAGGAGCCGTTCTTACACCTTCTACTGATCCACTGACCCAAAGTCTTTTAGCAGGAGCAGTTTTAGGATTATACTTTGGTGGAATTGGTTTAGTTAAGTTAATCGGTAAATAATGCAAATTACCTATGAGGATTTTGAAAAAGTACAAATTCCTGTGGTAAAAATTGACAGATGACAGTTGTTTAAGTAGGTTGGCGTTGAAAATTGTAATTAGGGCATAAAGTCGGCAGTCGGCAGTGGGAATAAGGGTTTAAGGGTGGTTTACCTAACCGTTATATAGTTCTGTTTTTTTCTGCCGACTTACTTATTAACAATTACCTATTACCTAAGAATAACGACAATTTATTGAGAAAAAATGCTCTAGCTATATGTGAACTTAAAAGCTATAATATCCATTCAGAAGTGCGCTCGCCTAAATCCAAAGGCACACTCACAGCTTTGCCAAGTCGCGGACGTTCTCGCGTTTCCTGAATAAACTCTCTTACCTGCTGACTTCCACCCATCCCATCAAGATAATTGCCAATACTATCCAAATGTTCCAGGTACTCAGTTTCATTTAAGGGAAACGAAGCTTGCTCCAAATATTTCCACATTACCTGTAGGAATAGTTTGCCCATGCTTCGTCGCAACTGGACATCGTAAGAACGTCCCCACTTATCAAGTAATATTTGACGTAGTTCTTGTCCTGTCATTGCTTTACTTTCGGATATTTTACATTTAGTAATGATGTGAAGTTCCGTAACTCCAGTATGATAAGGATATAAAGAAATGTAATGCTAGAAAACAGAATGTGAGAAAATCTTCAAAAAAGATGATCTGACATTTATATGGGGCATGGGCATAGTAGACAAGAGTTTCTCAATAAACAGAACTCAAGTCGCAAAAATTAACAAAAACAACCTTGAAGTAGATTATGGCTCAATTCTCTGAATCAACTGATGTACCCGATATGGGTCGTCGTCAATTCATGAATCTTCTGACTTTCGGAACTGTTACCGGAGTCGCTCTGGGAGTATTGTATCCCGTTATCAAGTATTTTATTCCTCCTTCGAGTGGTGGTGCTGGTGGTGGTACCACCGCGAAAAACGAACTAGGCGATACTGTTGTAGTTTCTGAGTTTTTAGACAAACATAATGTTGGCGATCGCGTTTTGGTACAGGGGTTAAAGGGCGACCCTACCTATATTGTGGTAGACAGTAAAGAATCCGTTCAAGATTATGGCATCAACGCAATCTGTACTCACTTGGGTTGCGTGGTACCTTGGAACATTGCGGAAAATAAATTTAAGTGTCCCTGTCACGGTTCCCAGTATGATGCTACTGGTAAGGTAGTTCGGGGTCCCGCACCGCTGTCTTTAGCATTAAGTCATGTAGCAGTACAAGACGACAAAATGGTGCTTACTCCTTGGACTGAAACTGACTTCCGCACTGATGAAGAACCTTGGTGGGCTTAAACAGTTATCAGTTATCAGTGATCAATTATCAGTCGTTGATTTATCTTTGATACACAACATAAACCGATAAAGATTATTTGTGATAACTAGTGGTTGTTTGCTGTGATCTACCTTACCTGGTCATTCTTCTTTAGCTAGAAATGATGACTAATTACCCATGAATTCCTAATAGAGATGAGAAATACTTGTACCACAAGGTTAAATCGCGCATTTAAGGCGATTTCCAGAACATTGCTGGTGGCGATCGCCACGGTGACATTTTTCTTTACCAGCGATTTAGCACTTCCTCAAGCAGCAGCAGCTTACCCTTTTTGGGCGCAAGCAAGCTATCCAGAAACTCCTAGAGAACCTACAGGACGGATTGTCTGTGCCAATTGTCACTTGGCTGCCAAGATTACTGAAGTAGAAGTTCCTCAGTCAGTTCTACCAGACACCGTATTCAAAGCGGTTGTTAAAATTCCTTACGATACCAGCGTCCAACAAGTAGGTGCTGACGGTTCTAAAGTAGGGTTAAATGTTGGAGCCGTCTTGATGTTACCCGAAGGCTTTAAAATAGCTCCTCCAGAACGTATTCCCGAAGAGTTGAAAGAGGAAGTCGGAGATGTTTACTTCCAGCCTTACAGCGAAGAACAGGATAACATCCTTTTAGTCGGTCCACTTCCTGGTGAACAGTATCAAGAAATTGTTTTTCCAGTTCTTTCTCCAAACCCCGCAACGGATAAAAATATTCAGTTCGGTAAATACGCAGTTCACGTTGGTGGAAACCGAGGACGCGGACAAGTTTACCCTACCGGCGAAAATAGCAATAATAACATTTTCGTAACTAAAGCTGCTGGTACAATTACCAAAATTGCCCAAGAAGAAGATGATTTTGGTGGCGTAAAATATATTGTAGACGTTCAAACCCCAGCGGGTGAAACCGTTTCTACTACCATTCCCGCAGGACCCCAATTAATTGTCTCTGAAGGACAAACAGTAGAAGCTGGTGAAGCTTTAACCAATAATCCGAATGTGGGTGGTTTTGGTCAAGACGATACAGAGATAGTACTGCAAAGTGCTGGCAGAGTTAAATGGTTGATGGCATTTATCGCTCTGGTAATGCTAGCTCAAATCATGCTTGTTTTGAAGAAAAAGCAGGTTGAGAAAGTTCAAGCCGCTGAAATGAACTTTTAATAATACTCATCAATTTGAGTTGTTAATTTCAATATAGGTTTAGGACAGGTCAAGCACCTGTCTTTTTTTTAGGTTGTTGGGAAAATGGAGTGAAGTGATTCGTCGGATTTTTATGACGGTTCTCTTTATCTTACAGATATTTATCCGAAAAAACCGACTTCTGAATGTTAGTATTTCCCAAAATCATTTTTAATTTTCAAATTACAATCAAAATCAAAAAACAGTCTAAATTCTGATATGATATATTGTTTAGACAATTATAACCATCCACTTTATTTAATTGAACCCCAATAACTCTCTAATTACAAATCATCTGAAATTTTCAGTAGTTGGAATATTTATATATAAAAAATAAAATACATAACAAAGAAATCCAATAAACCAACGAAAAATCAGCCTAAAGTCTTATATAATCTATACCTAAGACAGTTGTCATAGTTGAATTAAGCTGCTTTTAGCCCGGTGGATCAAAAATATTTTCTGATTCACAAAAAAAGTTGAAAATTTTAATCAAATTTTTGATAGAGTGAAAATTAACAGCATAAGTTAACAAACAACCTATCTTGATAAATTTTTTATTCCTGGGGTCAACTTTAGCGTATTGTATTGTTCCGGAGAATTGCGGTAGGATGCAGAATATCGAGCGTTTCTCGCAGTTGTACGAACTGTGTAAAAATTATAGGTTTTCAGCTATGAGCTAGTTATCTGTTGTAACGATTAATTTGCAAAAATAGCAAAGTATTTTTTCTGAATAATGCTTGTTTAACCAGCAGCTAGTATTATCCGATCAAATTGTGATGGGAGTTATATTTTTGGCGTTGCCCCTTCATAAGTATGAATCAAATTTTATGGATCACCCAAATCTGTGTAGAGACGTTACAGTGTAACGTCTCAAAATCTAAATTCATACGTGAATTCTGCAAAGCCATATTTTTTTGGCAAAATTGGTTAGTTCAAGCATTTGAGATAAATTTTATTGATGTCCAGCTTCAAGGTTGAAAAGGAATGTCCAAGTCTGCAATAATCAACAACTCATCAGACCCTTCCTTGAATGTAAATCTAGGTTGTAATCTCAAGCATAAGCCTGGAGACTGCCGAGAGGAACTTTTTGCCATGATAGATATTTTCCGATATTTGAAGCGGGAGACGACTTCGGAGGATTAAATAATTAGTGTTAATGGTGGATAAATCAAACAATCGCGATCGCACCATGATTTTGATGTGCGTGAATATTCCGCTTGAGTAAAAACGAGTAAATTTATATTTCCAGCATTCGTAAAATTTCGATTTCAGATGTATTTGGCAACTTGAGAATGGTAAAGCTGGATATTAATAATGGTTATTCAACTAAGTGGAAGCCAAGCTTCTTTACTTGAGATAACTCAGTATTGTTTTGGTACTTAAGTACTAAAATAAATAAAGAACCTCTGATTTCGATGAATTAGAGGTAATTGACTATCGCCGATTGCAGACAATAAATCTCTGCACAATCTACCGCTCCAGGTAGATCAGCAAACGCACATTTACAAGTCAAAATTTTTTATCACCATTAGGTCAACAACCATGAGTATCGTTCAGTCAAAACTAGAAGCTACTGAATCCGCTTTTCATATAGAAGCTTACGAAAAGATTGAGTATAGCCTTGTTTATGTTGATGGAGTTTTCAATATAGATAATCCAGAATTAGCAGAGTGTTATCAAAAATTTGGTCGCTGCTTAGCCGTAGTAGATTCTAATGTCTACAAGTATTACGGCAACAAAATGAAACAGTATTTCGAGTATTACGATATCGATGTAACTGTTTTTCCGATAACTATCACCGAACCGAATAAAACAATCCAAACTTTCGAGAAGATAATCGATGCATTCGCTGACTTTAAACTAGTTCGTAAAGAGCCTGTTTTGGTAATCGGTGGTGGATTAGTCACAGATGTTGCGGGTTTCGCTTGTTCAGCTTATCGTCGTAGCAGCAACTATATTCGTATTCCCACCACATTGATTGGTTTGATTGACGCTAGTGTTGCGATTAAGGTAGCGGTAAACCATAAAAAGCTGAAAAATCGCTTGGGTGCTTATCATGCTTCATCCAAGGTATTTTTAGATTTTTCCTTCTTGGGTACCTTACCTACAGATCAAGTACGCAACGGCATGGCAGAATTGGTAAAAATTGCCGTAGTCGGTCACAAAGAAGTATTTGATTTACTCGAGCAATATGGTGAAGAACTGCTTCGTACCCACTTTGGTAACATTGATGCGACAGAAGAAATTAAAGAAATTGCCCGTGTGGTAACTTATAAAGCCATCAAAAAAATGTTGGAATATGAAGTACCCAACCTCCATGAGTTAGACCTAGATAGAGTTATAGCCTACGGTCATAGTTGGAGTCCGACTTTAGAATTGGCACCCTGCGTGCCTATTTTCCACGGTCATGCAGTCAATATTGACATGGCTTTATCGGCAACAATTGCCGCGATTAGAGGCTATATCAGCGAGTCAGATCGAGACCGTATTTTAGGAACAATGAGCCGAATTGGACTTTCTCTAGACCATCCTTTATTGCAAGAAGACTTGTTGTGGGAAGCTACAGAATCTATTTCTCTGACAAGAGACGGTAAACAAAGGGCTGCAATGCCTAAACCAATCGGTGAATGCTTCTTTGTCAACGACCTAACTCGCAAAGAATTAGCAGAAGGTTTAGCAAAACATAAAAAGATTTGTCAGAATTTCCCTCGTGGTGGTGATGGTGTAGATGTTTACCCCGTTTATTCCGAATCAGAAGCGGAACTTGTAGGGAGTGAAAATTAATGAAAAGTGTTGTTGATAAACCAATAGCTAGACCTGTTACACCTTTGGGAATATTGGCTCAGGAATTAGAAACACTTGTACAAGTCTTGAATAAACAAGCATTATCAGCAGAAATTAAGCAAAAACTTGACTTTGTTGCTCGTTTAGCATCCGGTTTAGACCCTTATTTAGAAGAATGCACAACTTCTGAATCGGCAGCTTTAAAAGCTCTCGCTGACAAAACAGCCCGTGAGGACTGGAGTAACCGTTTTGACAAAGGGGAAACTGTCGTCGCGTTAGAACAAGAAATGCTTTCAGGTCATATTGAAGGACAAACTTTAAAAATGTTCATCCACATGACCAAAGCCAAGCGAGTACTAGAAATCGGGATGTTTACGGGTTATTCTGCCTTAGCAATGGCATCCGCATTACCCGCAGACGGAAAATTGATTGCTTGTGAAGTTGATTATTATACAGCAGAGTTCGGTAAAGCAGCTTTTCAAGAATCTCCCCACGGTGAAAAAATCCAAGTCGAAATCGGTCCAGCACGAGAAACTTTGGATAAATTAGCCACAGCAGGTGAATCCTTTGACTTCGTGTTTATTGATGCAGATAAAGCTGGCTACGTAGATTATTTCCACGCCTTGTTAGATAAAAATTTGCTAGCCCCATCTGGGTTTATCTGCGTGGATAATACATTGCTTCAGGGACAACCTTATCTGAGTGAAGCAGAACGTACCGCTAATGGAAAGGCGATCGCCGAATTTAACCGTATCGTCGCTGCCGATCAACGTGTCGAACAGGTATTATTACCAGTAAGAGACGGTTTAAGCATTATCCGGAGGTTAGAAAGTTAGGAATTAAAAAACTTAAACTACAGAAGTCGGGTTTTTGAATATGAAATGAAGTGATGATTTCATATTGTTTGAGACGTTGCAATGCAACGTCTCTACAAAATTTTTATATTTACGACAAAATGTCAAGTAAAAAAATAAAAAAATAAAAAAATAAAAAAATAAATAATTATTAAACAATGACACAATCTATTTTTGTTTCTTCTTCTCAAGTTGCAACGTCTCCAAATTCTTTCAAAATGCGTTTTGTTGCCTTTATAAAAAACTTGACTACTCTGATTTTACTTTTATTAGTATTACCAATTAATGCCACAATTGTTTTAATATCTTTATTTATAAATATCTTAATCAGTCCATTTAAAATCAAACCGAAAACAATCACACCTGCTGAAAAGAAAAATATTCTGATTAGTGGTGGGAAAATGACTAAAGCACTACAGTTAGCTCGATTTTTTCATGCCGCAGGACATAGAGTAGTATTGACAGAAACTGATAAATATTGGCTATCAGGTCATCGTTTTTCTCCGGCTGTAGATAAGTTTTATACAACTCCCGTTCCCCAGGAAAATTCACAAGTTTATACCCAAGCTTTAATCGACATTGTGAATCAAGAAAACATTGATATTTATATTCCGGTAACAAGTCCAGTTGCTAGCTACTACGATGCTTTAGCAAAACCGGCTCTATCTGAATATTGTGAGGTGTTTCACCTAGACGCTGCTACTTGTGAAATGCTCGATGATAAATTCGCTTTTAGTGAGAAAGCGCGAAGTTTTGGTTTATCAGTTCCTAAATCTTTTAAAATTACTTCCCCCGAACAAGTTTTAAATTTTGACTTCTCTGGAGAAACTCGTAAATATATACTTAAAAGTATTCCTTACGATTCCGTTAGACGTTTGGATTTAACCAAACTTCCTTGCGATACAACCGAAGAAACCGCAGCTTTCGTGAGAAGTTTACCAATTAGTCCTCAAAAGCCTTGGATAATGCAGGAGTTTATCCCTGGCAAGGAATACTGTACTCATAGTACTGTAAGGGATGGTGTAGTCAGACTGCATTGTTGTTGTGAATCTTCGGCTTTTCAAGTTAACTACGAAAATGTAGAACATCTAAAAATTCGCGAATGGGTAACGCATTTTATCAAAGAATTGGGAGTTACCGGACAACTTTCTTTTGACTTTATTGAAGCTGAAGATGGTACAGTATATGCAATTGAATGTAATCCCCGGACTCATTCTGCTATCACCATATTTCACGATCAATTGCAACAAGCAGCCGATGCTTATCTAAGTAAAGAATCGATAACGGAACCTTTACAAGCACTAGCTAATAGTAAACCTACTTATTGGACTTATCATGAAGTTTGGCGACTAAATGAAATTCGTTCTTTTGATCAATTGAAGAATTGGATTAAGAATATATTTAAAGGTACTGACGCAATTTATAAATTTGACGATTCTTTACCATTTTTAATGGTGCATCATTGGCAAATTCCCTTGTTATTGTTAAAAAACTTGTTTCAACTCAAAAATTGGACAAGAATAGATTTCAATATTGGAAAACTCGTGCAGATGGGTGGAGATTAATTAATTTATTTTTTTTCAACCTCTTTTGAATTGGTTAATTAATATCTCCAAACAGCATTTACACAACACATATTGTGAATAATTCTGATTTATTTCTAGTTGAGAAATATTTTGGGAAACATTTAAATTATTTGTCTTGTGTAAATCTTGAACATATTACGTATAAATTGAAATGCAAATTTTACCTGACAAACCATTACTAAATAATTCCACTTCATTACCTAGTTCAAACGGGATAACCCGATTACGAGTGTTGCACCTTGCGGGTTCTCGTGTCTCCCAGTTTTATTACAACCTGTCAATGATGCACGTAAAGGAAGTTATACAACCAGTTGGTGTTGTTAGCCACTATGCTGTCGTACATCCTGACGGTTTTTGGCAGTTGGGGAAATCCTTAGAATCCATGTCAGAGAAGATGTCACTGCAAGAGATGATTTCTCAAGTACCTGATATTGATGTAGTAGTTCCCCATATGTTTTGTTTCCCTGGAATGACGAGTTTCCGGGCATTCTTCGAGGATATTCTTGGTTTACCCGTTGTGGGTTCGCCATCTCATTGTACGGCGATCGCAAGTAACAAATCCCAGACACGAAGCGTCGTATCAGCATCTAGTGTCCGCGTGGCTAAAGCGCAACAACTACGCGAAGGAGACATCCTAAGAATGCAACCCCCGTTCATCGTCAAACCAAATTCGGAAGACAATTCTTTGGGTGTGAGTTTGGTTTGGAATCAAGAGCAAATCGCGGAAGCATTGCAAATTGCGTTTGAATTTGACGAAACTATTTTGGTTGAAGATTACATCCCTGGAAGAGAACTGCGTGTGGGTGTAATCGAGCGTGGAGGTGAATTGTGGGTACTGCCGATGATAGAGTACTTGTTTGCTGAAGAGCATCCCATCAGAACTTTAGATGATAAATTTGAACTGCAACCTGACGGAACGCCGAGCCAGCGAAATGGCAGTGCAGCAACAAAGCGAATGTGTCCGGCGAATGTCACACCAGAATTATTTGATCAACTCGCAGATGCAGCCAAACGGGCGCACATAGCTTTAGGTTGTCGTGATTACTCTTTGTACGATTTCCGCATCCACGCAGAAACTAACGAACCCTATCTACTTGAAGCGGGCTTATTTTGGTCTTTCGGTAAGCTTAGTGCAATTTCACTGCTGCTCAAGGCTGATGGGCAAAGCTTGGAAGATGTGGCATTAGAATTGTGGAGTGGGGCTGCGAAGAGAACTCGTGTAGCTTGTGGCTCGGTGTTTAAGTACGTAAATGATCAAGCGATTTCTTAATGAATAAACACTCAGTAGTATTAATTTTATAATAATTATAGGACTTACCATTGACAAAAATATTAAACTCAATGACTTTGTGGCTAAAACTTTCAAATTTAACCACAAAGATTATCTTTGCCTTGTAAAACTTTTACAAAGGACGGTACGCTCGATAATTAATGTTGGGGAAAATATTATCCATATATTCAACTTTCTCCAACCATCCGCTGTCAATTTTGCCGATATTAATATCTTCGTAAAGCTTGTTAAATCGCATCAAATGAGAACGAGTCCTTCTGACAGCATAAGGAACCATTGTTCCCGTCCGCATAATAAAAGCCCAGTCAGAAGATTGTGCTAAAAGTAACTCCCGTGCTGCTTGATTCAAAGCTTTGGATTCTAACTCATCTTCTGCTTCCCGCTTTGATAACTCAATCATCCGTTCGGCAGCTTTATGTAAATGTGGGTAAATCCACGTATTTGTTTCATTTAGCCAATACTCGTGAAAACCCTTGTATCCCCAACTTGATTGAGAAGGACGACAAACTTGTTGAACCGGATTAGCTCGTAAATAATCCGATAAATGAGTCATGTCGTAAGTACCTTGGTCAAACCAAGATTTACGGTAGAGATAATCAATAAACCAAGGTCCTTCATACCACCAATGTCCAAACAACTCCGCATCATAGGGAGAAACCACAATTGGAGGACGTTGCATCATATCGTGGAGATGTTGAACTTGACGCTCGCGGTTGAACATAAAGTTAGAAGCGTGCTCTGCCGATTTTTCTCTCGCCCAATAAGGATCGTAAAGCTGCTTGTCTCCAAGTCCTAAACCACGACCAGTAATTTTGTGATATTTAATCCCCGTATTTTTACGCTGACCATTAGGCATAATAAAAGGCTTGATATACTCATATTCCGCCTCCCAACCTAAATCCTTATAAAATTCCCGATATTCCGCAGCACCGGGATAACCAACCTCAGAAGACCAAACTTGCTGAGAAGATTCATGATCGCGTCCAAAAGCTGCAACACCAGTTTCCGTAAAAATCGGGGCATAGGTACCAAACCGAGGACGAGGACGAGCATACAAAATACCATGTCCATCAGTAAGGAAATAACGCAATCCAGCGTCCGCCAGCATCCGCTCCAAACCTTCAAAGTAAGCGCATTCCGGCAACCAAATACCTTTGGGTGGACGACCAAAATTTTCTTCATAATGCTCTACCGCTACCTGAATTTGCGCCCAAACCGCTTGGGGATACATTTTCATTAACGGTAAATAACCGTGAGTTGCACCACAGGTAATGATATCAATATTATTAGAATCTTGGAATTGCTTGAAAGCAGTTACCAAATCCCCTTTATAGCGTTCCCAATATTCTCTAGTAGCCTTAAATTCGCCCTCGTAATACTCAGCTAAATACTTAATGTGACCATTTTGAGCATTATGTTCGATTTCTAACTCTATTAGTTCTTGTAGTTTCGCTAAGTGTTCATCATAGCGTTCTTGCAGTAGCGGATCGCGCAGCATTGAAACCAGAGGTGGTGTCATACTCATGGTAATTTTGAAATCAACACCATCCTGCTTCAAGCCTTCAAAGACTCGTAATAAAGGAATGTAAGTTTCCGTGATTGCTTCATAAAGCCATTCTTCCTCTAGTACATAGTCACTTTCCGGGTGACGAACGAAAGGCAAATGTGCGTGAAGTACAAGTGCAACGTAGCCAGTAGACATAATCTTAATTCCGAACGGGACTTATATATCGATAGTTATGATTAGACAGAAGCATCCCTCCGGAAGGCACAAAGTTTTTGCCCGACACCCTTATCAGGTATGGCTCAATAAACAAAGAGTCTTAGGTTTTACCCACAGAAGAAATACTTCTGGTTAGTCAGAAGTTAACAATATTTTAAGACTTTATGGTTATCTCTAAGCTATGGTAACTAATTAGATTTTAAATTCAAGGTTGGTTGTTGGTTGTTAGTTGTTGGTGGTTAGTTGTTAGTTGTTAGTTGTTGGTGGTTGGTGGTTGGTTGTTACGAGTTTTTGACCTTTAACCTTTAACCTTTAACCTTTAACCTTTGACCTTTAACCTTTAACCTTTAACCTTTAACCTTTAACCTTTAACCTTTAACCTTTAACCTTTAACCTTTAACCTTTGACCTTTGACCTTTAACCTTTAACCTTTGACCTTTAACCTTTAACCTAATCTTAATCTTCACTTTCTTCATACAATTCCTGTAATGTCTGCTGCTGCTTCTTGCGAGAAACGCGACGATATCTCTTACTTTCTAGCATTGGCTCATATTGTTGCCGCCCTTTTCCTTTGCTTTTTAATTTCAGATTAGATTCTGGATCAGCTTGCTGCCTCAGCCAAGTTTCATGCTCGATTGCTTCTTCTAAAAAGTTTAAATAATCTTCGTAGCGTTCCCAATCTCCTCGTACTACGCAATCGGGTTCATCTCGATGCAAACAATTGCTAAATCTACAGCTACCGTTTTTTAATCTTTCTCTTGCTTCTGGAAAATAATTTACTAGTTCGGACGGTGTACAATCTAAGTCCGGTTGATTGAAACCTGGAGTATCCGCGAGTAAACCACCTCCGGGAAGATCGAATAATTCTACGTGCCGAGTGGTGTGTCTTCCGCGAGCTAGTTTTCCGGAAACTGATGCTACCCGTAAATTAGCACTGGGAATCAAAGTATTAATTAAACTCGATTTCCCCACACCAGAAGCTCCCGCAACCACAGTAATTTTACCGCTGAGAATATTTTCTACAGCGTTTATATTTATACCTTTATAGACGCTGATGAATATGGGTTGATAACCCCAATTACCAAGACGTTGCTCAATTTCTGCCTGCTCTTGCGGAGTTATTAAATCGCTTTTATTCAAGCATAAAATTACATCTAAACCCGTTGACTCACCTTTGACTAAAAAGCGACTGAGTTGGTACGGTTCTAAGGGCGGGTCTGTAACAGCGAATACTAATAGTATTTGATTGACATTGGCGATCGCCGGACGGTCGAGTTGACTTTTTCGGGGTAAGACATCGGCGATCACACCACTACCATCAGTCCAATCTGGTTCTTCTACCACAACGCGATCGCCAACTGTTACTTGCTGACCAATTTTTTTTAAACGGGTTCTGCGGGTACACAAAAGCAACAGGGGATTAGAATAAAATTCGCCCGGAACCTTGTCCTCTTGCGGATCAAGCTGTACTCGGTAAAAATTAGCTTGTACAGCAACCACCGTACCTAAAAACTGTCCGGAATTTGTTAATGAAGCTTCACCGTTCATTTTGCATTCAGTGGACGGCGTACTAATAAGGAAAAATACCCAGAACAGTCGGAAATTTGTTCGATTTGATAACCCGCCATTGTCAAACTATCGGGAACCTGCTCAATAGGTTCTCCTGGATCTAACCAGACCTCTAATAAGGCTCCCGGTGACATTTGCTGCAAACGAATCTTTGTCCGTACAAAGTTAATCGGACAAGGAGTTCCTCGTAAATCAAGCTGAGCATCGGGAGTTGAAGGTGAAGATACACTCATTATCAATTAAATAATTTTCCCAAGAATCCTTCTAAACCGCCTTTTCCGGTGCGGTCTCCCTTAATTTTAGCTAGTTTTTCAAGCAATTCTCTTTCATCGGGTGTGACTTTTGTGGGAATATCAATCAATATCGTAATCATATGGTCGCCCCTGCTAACGGGATTTCCTAAACGCGGAACACCGCGATTTTCCAATTTCATTACTGTATTCGGTTGAGTTCCCGGCGGAATAATCATTTCTACAGGACCATCTACCGTATTTACTTCCAACCGGCAGCCCAAAATTGCTTGCAGATAGCTAACTTTTAGCTCTGAAAGTACATTGATACCATCGCGCTGGAATTCTTCATCTTCATTTACAAACAAGTAAACGTATAAATCTCCAGGCGCACCACCTCGTGTTCCAGCATCTCCTTCGTTAGATATGCGTAACCGAGTACCGTTGTCAACCCCCGCTGGAATGGTAATTTTGAGTTTCTTGGTAACTTGATTTGCACCCTTACCTTCACAAGCGTCACATTTATCTTCAACTACCATGCCTTGTCCGTTACAAGTGGGACAAGTAGAGACTTGGGTAAAGCTGCCAAAAGGAGTTCGAGTGACGCGGCGAACTTGACCAGAACCGCTACAAGTCGAACAAGTCCGAGGACGAGTACCGGGTTTAGCGCCAGAACCGTTACAAACTTCGCAAGTTTCGAGGTGGGAAATCCGAATTTCTTTTTCACCCCCAAATACCGCTTCCCGAAAATCCAGCTTTAAATCTAAGCGCAGGTCATCACCCCTGACAGGTCCGCTGCGTCGTCGTTGGGATTGACCTGTTCCTCCAGCGAAGCCACTAAAAATGCTTTCAAATATATCCGCAAAACCACCCATATCGCCGAAGTCTTGATAGCCAGCAGCACCAGCTCCGGATACTCCTTGTTCTCCAAAACGGTCGTAACGAGCGCGGGTTTCTGGTTCTGAAAGCACTTCATAAGCGCGGTTAATTTCCTTGAACCGCTCTTCCGCACCCGGTTCTTTGTTCACATCTGGGTGATATTTCCGGGCTAAGCGGCGGTAAGCACTTTTCATTTGTTCTTTGTCGGCGTCACGAGAGACACCCAGAATTTCATAATAGTCGCGAGCCATATAGCAAAGGTAAAAGTTAAAATGTTGGCAGCTAATATGCAGTTACGGTTGTCAGGCAGAAGGCAGAAAGTTAAGTTTTATTATTATTATTGATTTTAGCCTTTACTATTGATAAAAATCACCAGCAAGCATGAAAGTGCGGGTGTTGCCATCATTTCGACGACATTGATCAAATAGCCATTGGGACTGACTCTCTTACAATTGTGCTACTTGGAGGTGCAATAAGCAGACCAAAATGTGAAGGGCTAGCCGCACCTAATTAGTGTGGAAAACCCGCCATTTAGTTTTTTTATCGCATCCAAACTATTTTAATCCGATGTAGCAATGCTGAAATTAGCTTCTAAAATTTAACAAATCATCAGTATATAAAACCATCTTTGATGGTAACTAGGACTTACGCATTGACAGAAAACACAAAATATGGTTATGGAGAAAGCCACATCTATGATAGGGGTTTAGCATTGCTAAACCCCTACATTATGACTATATACTCATAAACCATCAAAGCCTGAAATGACCTTTCTTACGTGAAAGCATACCATAATCAATTTGTACAGTGCGTAAGTCCTAGTAACGAGAAATTCTAAAATTCTAATATTTAAAATGAGTTCGAGATTAAAAGTCGGGTTTTCAAGTAGAATTGTCAGCAACTTGGGTTATTTAGACTAAAAAACCCGACTTCTTGCACTTAGACATTAAAAGTCGGGTTTTCAATCCAAAATCTAAAACCTAAAATGGGATTACCTTAATCTATAGCCTCGTAATCTGTTTGGACTGTATTATCATCTTCAAAATCGAAGTTGAATTGTGGTGCGAAAGCTTCTTTTGAAGCTTGGCTATCTTTAGTAATTTCGGGATTATCAGCTGTTTCACCTGTTTCTTCGTTGATTCCGCTATTGGCGCGATTGTATACTTCTGCACCAATAGCAAATAGAGTTTCTTGAAACTCATCCAAACTTTGTTTGAATTCGCCCACAGAGATGCCGCTATTTCCCATTGCAGCTTGTAATTTTACTAATTTTTCATCAATAGAAACTTTCAGTTGTTCGTCGATCAAATTAGCATTACAAGATAAGTTCAATTGATAACTGTGTAAGAGAGTGTTGGCTTGATTTGTTAATTCAATCAACTCTAAACGTTTTTTATCTTGTTCGGCATAGATTTCAGCTTCTTGACGCATTCGTTCCACTTCGCTCTGACTCAAACCACCCGTATTAGTAATCCGAATGCTTTGTTCTCGACCAGTACCTTTATCTTGAGCGCCTACCTTTAGAATACCGTTAACGTCAATTTCAAAAGAGACTTCAATTTGTGGTACACCACGGGGAGCCGGAGGAATTCCATTTAAAAGGAATTTCCCCAGACTTTTATTATCCCGTGCCATGGCTCTTTCCCCTTGCAACACATGAATTTCTACGGAATTCTGTGCGTCAACTGCGGTAGAAAATATTTGGGATTTACTCGTAGGAATCGTGGTATTGCGTTCGATGATTTTGGTAAATACCTCCCCTAAAGTTTCCAATCCCAAAGATAAAGGGGTGACATCCAACAGTAATAAATTATCGACTTCCCCACCCAAGACACCAGCTTGAATCGCAGCACCAAGAGCCACCGCTTCATCGGGGTTAACGGAACGATCGGGGGCTTTACCACCAAAAAACTTGATTAAAGCATTTTGTACCGCCGGAATGCGAGTAGAACCACCGACCAAAATAATTTTGTCAATTTGATCTGGTTTGAGTTCTGCATCTTTGAGCGACTGAGCCATTGGTTCGACAATGGTTTCAATCAAATGACTGCTGAGTTCTTCAAACTTAGAACGACTAAGTTCCATTTCCAAATGTTTCGGTCCGCTTTCATTAGCAGTAATAAACGGTAAATTGATTGAAGTATTCACCATAGTTGAAAGTTCAATCTTGGCTTTTTCAGCCGCTTCCCGCAAACGTTGCAGCGCCATTTTGTCTTCGGAAATATCAATTTTTTCTTGTTGGTAAAAAAGCTCCATCATCCATTGGACAATACAGTTATCAAAATCGTCTCCACCAAGATGATTATTACCACAAGTAGCTTTGACTTCAAAGACTCCATCACCGAGTTGCAAGATAGAAACATCGAAAGTTCCACCTCCCAAGTCAAACACCAGAATCAACTGCTCTTCATCTTGTTTATCCAAACCAAATGCTAAAGCCGCAGCAGTTGGCTCGTTGATAATTCGCAGTACTTCCAATCCAGCAATTGTTCCAGCGTCTTTAGTCGCTTGTCTTTGAGCATCAGTAAAATACGCCGGAACAGTAATTACAACTTGAGTAACTTCTTCACCCAAGAAACTTTCCGCATCCTGCTTTAACTTGTGTAAAATCATCGCGGAGACTTCTTGGGGTGTGTAGTTACGTCCGCGAATTTGCACATCAACAGTATCGTCTCTACCTTTGACACAGGTATAGGGTACGCGAGCGTGTTCGTCTTGAGTTTCATTCCAACGACGACCGATAAACCGCTTAATACTGAATATAGTGTTTTCCGCATTAGTTACTGCTTGGCGCTTTGCCAGAGGACCGACCAAGCGTTCGCCACCTTTGCCAAACCCCACAATTGACGGAGTGGTACGTCCACCTTCTGAATTAGCAATTACCAAGGGTTGACCACCTTCCAAAACTGCGACACAACTATTGGTAGTGCCTAAGTCGATCCCAATAACTTTTCCCATAACTATCGATATTTTTACTGATTAATTCTAAAAAGCTGCGATTTTTACAACGATGTATGGAGAACAGTTTCCGCAACTTAAAAATGTTGCGTAAGAAAAACTGTCCGTTCCATTCATGAAATTATTTCTTTAAAAAAGAAATTTGTTTTCACGATCGCTGCGAACAAAAAGCACGGATAAGTTACTAGAGCAATTGGGATGCGATGCTCGCCTTTTAGGATTAACCGCAAGCAGTTTTGGTTAGTTTAAATGGCTACAGCTTAACTACTTGCTTCCCCAAGTTGATTTTCTTCTGAAGAAGACGTATCTTCTTGCGGAGCAGCCACCTTTACCATTGCATGACGTAGCACGCGATCGCCAAGAAAGTATCCGCGTACTAACTCTTCTAACACTGTTCCTTCCGGATATTCATCCGTAGGTTCGCGCATTACTGCTTCATGTTCTTTGGGGTCGAATTGCTGACCTTCTGGACGCATTGGTGAAACACCTAAGCGTTTGAGACTGTCTACTAACTGCTTGTAAACGCCTTGATAACTTTTGTGAATCGCCATTTCTCCATCATTTTGGGGTTTAATTTGCGCTCGCGCGCGCTCAAAATTATCGACTATTGGCAATAATTCTGTAATCGTATTGCGCTTCACCTGTATTTCTAAATCTTCTTTTTCTTTGAGCGTGCGTTTGCGGTAATTTTCAAAATCCGCCGCAATTCGCATATATTGACTGCTACGGTCATCTAACTGCGCTTTTAAAGACTCGATTTGAGCCATTTCTGCTGTACCACCATTTGATTGCTCTGTGCTTGGGGTTGCTTGGGTAGCATCTTCTGTGTTGACGGTAGCCTGATCTGCTGTTACGTTTGCCTCAGTTGTGACTTGCTCGTTAACATCACTGTTGGAAATATTGGAATTTGTTTGTGGAGAGTCGCTGTTCATTACTTGATTTACCTCTGTTTGTTCACCGAATAGCATTGCTGTTAATATTCAGTCATTATTCTCTAACCATTTGGGAATAGTTTACAGGGTAGTTTTCACCACCTCATAAAACAACAACTTAAACATTCAATTACTCTGGGGAATGGAAACGGCGTATTTGTTTGCCGGAATATTCCGTCGTCTGTGGTATCACCGTCATGTATTATGACAAATGCTGAACCTAATCGCTTATTTATAGGAATTTTTTACCTTTAAATTGCCAGCCTGCCTATATTGACGAATGTACTCAAATATGTACTTAAATAATTATTTAAAACTATAGTCACTGTTTTTTCTCAAAAACACCATTTACATCCAAAATCACTACTATGGGTGGTAGTTGATCCTCAAGCCCTACCTATACGAGCATAAGTCATCAAAAAACTCAATTAGAAATCTTTGACCTTTTGCCAAGAAGCTGATTTTTGAGCTTCAAAAAAATTTTAGCTAAGTTTTCTTGGTTTGGATGAAAATTCTGCGCCCCTGCTTGGGAATACTTGAACCATAGGTTTGTGCAGCATCCATTATTTGAATATATGACTTATTCGTCACAACAAAGGCGCAGTACCGCTCTGAGTGTCAGATCGGAATTCTCGCCTTTTGGTAACAAACTGGTTCAATCTGGGTTTGTGGATAACAGCCAGATGAAGCAGGCACTTATAGAAAGTCGTAAATCCGGTAGACCTTTAACTGAGGTTATCGAATCAATTGCAGGGCGACAACTATCCCCGGAGCTACTTAGAGAATATAAAAAGCAACAGCTATTTGAACTTAAAATTCTTTACGGTGTTGAATTTCTCGATCCGGAAGTTAATCAAGTCGGCGCGACTTCGGTGGGGAGCTTGATTGAAACTCTTATCCCGGTGGATATTTGTCGTCGTCATCGTCTCATTCCATTATCAAAACACGAAGACCAAAACCCACCTTACGTTTTGGTGGCAATGGTAGATCCAGATAATCTGGAGGCTTCTGATGACCTGAATCGGATTTTACGTCCTCAAGGCTTCAGTTTACAAAGAATGGTCATCACTCAAGAAGACTATCAACAGCTAATCAACCAATTTTTGGATGAAATGGCTGTTAAACAAAAGCACATTGAAAAGGAACAATTTACCGACATCAATCAAGATTTAGAAAATCTGGATAATCTTGAGATCGAAGATGCTCCTGATGACGCAGAAGCTGATTTGGGTTCTGCTATGAAGGGTGCTGAGGATGCCCCTATTATCAACTTAGTAAATAGAATTCTCGCCAAAGCTTTGCACGAAGGGGTTTCCGATATTCACATCGAACCCCAGGAAGAAAACCTACGCATTCGCTTTCGTAAAGATGGTGTACTAAGTCAAGCTTTTGATCCTTTACCGAAAAAAATTATCCCAGCAATTACTGCTCGGTTCAAAATTATTGCCAACTTGGATATC
The DNA here is from genome assembly GCA_035285725.1 of Nostocales cyanobacterium 94392. Lineage (GTDB taxonomy): Bacteria > Cyanobacteriota > Cyanobacteriia > Cyanobacteriales > Nostocaceae > Rivularia. Next base: position 2,630 of record JAYKJL010000136.1, on the reverse strand, counting down.
GCTGAACGTCGTCTTCCCCAAGATGGACGTATCCGCCGGATGTTTGAAGGGCGCAAGGTAGACTTCCGGGTAAATACTTTACCCAGTCGTTACGGTGAAAAAGTAGTACTGCGGATTCTCGATAATTCCTCAACTCAATTAGGGTTGGATAAATTAATTACCGACCCGGAGACGTTGCAGATTGTTCAAGACATGGTTAGCCGTCCTTTTGGCTTGATTCTAGTTACAGGTCCCACTGGTTCTGGTAAAACAACATCTCTGTATTCTGCTCTCGCCGAAAGAAATTCCCCTGATATTAATATCAGTACTGTAGAAGACCCGGTGGAATATAGTTTACCAGGTATTACTCAGGTGCAAGTAATTCGGGAAAAAGGGCTGGATTTCGGTACTGCTTTACGGGCATTTTTACGACAAGACCCTGATGTATTACTCGTAGGTGAAACTAGAGATAAAGAAACCGCAAAAACAGCTATCGAAGCCGCATTAACGGGTCACTTAGTATTAACTACTTTGCATACCAACGATGCTCCCGGTGCGATCGCTCGTTTGGGAGAAATGGGTATTGAATCTTTCATGATTTCCAGTTCTTTAATTGGAGTTCTGGCACAACGTCTGATGCGTCGCGTATGCTCAGAATGTCGTATTGAGTACAAACCGACTCAGCAAGAACTCGCACGTTACGGATTATCGGCATCTCAAGAAGCTGATGTCACCTTTTACAAAGCCAATACTCTAACCATAGACCAAATTCAAGAAGCCAAAGCGAACAATACCCTTTGTGAAAAATGTCACGGTGTTGGTTACAAAGGACGCTCCGGTGTTTACGAAGTCATGAGAATTACCGAACGCATCCAGACTTTAATCAATGAAGAAGCACCCACAGAATTAATTAAAGAAGCAGCGGTAGAAGAAGGAATGAAAACCCTACTTGCTTATAGCTTAGATTTGGTACGTCAAGGAGCTACCACCCTCGAAGAAGTCGAACGGGTAACATTTACCGATACAGGTTTGGAAGCAGAGTTAAAAGCTAAGCGTAAAAGCGGCTTGACTTGTCGAAATTGCGATGCTCAATTACAGCCAGAATGGTTAGATTGTCCTTACTGTATGACATCACGGTTTCAAGATTAGTTAGTGGATGGTGGTTAGTGGTTGGTGGATGGGGGTTAGTGTTTGAGTTAATAACTAATGGCTCACAACTAATACATATTTATTTTTGGTTCCTATTTAGTAATTTGATCAACCAACAACCAACAACCAACAACCATCAACCATCAACTATCAACCATCAACTATCAACCATCAACTATCAACTATCAACCAACAAATAACAAAGGATAAAAAAATGGAAATGATGATTGAAGATTTAATGGAACAAATGATTGAATTGGGAGGTTCGGATATGCATTTATCCGCTGGTTTACCTCCTTATTTTCGGATTAGCGGTAAACTTACACCTTTCGGTGATGAAGTTTTAAATGCTGATCAATGTCAAAGATTAATTTTTAGTATGTTGAATAATTCCCAACGTAAAATCCTCGAACAAACTTGGGAATTAGACTGTTCTTATGGTGTCAAAGGATTAGCACGTTTTCGGGTCAATGTTTACAAAGAAAGGGGTACCTACGCTGCTTGTTTACGAGCATTAAGTTCAAAAATTCCTAATTTTGACAAACTAGGTTTACCTGATGTTGTGCGAGAAATGTGTGATAAACCCAAAGGAATGATATTAGTAACAGGTCCCACAGGCTCTGGGAAAACAACTACTTTGGCAGCAATGATTGATTTAATAAATCGTACAAAAGCAGAGCATATTTTAACAATTGAAGACCCGATTGAATTTGTTTATGAACCAGTTAAAAGTCTGATTCATCAACGTCAACTTGGTGAAGATACAAAAAGTTTTGCTAATGCTTTAAAAGGTTCTTTACGCGAAGATCCAGATATTATTTTAATTGGAGAAATGCGCGATTTAGAAACAATTTCACTGGCTATTTCCGCAGCAGAAACTGGTCACTTAGTATTCGGTACTTTACACACTTCTTCCGCAGCACAAACTGTTGATAGAATCATCGACGTTTTCCCCGCAGACAGGCAAACTCAAGTGCGTGTACAGTTATCTAACTCTTTAGTTGCGGTATTTAGCCAAACTTTAGTACCGAAGAAAAACCCTAAGCCTAATGAATTTGGTCGAGTGATGGCTCAAGAAATTATGATCATTACTCCTGCTATTTCTAATATGATTCGCGAAGGTAAAACATCTCAAATTTATTCCGCAATTCAAACCGGAGCAAAATTGGGAATGCAAACTTTGGAGAAAGTTCTTGCTGATTATGTCAAGGCAGGAGTTATTTCCTTTGAAGCTGCAATGTCAAAAACCACTAAACCAGATGAAATTCAACGTTTAATTGGTGCAGCCCCCACCAATGGAAAAGTGGCTATGAAACATTAATTATCCACAAAATTACTAGTAGTTAGATATGATTTTTTACTAACCAGGAATAGCCGCAATTGTCACAATATCCTGGTTGGTGCCGTACTCTCACTTTCATCTGATTGCGTTAAGAATCTGTCAGTGTACAAGCAACGGCAATAAAAGGGGGATATTATCTACACCCCTTTTTGCCTCCCCT
>JAYKJL010000135.1:0-3270 GCA_035285725.1 Nostocales cyanobacterium 94392 | reverse complement strand
TGGGTAGGTTTATGTGGTGAAATCGCAGCAGACCCTTCACTTACACCTATTTTATTAGGATTGGGGTTAGATGAATTAAGTGTCAATCCCCAAGCAATTAACATTATCAAACAAACAGTTTCTAATTTAACGATGAAAGAAGCTGAAACAATTGCCAAATCTGTAATGGGCTTTTAATGATTGAATATATTATAAATTCAGGATTATAATCAAAAAATCGCCCTCTAAATCTGATTATTTCTCATCAGGAAATATACAGGAGATTCAAATGACCTCAGCAACAATTACCACAATAAAAAAAGAATCACCCCTGATGTTTGAGGGATTAACCTGGAGAGAGTTCAAAGCCGTTGAGCAGCTGTTAAACCGCCCAGGATATCGACTTTCTTTTTTAGATGGAGTTTTAGAGATTCGACAAATGCCTGGAGAACCCCACGAAACTGTTAAGGAAAGAATAGGCGCATTATTAGAACTTTACTTACTGATAGCGGGGTTTGATTTTACCCCCACAGGCTCAGTTACCTTAGAAAGTGAATCCGGTGCCGTCAAGCGAGAAGCAGACAAATCTTATAAACTTGCTCCCGGTAGAGCGCGCCCTGATTTGGGAATTGAGATAGTTTTTACTAGTGGTGGTATCAATAAGTTAGAGTCATATAAACGTTTAAAAATCAAGGAAGTTTGGTTTTGGGAAGACGGTGTATTAGATATTTATCACCTACGCGGCGAGGGAAATAACCTGAACTATGAAAAGATTTCCAGCAGTGAAGAAGTGAAAGGAATTGATTTGGATTTATTACAACGTTGTATTAATATGGTTAACCACGTAGATGCCATTAAAACATTTCAACAAGGGCTGGAACAATTAGCTTAAAAAAGAAACAAATTCAATTGGATTGATTTTATTTAGTTGTAGAAATAACGTGAGTTCGATAGCCTTCCCAAACCAGGTCTAGAAGTTTACTTCACATCACTTCCCATATCCAAATTGCCATTAGCAAAATGTTCCTCCTCTTTCAAATTCATTGGAGAAGGTAGCCAGTAACCAACAATACCAGATAATCCACCCCAATACAGAGCAATATTTGGATTATTAGGATTCATCGCTAACTGAAAAACACATAAACCAGTGACAACGCTTGTTAAGGAAATTTGGGTAATTAATGTCCATGTTTCTCTGCCTTTCATAATTAACCTCTATATAATTTATGAGTGTTTGTGATTTTAGATAAATTTACAAATAGATAGGAATCATATTTGATTTTCTAGATGAACAATCACGCTTAGTTATTGATTAAATTGAGATAATTAAGAGTGATGTTCAAATGATTAAGGTAGATATGATTTTGTGATTTAGCAAATTATCAGGGATAAAACAAAGCTTTATGCAATCACTGGAATTTTTTATTCTGGAATTTTGACTTTGTATATGCCAAAATCAGTGATAATTTCAGTTTTGTAACTAGCTAATCGCTGAATCACATAATTGAGATTTTGTCAACTATGTTGACCTGTATTAATATTCACATCAGTTTCAGACAGTTTCGGAAAATTTTTTCATGCAGCAGAAAATGATGGCAAAGCCTCTTTAACGAGAAACCCCACAGAGCGCGTCTACGCTACAATGAACCCGTTAGCAGTTATTATCTTCCATCATGACCTCCTCACCCCAATTGCTAAGTAATCCATTTTTGCAACTACCGACAGCAAATTCAATTCGTGTTGTTTGGTTTACAGAGTTTGCTGGTACTCAACATTTAGTTTCCTACGGGGAAAATCTGCAACAAAAAGTTGTAGCTAAGACAAAACAACTCAGCCGCCTTCGTGAGGATCAAAATTCACGGGTGGGGGAACAAACCACAGAAGCACAAATTTATCAAAGCCCTACCCTACGCCCAATTTGGCGACACGAAGCTGAAGTTACAGGCTTAAATTCCAATCGGCGACTTCCTTACTGCGTTACTAGTTTTCGAGAAGACGGTGAAAGTATTAGTAGCGATATTTTTACCCTGGCACCAACACCGACTGCCAATACATCCTTGAAAATTCTTTTAACTTCTGATCATCAATTAAAGCCGATGGTAGCAGCAAATCTCCAAAAAGTTGTAGAGACAATCGGCAGAGTTGATGCAGTTTGGTTTGCTGGTGATTTAGTAAATGTGCCAGATAGAGCGAGTGAATGGTTTGATGATAATCGGGGTAATGCCTTTTTTCCCTGTTTACAAGGGTATGCATCCTACCGAATGACCTATGATGATATGAAAATCACCTACACTGGTGGGGAAATTATTCAACATGCACCTTTATTTCCCTGCATTGGCAACCATGAAGTTATGGGGCGCTATGGTAGAAAAGGCAGCCTGAATGCTGAAATTTTTGATTCCATTCCCAGGCAAGCTGCTCGTCAATTGTATGGAGATGACTTACTCAAAGAGAATTACTTTAATCGCGATACCTACGAAGAAATCTTTACCTTACCCGAAAGTAAAACTGGTGGCAAAACCTACTATGCTGTGAGTTTCGGTGATGTGCGGCTAGTGGTGTTGTATGTGGCGAACATGTGGCGATTTCCCAGCCTGGATAGTGGGAGACAAGGGAAATATGGCGAACCGGAAAGTATTTTAAATCAACCAGAAGAATGGGGTTACGGACAACATATTTTTGAACCTATTGCTAAAGGTAGCGAACAATATAATTGGTTGGTGGAAGAACTCAATAGCTTTGAATTTCAACAGGCAAAATACAAAGTCGTGATGTTTCATCACCCAGCCCACACCCTTGGTGATAATATTGTACCTGCCTATACTGACCCAGTACAAATCATCGAACGGAATCAAGATGGCATTATTCAGTCAGTGGGTTATGAATATCCTAAATCCTCCGACTATATTACTCGCGATGTCATACCCTTACTAGAAACAGCAGGAGTTCAACTAGTAATTTTTGGACACTCCCACCTGTGGAATCGTTTTGTTAGTTCTAGTGGAATGTATTTTCTAGAAACGTCGAATGTTGGTAACTCCTATGGTGCTGCTTACGGAGATAGAAAACGGGATAATTTACCGGATTGGGAAAGTGAAGATTACAGCGAAATAGCAGACCCTTATAACTTAGAACCTACTGTACCAAACATTGCACCATTACAGGGAATAGATGGTAAAGATTTACCTTATATCGCAAGTAATGAAATTACAGTTTTTAGTATCTTCGACACAGGCACAGGTACCATAGCTAGCTATCGTTTTGATACCCGAAATCCCCAAAATCCAGTAA
>JAYKJL010000134.1:0-7881 GCA_035285725.1 Nostocales cyanobacterium 94392 | reverse complement strand
GGTAGGCACTAAAAAACCTTCATTATGTAACGAAACGTAAAGTTGCCCAAAAACCTCTTCCCTTCTGCCTCCTGCCCTCTGCCTTCTGCCTTGTCTCAACGATAAATATTTATGCCCACCTACTTAGTTGATATTTATTTCTCCCCATCTCCTTGTCCCCTTGTCCCCTTGTCCCCTTGTCCCCCCATCCCCTACTCCCTACTCCCTAAGTAAATGCTAGAATTACCAATTAAAAGTAAGCTTTACTACTGAATATGGTCGCTCAAACCCAATATTTTCAGGTATCGGCTGTAACTACAGATGCACAAAGGGAAATGTTTCTCGATGTACCTTTTACGGTATATAATGACTATCCTCTTTGGGTTCCACCTATCCGCAGTAGTGTAGCGAAACAGTTAGGATTAGAAAATAATCCGTTCCTGGAATACGGCGAATTTCAACAGTTTATCGCTGTTTCCCAAGCAAATGGTCAACTTTTAGGACGAATTGTTGCAGCTGTAAATCAGCGATTAATCGCAAGCGAAGCTAAAAATATCGGAATTTTTGGTTATTTTGAATGTATAGAAGATTTTGATGTTGCCAACAGTTTATTAGAAACTGCCGCTCAATGGTTGCGGGATAAAGGTATGAATGTTGTTAGAGGACCAATTAATTTATCTACTCATAATAGTTGTTTATTTTTAGTAGATAGTTTTGATGTTCCACCGATGATGATGACACCTTATAATCCACCTTATTATCCAGAATTTATGGAAAAGGCTGGTTTTTACAAAGGAAATGATGCTTATGCTTATGATTTTCCTTTGGATCTGATTTTAGACCCCAAATTTGAAAAAGGCTATCGCATTGCTTGTAAATCTGGGATTAACTTTCGTCCCCTCCGCACCAAAGGCGAAGGTTTTGAGCAAGATTGTCGCAGTCTCTATCAATTGTTTAATACAACCTTTGCCAATAACTATAGTTCAACTCCTCGTAGCGAAGAAGAATTTCTCGACGAAGCCAAAGAATTACAATCGTTAGTAGATCCAGATGTATTTCCTGTTGCTGAAGACAATGGTAAAATGGTCGGTTTTTGGATGGGTTTACCAGATTATAATATAGCTTTAAAACACGTTAACGGTAAACTAAATTGGCTGGGAATTCTGAAATTTCTTTGGTATCGTCGGCAAATTGACCAAGGAAGAGTAATTGTGATTTGTAGCTTACCAGAATATCGTCGTAAAATGGTTCCTTTAGGTTTAATTTATTTGGGAATGCAGGGGGGAATTAAAAAAGGTAAACCTTATAAAAGAGCAGAACTTTCCACAGTTTGGGAAAATAATTCCCCTTCCCGAAAATTAATTGAAGCCGCAGGTGGCAAAATTTACAAGACTTACCGGATTTACGAGAAAGGATTATGAAAGCTTTAGTAACAGGTGCCAATGGTTTTACGGGTTCGCACTTAGTAAAAGCGCTACAACAGCGTGGTAATTCTGTTGTTGGGTTGGTACGGAAATCGAGCAATTTAACAAGATTAAAAGATACAGAACTACAGTTGATTACAGGAGATATTACAGACCGTAATGCTCTGCGTCAAGCGATGCAAGATGTTGATGCAGTATTTCATACGGCAGCTTTTGTTGAACTTGGTTTAGTCGATGCAGCGCAAATGGAACGGGTAAACGTTGAAGGAACTCAAACCGTTTTAGAAATTGCCAAAGAAATGGAAATCTCCAAAATGGTATATTGCAGCACCATAGGTATTTACGGCGATACCAAAGGCAAAGTAATCGATGAAACCTTTAAAAGAACTCAAGAAAACTTTTCCTCCGCTTACGATAGTACTAAATACGAAGCACAGCAACTAGTTGATAACTACGCTGCCAATGGTTTACCCGTAGTCAGCGTCATGCCATCCGGTATACTGGGCGCAGATGACCCTCATTTTGGACCCGTATTTAAACTATTTTTGCAAGGTAAATTAAAATTTTGGGTAGGTGGCGATCGCATTACTGGGGTAGTCCATGTAGATGACTTGGTAAAGGCGATGATATTGGCAGCAGAAAAAGGGGAACCAGGAGAACATTACATAATTTCTGCTGGTGAAGTTCCCTCCCGTGAAATGTTTGAAATCATCAGTAAACAAACAGGTATTTCCACACCTGCGGAAGTTCCCCAACCCATAGTTAGAGTAATCGGTAATATTCTTGACCCTATAGGTAAAATATTTTCCTGGAATCCACCGATAGGAAAAGAACGGGTACATTATTTATACGACCGCTGTGTGCGAGTTGATGCCAGCAAAGCCCGTGAAAAATTAGGTTGGCAACCCCGTGGTGTATCCCAAATATTACAAGAAATTGCGACACAATTACAATCCCAAATGTAGAGACGGGGAGTATTGCAACGTCTTCAAAACTAGATTCCTAACAAGCGTCCTCTAATTACTTCCATTGCAACAAATTGTCTGATTACAACGTCTCGAATCTTCACAAAGCTTCGACAAAGTAATATCGCACTCAGTTATCATACTGAGAAATTGTTAGGATAAACTACGAGAGAAATATTCCCTTATTTATTCCTTGAAAATTTTATATGAATCCTGTAATATTAATTGCTTCCACAGCAATCATTTGTTTTATCATTGCCTTCGTACTTGCAAGTTTAGTAGAATACTGGCTGCATCGGTTAATGCACGTCAACCGTAAAATTGGTGAACGTCACCGTGACCATCATCGTCGTAACGAAGGACAAGGAGTAATCTGGGAATTTCGCGATTATGTAGTTGGTAGCTCTTTAGTAATGCTGCTAATGTTCTTCTATTCCTGGGATGCTGGTTTGGGTTGGTTGCTCGGTAGTTTAACTTATGCGGCATTTTCAGCATACGCTCATCAATTACAGCATGAAAATCCTACTAAATGTTTCTGGATGAAAATGCCAGTACATTACGTACATCATAAATATGGAATGTGGGAGCATAACTTTGGTTTAGCTGTGGATTGGTGGGACCATGTTTTTGGGACTTATAAATCTGTAGAATGGCTGAGTGAAAAAGAAATGGCTTTATCCGAACGCGGTTATTTACAATTGAAGTGGTGGTAAATTTGATCAAAAATAAAGACGTAGCAATGCTACGTCTTTACAAGGTGTCAAGGAAATTACGGATTAATCACGTGAAAATAAATTGCTGCTATTAAAATGTTACCAGCCAGCAAAACAACGCTAATTATCGTGCGGAAAGGGAAAGGTGCTTTCGCATCTGTTTGAGCAACATCTTGACCAACTTGAGCCATAATCGTTCTCCTAAATTTAAGGACTTCTTAACAAATACCAAAAAGATGGCGTGTTTCGGCAAATTTGTTAGAAAGATTTTCATAACATACTCAAAAGTCCCGAACAATCTCATTTTTGTGCAATATAAATCCTATGGGTAGTTGACTATTCCACAGCCGCATGGTATGAACTACGAACTAAAGGACCAGAGCGGACATGAGAAAATCCTAAATCACGTGCTATTGTCCCCAATTCCTCAAACTCTTGTGGTGTCCAATATTTTTGTACAGGTAAATGCTTTAAAGATGGTCGCATATATTGACCGATTGTAAGGCGATCGCACTGTACATGACGCAAATCTTTCATCGTCTCGATGATTTCTTCGACAGTTTCACCGTGTCCCAACATCAAACCCGATTTAGTTGGCATGGTAGAGTCAATATCTTTAACTATTTGCAATACTCGTAAAGAGCGATCGTACTTTGCTCCTCGGCGCACGGGGTCTTGTAAGCGTCGCACTGTTTCAATATTATGGTTATAGCAAACTGGTTTTGCATCAACAATTATTTTAATCGGTTGCCTTTGAGCGTAAAAATCTGGCGTGAGTACCTCAATTTGAGTTTCCCGATTGAGTTGACGAATATTTTCCATGGTTTTGACAAACCAACTCGCACCTCCGTCAGATAAATCGTCGCGAGCGACAGAAGTTAACACTACATAGCGCAATTCTAAAAGCTGTACCGCTCGCGCTACTTTCAATGGTTCTTCCGAGTCTAAAGCCATTGGTGCATGACCTTTATCTACTTGACAAAATGCACATGACCTGGTACAAATTGAACCCATTAACAGAAAGGTTGCAGTTTTTTGTGAATAACACTCTCCCCGATTTGGGCAACGTCCTTCTTCACAAATAGTGTGAATTTGCCGTTGTTTAACAATTTGCTGAACCGTAGAGATTTCACTCGCTTTACCAATGGGACGACGTAACCAAGTTGGGATTGCCGTAATTTCCGATTTAAGAGAAGCTTTTGAGGAAGTCATGGGTAATCAAGGGAGTAGGAAGTAGGGACTAGGCATAATATAAGGATATTAGGTTTTGTGGGGAAAGAAGTCTTTTGTTAAGCTCATCCCCCGTCTTCTAAAATGACTGGGGATTTCACGGTAATAGGTAATGGGCAATGGGTAATATCATATCCGGTTAAACACTTCTACTCTCTGTGAAGGCACTTAATGGGTAATCGATGCTATTACCGATTACCGATTAGCTATTACCTATTATCTATTACCTATCTTCACCAGATGTTTTATATAACACCGATATAATTGCTATTTTCGCGGAAAATACTATCCCCCAATCGATATATATTTTGGATATAGTGGGAGAACTCTTTAGTATGTGTTCTCGGCGAAAACGCCATTTAAACCTAAATTATCTTTTAGAGCGAAACATTGTGGCAAATAATAAAATTTTAGTTATTGATGACACTACAGTAGTCAGGGTAAAAGTACGAGAAATGCTACCTCCAGGAAATTTTCAGGTACTAGAAGCAAAAGATGGTTTAGAGGGACTTAAATTAATCCGTAAGGAAAAATTTAGTTTAATTATGCTGGATTTTCTATTACCAAAAATGAGTGGCTGGGAAGTTTATCAAGAAATTCAATCTCAACCAGATTTAAGAAAAACCCCTTTAGTTGTCATGTCAGGGCGTAAAGAGGAAGTTACAGAAAAAATTTCCGAACCCTTTGAGCATTTTGAATTTCTCAACAAGCCTTTTGATCAAAAACAGCTAATTAATTCAATTAAAGCAGCAATGGCGAAAGCTAAGCAACCTCGAGCCCAACCTCAACCCGTTGCTGTTGCTGCTAATACAAATGGAACTAATGGAACTAATGGAACTAATGGAACTAATGAAACTAATGGAACAATACCTGCTGAATATTCTAATTCCGAAGTAGAAATACATACACTTAATGAACAAATGGCAAAAATGCAGGTAGAAATAGACGGATTGAAAAAACAGTTAACTCAAGTAGTCGCTTATATCAAACAAAAGATGAAATAACAAAAGCTTAAAACTTAAAATATATCTTCAATTCTTAGCCTGGTTAAACGGGCTTTTTTATTTTTTACAAAAAGAAAAAGTAATATTACTGATTTTTGGTTAGATATTTAGATAGATAAGTAATTTTAATATTTTTTTTAATTAAGTGACGATGCTGCAACTAGCTTGATGGGAACAATAAAGCCAAGAATGAATTTTAACTTAAAAAGGACGAAAAATGATTTTATCATCAGATATATTTCCCTTAATTTCCGGGTATAGCATCATTGAGCAAATTTACTCAAGCAGCCAAACTATTATTTACAGGGGAGTTAGAAAAAAAGACCAAACACCCGTGATTATTAAACTGATGGGAATAGAACATCCCACTTCCCAACAAATCATCCAGTTCCGACATCAGTATTTGATCACTCAAAATTTAAATGTACCCGGTATCATCAAATCGTACAGTTTAGAGAAATATGGAACAAGCTATGCTTTTGTGATGGAAGACTTTGGTGGAATTTCCCTTGCGGATGAAATGGATAATTGGGATGCTCAAAAAATACGCCATCAACCTAACTTTATTAAGTATTTTCTCGATATTGCAATCAAAATAGCATCGGCTCTTGACCAATTACATGGTCATCATATAATTCACAAAGATATTAAGCCGGACAATATTTTAATTAATCCGCTCACCAAACAAGTAAAAATCACTGATTTTAGTCTTGCTTCAATTTTACCTAGAGAAGTTAAATTTATCACCAATCCTGATAGCTTAGAAGGGACACTAGCTTATATCTCTCCCGAACAAACCGGAAGAATGAATCGGGGTATTGACTATCGTAGCGATTATTATTCTCTTGGCGTAACTTTGTTTGAACTGTTAACCGGAGAATTACCTTTCAATGATAAAAATCCCTTAGATTTGATTTACTCCCATATTTCTAAACAGCCACCAATTGACAAAGTTATTAAATCAAATATTAACTCCAAGGTTTCTGAGATAATATCTAATATTATTTGTAAATTGATGGCGAAAAATGCCGAAGATCGTTATCAAAGTGCCTGCGGCTTAAAACATGATTTAGAATTATGTTTGAATAATTTAGAAAATCATCAACAAAATCACAAACCCATAGAACTGTTCGAGTTAGCAACAAAAGATATTTCCGACAATTTTATCATACCTGAAAAACTTTACGGTCGAGAAGCAGAAATCAACCAATTACTTGCTGCATTCGATAGAGTTATCAATCCTCCCCAACATCATCTTGAAAAATCAGACGTAGTTAAAGGTGTGGAGATGGTTTTGGTTAATGGTTATTCCGGAATGGGTAAAACCGCTGTGGTAAATGAAATTCATCAACCTATTTTTCAAGAAAAAGGTTATTTTATTCAAGGAAAATTTAACAAATTACAACGGGATATTCCCTTTTTAGGATGGGTTGAAGCTTTAAGTAATTTAATTCAGCAGTTATTAAGTGAAAGCGATACCCAAATTGAACAATGGAAAGCTAATATTATCTCTTCTTTAGGCGACCAAGCCCAAGTAATAATTAATTTGATTCCCGAATTAGAGTTGATTATTGGTCCGCAGCCAAAAGCCGCAGAATTATCTGGGATTGCAGCTCAAAATAGGATGAATTTCTTATTTCATAAATTTATCAAAATTTTTGCAATTAGAAAACATCCTTTAGTTATATTTTTAGATGATTTACAATGGGCAGATGCGGCTTCTTTGGGTTTTATCCAACTATTAATGAGTGAGAATAATTTAACCAATAATTTACAAATACACCAAAACAAATTAGGTATTAAAATGCCTAAATTTACACCCGCAAATATCAATGATAATGATGATGCTCTGCTATTGATTGGGTCCTATAGAGACAACGAAGTTTCCATAACACATCCACTTAATTTAACAATCAGAGAAATTAATAAAACCCGTGTAAACATTAATTACATAAACTTAGAGCCGTTACATCAACATGACTTGGCTGTTTTAATTGCCGAAACTCTTAAATGTGAAATCAATAGTGTAATTTCATTAACTCAAATAATATTTGCTAAAACTAAAGGAAATCCATTTTTTATTCATCAATTTCTCCAGAATTTATATAAAGATAAAGTGATTAAATTCAATCACAAAATTGGTCATTGGGAATGTAATGTCGCAGATGTAAGAAAGCTAGCTCTTACAGATGATGTTGTCGAATTTCTCGCGCTTCAGATCAAAAGGCTGCCAACATATAATCAACAATTGCTCAAGTTCGCTGCCTGCATTGGCAATAAATTTGACTTAAAAACTCTTTCTACGATGAATGAGACTCATCCTAACGATACGATAACAGACTTATGGGATTCTGTATTACAAGGATTAGTGTTGCCTATCGAAAAAGAAATTGACTCATCAAATCAAGATGACGCAAGAACAGCATTAATTGTTGATAGTGATCGCGATACTCAAATATCATTAGGTCACTGTCAAGCAAGCCACTTCAAATTTATACATGATCGGGTTCAAGAAGCGGCTTATTCTTTAATTCCCGAATCAGAAAAACAACAAATTCATTTAGAA
>JAYKJL010000133.1:0-8113 GCA_035285725.1 Nostocales cyanobacterium 94392 | reverse complement strand
GCAACTTCGCAAACTCCTGCTTTCTTTTCTCAATATGTGCAAGAATTTCTTTCATTTTTAATGCTCCTAATTCAAAATATTTAATTAACAACAACCAAAACAAAGTACAAAAACTTTGTAGCTTTATTCGCTGTTTTACTCTGTGATTAACTATTCACATCACCAATTAACCTTATTAAGTATCTTTTAATATTTTTTAGTTATTCAAAAGCGTAAATATATTTAATTGTTAGTTACACTTGGTTCTTTAATTTACCATGTATTAATAATTTCTTAATCTTAACTTAATATACTTAATATGGGTAATTGTCTAATGGCAGAATATATGGATACATAAAGTATGTTCTGTTACTTATTTAGTAATAGATTATTCTTGTAATTGATGTAATTTCCTTAATTTGAATAATTTTGTGACAATTACTCGCATCAATTAATCGAGTTGAGCAATAAAATAATAAAAATTTAATAATTTATTTTTTAACCTCCATAGCAAGTATTACTACTTAAAAATCAATGAATCATGACATAAACCTTGACTTGAATGTTTGCTTTAATCTTATTCTCAAGAGAAAAAAAGCCGTTGAATATCTTTAATACTCATGAAACTTAAGACAGAAGCACATTTCAGGCTATAAGCATTAAATATTACATCCAGCTATTAACCTGTTAATATACTGTTACTAACACTTCGTTTGAGGGATGACAATTTTTTTGAAATGTGAATGAGTCTTGAGATGGAAAAATATCTTGATAATATATATCTTTTAGTAGATGCAGGAATTTTTGGCTGATTCTAGGAGAAGGATACAATGCGCGTCTGTGGTTAAGCTTCATTCCCAAAAAAACAAAAATGGCTGTCCGTGAATTGTCGAACAGCCATTTAGTATTAATTTAATGAGAAATAACTCTGATAACCTACGGAATTCTTTTTGAGGGAAGCGATAAATCGCAACTACGAATCTCTCAAAACTAATACCGATTAAGGTTGCTCAGTGGTAACTACACTGACTTGAGGATTAACAAACATCGATTGCTGCAACATCGGAGTGTTCGCAACAGAGTTATTTGCCAATGTAAATAAAGGATTTGATAGAATTCCGGCTATAGAAGTAGCAATTAAAGTTACTACCAAACCAACTTGCAAAGGTCTTAATCCAGGTAAATTCCAACTGATTGGAGGATAATTCTTGACAGCATCGGACATTTCTTGGGGTTCCTTGACTACCATCATTTTGACCACACGAATGTAGTAGTAGATCGAAACCACGCTGGTAACTAACCCCAATAAAACTAATCCGTAAAGACCTGCTTGCCAACCTGCCCAAAACAGATAAATTTTACCAAAGAACCCAGCCAAAGGAGGAATACCCCCTAAAGAAAGCAAAGAAAGACTTAATCCTAAAGTCAAAAGTGGGTCTTTCTGATATAAACCAGAGTACTCGGTAATTTGGTCGGTTCCGGTGCGTAGCGAGAACAAAATTACACAGCTAAAACCACACAGGTTCATAAACAGGTAAACTAGCAAGTAAAACATCATGCTCGAATAACCTGCTTGAGTACCCGCAATCAAGCCAATCATCACAAACCCTGCTTGAGCAATCGATGAATAAGCTAGCATCCGCTTCATGCTGGTTTGAGCAAGAGCAACCACATTACCCAATATCAGGCTCAATACCGCTAAAGCAGTAAATACAAATCTCCACTCACCAGCGACGAGGGGGAAAACTGTTGTTAACAAGCGGATAGCCAAAGCAAAACCCGCAGCTTTAGAACCTACAGATAAAAACGCAATCACCGGAGTCGGTGCGCCTTCATATACATCCGGTGTCCATTGGTGAAAAGGTGCCGCAGAAATTTTAAAGCCAATTCCCGCAATTACAAATACCAAAGCAATCACTATACCCAACGATTGACCTAGGTTTGCGGCTTCAATACCATTGGCGATCGCGCTTAGTTGAGTTTGTCCGCCGGATAAGCCGTATAGTAGGGAAACTCCATACAAAAATACAGCCGTACTCGAAGCACCAATCAATAAATACTTTAGTGCTGCTTCATTAGACCGTGGGTCACGCTTGGTATAACCTGTTAATAAATAAGAGGAGATACTCAGGGTTTCTAAGGAGATGAAAATCATCACCAATTCATTAGCCCCTGATAAAAACATCGCTCCCAGAGTAGCGGTGAGCAAAATAGCAATAAATTCCGCTAATGCCGTACCACTTTGTTCAACGTAGCGAATTGACATCAAGATGGTGACAGCGGCAGACAGTGCAATAATACCGCGAAACATCACACTCAGGTCATCGCCGTTAAAGGCACCAAGAAATGAGATGGGATTAATATTGTCCCATTGAAAATACAAAGCGACGATAGAAGCAAGTAAACCTGCTACCGCAAGATATCCAATCCAGCGCGAAGATGAACGTCCTAAAATCAAATCTACAATCAAAACCCCTAAGAAGGTGATTATTACAATTCCTTCCGGTACTATCGTTCCAGCATTTAACTGAGATGCGAGATTAACAAAATCCATGAGATATATAGGTTTTGACTCCACCGACTTTCATACTAACTGTGTTAATTCTATTGTTTTTTCCCAAATATTCATCACTTAAGGATGACGATAAACCCAAATTCTTTTTTAATTTTACTTTTGTTGCTGTGCTTCCCCCCCTGAGCCTGGGAACTACAGCTATCAGAACTAATGCAATCAACCAATAGTACTCCACCACATTAATTTTGATGGGTAATTAATGTAATATTGTAGGCTGGGCTGTTCGCGCAAGCGTTGCGAAGCAAAACGGAGTGAAGCCCAACGCTGATGTTGGGTTGCGCGCAGCGACACCCAACCTACCAAGAGGCATCTTAGCCCCTCATAACTTATGTGGTGGAATACTATTACTCCACCACATAAGTTATGAGGGGTTTGTTCGTCTAAGTACTTACGCAAAATTAATTGTATATTGTCATTACGAGTGGAGCAAAGCGAAACGAAGTAATCGCAAGCGTTTGGGATTGCTTCACGCAGTGAACAATGACACAAATTATTTTGCACACCCACTTACCGACGTAATGTAGAGACGTTATATATAACGTCTCTAGACAATTTTGGGAAAAACTAACCATTCATAATCAATGTGGTGAACTACTAACTCTGGTAATTAAAATAATAAGTAGGGACATTCCACTTGTGAAATACCCCTACTTATAAAATAATATTTAGCTTAAGGTTATACTAAAAACGGTTTAAAAGTGCCATCTTCAACAAATGTTACGCCAACCATAGGCTTGCGCTGACAACATCGGAGATAGTCCAGGTTTTAACCGTTTGCAGTATAGCTATGATTAAAATCAATCAAATATTAAGACTTGCATAATACCTAATAGCTATTATCTCTACCCCAGCTTCCGCCACCAGAGCGTCCGCCACCAGAGCGTCCGCCCCCACCGCCGCCACCTCTGTCTTCTCGCGGTCTGGCTTTGTTAACTTTCATTACTCGACCCATCCATTCGGCACCATCCAAAGCTTGAATAGCTTCATTTTCGGCAGCTTCTGATTCCATTTCTACAAAACCAAAACCCCGCGCTCTACCAGTTTCCCTATCGGTAGGTAACTGAACACGCTTCACACCTCCATACTCAGCAAACACCTTAGTAAGGTCTTCCTGAGTAACATCGTAGGCTAAATTTCCAACGTAGATTGACATAAAACTCTCCAGAATCGAACCGTGTAGAGGCGACATCCGGAAAGCTGCTTGCGACTTTTACTTAATAACAAGAACACAATTACCGAACGTACTTCTTCTGCATTATCTTATCACAACTTTTTTTCTCAAACTACGCCATCTGAAAACAAGTATCAGTTTTTACTATATTATCCATAATGCCTGACCACGGATTAAAAGGGATTTCACGGATTCCACGGATTTAATTACCGATTACCGATTACCGATTACCGATTACCAATTAATGTAAAAAATTGTAAAATATGCTTGTCAAAAACCATTGTTATTCTTAACTAGTAACTATTCTCATCATCGCTATAGCCATCCGAATCGCTCAACGAAAACGTTAATGAATAAAAATGGTAGTCGCCAATTATGCCCAATATAAGTTAAAGATTGAACAGGACTGCCTGTCTCGATCAAGCAATTTGCATTATCTTACCTAGAGTCGGCATTTCTACTGTTTATTGGGAAGATATTAAGGCTTTCAATCGGGTCAAGCAGTTAATCTAACAGTTATCCCTTGTCCCGTAGTGAAATTTTATCTTGACATTTTCCTATTGATTGTCCTCTAAATGACTGTTTAGCGAAGCCGCTATTTTTTCTTGAAACTTCCATGTCAACTCTCGTTATTGTCGAATCTCCAACCAAAGCTAAAACTATTCGTAACTACTTGCCATCGGATTATCGAGTAGAAGCTTCTATGGGTCATGTACGTGACTTACCGCAGTCAGCCAGTGAAATCCCGGCTGCTGTCAAAGGACAACAATGGGCTCAGCTGGGAGTGAACGTAGAAGCTAATTTTGAGCCTTTATATGTAGTTCCCAAAAACAAAAAACAAATTGTCACTCAGCTAAAAGAAGCGTTAAAAGAAGCAACTGAGCTGATTTTGGCGACTGACGAAGACCGAGAAGGGGAAAGTATCAGTTGGCATTTATACCAATTGCTCAAACCCAAAATTCCCACAAAACGGATGGTGTTTCATGAGATTACCTCTGAAGCGATTAAAAAAGCGCTGCAAAATACCCGTGATGTAGATGAACAACTGGTTCGCGCTCAAGAAACGCGACGAATTTTAGACAGACTGGTGGGCTATACCCTTTCACCTTTGTTGTGGAAAAAAATCGCCTGGGGTTTATCTGCTGGAAGGGTACAATCTGTAGCGGTGCGGTTGTTGGTGCAGCGGGAACAGCAACGTCGTGTTTTTAACATTGGCAGCTATTGGGATTTGAAAGCGGCTTTAATTCCTGCATCTAGCAAAGGGAATAAAGAGCAATCATTCAATTCCCTATTAGTAACTTTGGGCGGAGCCAAAGTAGCGAATGGTAGTGATTTTGACTCTACAACCGGGGAAATTACCGTAGGTCGTCAAGTTGTTCTGCTCAACGAGGAAGAAGCCGAAGCTTTAAAACAACGTTTAACCGATAAAACTTGGCAAGTGACAAGTCTTGACGAACGTCCGGTAACGCGCAAACCAGCACCTCCGTTTACAACTTCGACTCTGCAACAGGAATCTAACCGTAAATTGCGACTTTCGGCACGGGATACAATGCGAGTTGCTCAGAGTCTTTACGAACAAGGTTACATTACCTATATGCGTACCGATTCGGTACATTTATCGGAACAAGCAATTACCGCTGCTAGAGACTGCGTACAAAAGCTTTACGGTAAAGAATTTCTGTCTCCCCAACCCAGACAATACACGACAAAATCCAAGGGAGCGCAAGAAGCACACGAAGCGATTCGTCCGGCTGGAAGCAGCTTCCGGACTCCCCAAGAAACTGGTTTGAGCGGTAGAGAACTGCAATTGTATGATCTAATTTGGAAGCGTACCGTAGCTTGTCAGATGGCAGATGCCAGACAAACTCAAATCACCATGCATTTACAGGTAGAAGATGCGGGTTTTCGTTCTTCGGGTAAACGAATTGATTTTCCGGGATTTTTAAGAGCTTATGTAGAAGGTTCCGATGACCCGGAAGCAGCACTCGAAGATCAAGAAGTAATTTTACCAAACTTAAAAGTCGGCGATCATCCAAATTGCCAAAAACTCGAAACTGTTGGTCATGAAACCCAACCACCAGCCAGATATACCGAAGCAAGTTTGGTGAAAACATTGGAAAGTGAAGGAATTGGTCGTCCCAGTACCTACGCTAGCATTATCGGCACCATTATTGATAAGGGCTATGCCCAATTAACAAATAATGCTTTAATCCCCACATTTACAGCTTTTGCCGTTACCAAGTTGCTCGAAACCCACTTTCCAGATGTGGTAGATCCCAGCTTTACATCAAGAATGGAGCAAACTCTTGATGATATTTCTACCGGGGAAGCAGAATGGCTACCTTATCTCAAACAATTTTATTTGGGTGAAAAAGGTTTGGATACCTTGGTTAGGGAGCAAGAAAAAATAATTGATGTTAATACATCAAGAACTGTGGACTTGAACATCCCAGATGTCAAAATTCGGATTGGTAAATTTGGCGCTTATTTAGAAGCCGAAAATGGTGATGAGATAGTTACAGCTTCTATTCCCAGAGATTTGACTCCAGCAGACCTCGATCCCAAACAAGTCGAAAAATTACTCAAGCAAAAAACTGAAGGTCCCGATCAAGTCGGTATCCATCCAGAAACTGCTCAGCCAATTTTCATGTTGATTGGTCCCTATGGCCCTTACGTTCAATTGGGTGAGAAATCCGAAGAAAATCCTAAACCAAAACAAGCATCCCTACCCAAAAATGTCAACCCAGAAAACGTAACTGTGGAAATGGCTGTTGGTTTGTTGTCGCTTCCAAGAAAATTAGGAGAACATCCAGAAACAGGGGCTAGCATCCAAGCTAATTTGGGACGCTTCGGACCTTATGTGGTTCATAATCTTAAAGATGCAAAAGATTACCGTTCCTTAAAAGCTGGTGATGATGTATTGAGTATCACCTTAGAAAGAGCCTTAGAATTATTATCCGAACCTAAAAAAGGACGGGGTAGCAAAAGTAAAGCCAAGCAGCCATTGCGGGAATTGGGTTCTCATCCAGACAGTTCTGAACCCGTCAACATTTATGATGGTCCTTATGGAGTTTATATCAAGTACGGGAAAACAAATGTCGGTATTCCCGAAGGTGAAACTCCAGAAAGCATCACTTTAGAAACAGCTTTGAAGTTATTAGCCGAAAAAGCACCTAAAGGTAAATCAACTCGCAAAACAACCAAATCCAAAACTTCCACCACTAAATCTAAGACTGCGGCTACTAAATCTAAAAAGAAAACTGAAACAAGCTGATGTGGTTTGCTGGCGAATACATTCACTAGTCTGGATGTTTTCATACTTTCGGACTATTGATTTTCAATCATCGCTTGATAATTACTACCGATAAAATCCTTCCGTCATCACTTTAGATGCCGCCCTAGCCGTGACTAATGTGATAACCTAAAATAATGAAGGGAGAGTTCATAGTTATCAAAAATGACTTGCTCCCCATTCAGAGGGGTTTGGTATCAACCAATTTCTCAACCAACGGTACTGTTATTACATCAGTTTCTCCGTAACCGATAGTTGACATTTGAGTTAGTACTCAGGAGCGTTCAGTTTAATGGATTATATTGAAAAAGTCCTCGAAAAACTTAAGGAATTAACACGCAAGCTGATTGATGCTCTTTTAGGACCATCAGCTGAGCCGGAAGCTGAATTAATTCCAATCCCTGTAAACGAGCGTTCTGGCCGTGGTAGGTAGCTCAAATGCTCAAGAAGGAAATCCACCTTCTTTAAGCATTTTAGTGCTGCACGGACCTAACCTGAATTTACTGGGAACTCGCGAACCAGAAATTTATGGCTCACTTAATTTAGATGACATTAATCGTCTGCTAGTTGAAAAGGGACGTTCTTTGTCAGCTAAAATCTGTGCCGTGCAGTCCAACCATGAAGGCGTTCTCGTCGATGCCATTCACGATGCTTTATTTAAACATCATGGCATCATCATTAACGCTGGAGCTTATACTCACACGAGTGTAGCATTACGAGACGCGATCGCAGGAGTAAATATACCAACTGTAGAAGTACATTTGAGCAATATATATCGTAGGGAAGAATTTCGTCATCATTCTTATATTGCACCAGTCGCAGTTGGACAAATTAGTGGCTTTGGCGCGAAAAGCTATATTTTAGGATTGCAGGCTTTAGTAGACTTCTTAAGAAAACCTTAAAAAAAATGAAGTTAAGTAATAATTTTTAACAGTTTCCCCCAACTACACCCGCGAAACTGATAAAAATTTTGAAGAAGGCAGAGGGCAGAGGGCAGAGGGCAGAAGGAACAATTAGTGGGGGATTCAGACCCGCCACTAATTGTAAGCCGCCAAACTTCGTTGTGGCGGGGGTCTTAAACCCTTGCTCTCTACGG
>JAYKJL010000132.1:0-6207 GCA_035285725.1 Nostocales cyanobacterium 94392 | reverse complement strand
ATAAAGCTACAAAGTTTTTGTACTTTGTTTTGGTTGTTGTTAATTAAATATTTTGAATTAGGAGCATTAAAAATGAAAGAAATTCTTGCACATATTGAGAAAAGAAAGCAGGAGTTTGCGAAGTTGCCCTTATTTGAGTATATGCGAGATACAAGTATAGATCCTCGGCAGAGGTTGGTTTGGGTGCCTTGTGCAGCTCCTTTTGTAATGACTTTTAGAGATTTGAATAGATACGACTTAAGAAAAGAATCAACAACAGATGTAATTCAGGAATTAATTAATAGGCACACTTATGAAGATGAAAGTCATTGGATATGGTTTTTAGAGGATTTAGAAAAATTAGGATTTAATCAATCGTTGAAATTCAGTGAGTCACTAAAGTTTTTATGGGGAAAAGAAACATATAGAATACGACAGGTTTGCCATCAAATAGCATTGCATACTTTTGACAAAGAGCCTACCGTTGTACTTGCAGGAATCGAAGCAATAGAAGAAACAGGGAATATCACTTTTGGTACAACAGCGCAAGTTGTAGAAGAACTACAAAAAATGACACAAAAGAACTATTTATATTTTGGTCGTAAGCATTTTGATGTTGAAAATGGCCATGCAATGGGTACTGATGATATAGAGAAATTTTTAATTCAAATAAAATTCACAGATGATCAAAAAAAGCAATCTTTTGAGTTAGTTGACAAAATATTTGAGGTATTCACCTTAGCAGTTAATGAATTTATGGTTTATACACAAAAGCATTCTTTAGAATATCAGGCTTTATCATTATGAGAAATATCAGTAAAACTGTAGAATTAGAGTACTTAATTATTGGTGCAGGACCGGCTGGATTACAGCTTGGTTATTATCTTGAAAAAGCTAATCGCCATTATCTTATTCTTGAAGCTGCCAATAAAGCAGGAAATTTCTTCAATAATTTTCCCAGACATAAAAAATTAATTTCAATTAATAAAGTATATACAGGATATGAGGACTCAGAAATAAATCTTCGTTGGGATTGGAATTCTCTATTAAGTGATAGTGAAGAAATGCTGTTTAAGAATTACAGCAGAGATTATTTTCCGCATACAGATGATTTAGTTAGGTATCTGAATGATTTTGCTAGCTACTTTAATCTCAAGATTAAATATAATTGCCAAGTTGCTAAAATTACCAAAAACGATAAATTTATCGCAATAGATAGCAATGGTAATATTTATTCAGCCGCTCGTTTAATTGTAGCTACTGGTTTTAGCAAACCATATGTTCCAGAAATTCCTGGAATAGAGTTAGCAGAAAATTATACAGATGTATCTGTAAATCCAGAAGACTTTGCTAATCAACGGGTATTAATTATCGGTAAAGGAAACTCAGGTTTTGAAACTGCCGATAATTTGCTTGCAACAGCTTCACTTATCCACATAGCTAGTCCTAATCCCGTGACAATGGCATGGAAGACTAAATATGTTGGGCATCTGCGAGCTGTAAATAATAATTTTCTTGATACTTATCAGTTGAAATCACAAAACATAATTTTAAATGCCAATATAGAAAAAATTAAATTAATTGATAGTAAATATATTGTGACATTTTCCTATAATTATGCAAATGAAGAGGTGGAAGACTTAGTATATGACCGTCTAATAGTAAGTACTGGATTCCGCTTTGATGATTCTATTTTTGACGAATCATGTAAACCTAATTTGGTTATTAATAACCGCTTTCCTAAGCAAACAAGCGAATGGGAATCAACTAATGTCAAAGACTTATATTTTGTTGGAGTATTGACTCATGTACGAGATTATAAGAAGAAACAATCTGGCTTTATTCATGGATTCCGTTATAATATTAGGGCATTACATCAAATTTTGGAACGTAAATACCATAATCAACAATTCCCCTGCCAAATAATTGACTTGATTCCTGAAAAATTGATTAAGATTATTATTCAAAGAGTAAATAAAAGCTCGGCTTTATGGCAGCAAACAGGTGGTTTATGTGACCTTATTGTTGTTTCTCAAGATGATAAAAAAGCACAATATTATCAAGATATTCCTACAGATTATGTACATGACAGCGATTTAGGTAAGCAAGAGCATTATTATACTGTAACGTTAGAATTTGGACTGGATGTCATATTTGCCAGTCCAGATCCATTTGCCGTTGAGCGAATTCACAAAGATGATGTAGCAAAAGCCAATTTAAGTCCTAATTTACATCCCATAATTCGTCGTTTCCATAGTAACAAATTGGTAGCAGAACATCATGTGATTGAAGATATTTATAGTGAATGGTTAGAAAATGTACATATTAAGCCATTGATTAATTTTTTGCGTCATCAGCTATTAAGTGAAACTATCCAATTACAATTAACATAATCTACTTTTAAAAGTTACACTAGAAGACGTGGTAAGTTTATTGCCCGACTTTGAAGTATTAGAATCTGGAGAAGACTTTCTTCATATTGCTTTTCCACTTCCGGATGGTGATTATCCCAAGGTTCCAACATTTTATGCTGTTATGAAACATAAATAAATTTGATGTTGTTGAATCAATTTATCAATATCAGGAATAGCCGCAAGTCTCACAATCGGTGGTTGGTGCGTGACACACAGGCTCCTTATTACTACGTTCATAATTTCTATAAGTGTCACAGCACCCTACAAGAAAATATGCTAGTTGCGTAAGTCCTAAATATCAAGACGTATCATTGCTACGTCTTTTTTCTATTACTTCATCGGTATCTCAATTATGAACTCAGTTCCCTCTCCCACTGTGGAGTTACAAATTAGCTGACCCTTGTGTTTATCAACAATAATCTGATAGCTAATTGATAAACCCAATCCCGTACCACTTCCTACAGGTTTAGTAGTAAAAAATGGGTCAAATATTTTTTGTCTTACTTTTGTTTCAATTCCAGAACCGTTATCTGAAATTTTAATTCTTGCTGTATTTGAATTTAGGATTTCTGTAGCAATCTGAATTGTCAAATTTTCAATTGTTTGACGCTTTGTTTGTGAATCTTCTAATGCATCGATTGCATTAGTGAGAATGTTCATAAACACTTGATTAAGTTGACTTGGGTAACAAGTAATTTCAGGTAGTTGTCCATATTTTTTAATAACTTGAATTTCTGGACAACTATCTTTTGCTTTAAATCGGTGTTGTAAAATCATTAAAGTGTTTTCTATCCCTTCATGGATATCGACAGATTTCATTTCCGCTTCATCTAAGCGAGAAAAGTTACGTAAACCTAAAATAATTGTACGAATACGTGAGGTTCCTATTTCTATTGATTTTAGGAGTTTGGGTAAATCTTCGAGGATAAAATCTAAATCAATTTCTGAAGATTTTTTTGCAACAATAGAGTCAGAATTATTATTTTGTTGCTGATAAATAGTAATCAAATCTAGCAAATCTTGAACATATTGGCTAGCATGATTAATATTGCCATGAATAAAATTTACCGGATTATTAATTTCATGGGCAATTCCCGCTACCATTTGCCCTAAGCTTGACATTTTCTCAGTTTGAATCAAATGGGCTTGGGTGCTTTGCAAGTCTTGTAAAGCTTTTTGCAAAATTTGATTTTTATCATTAACTTCTTGAGTTCTTTGCGCGATTTTTTTCTCTAAAGTTTGATTGTAACTTTCTAAATCTTCTTTTGCTTGCATCAAATTGCTGTAAAGTATTGCATTCTTAAGTGAAATTGCAGCTTGATTCGCAATTAAATTCAAGAGCTTTATCCGATTACGAGTAAATACTCCTGCTGTTAACTTATTTTCAAGGTAAAGAATTCCAAAGAATTTACCTTGATTAATGATAGGAATACATAATATGCTTTTGGGCTTTTCGCTAAGTATATAGCTATCAGCAAGTAAAAACTGTGGAATTTCAGTATCATCTATTCCGATGCTTTCGTTAGTGCGTTTGACGTAATTTATTAGACCTACTGGAAGATTTTTGCTTGATTCTAAGGGAATAGATGGTAATTCAGTGGAAATAGTAGAAGTATTATAATTACAACTAATTGCAGTAACTTCTAAGTCAAAATTAGTATTTTTGTTTAAAATTAAAGCAGATTTGGAAGCTCCTGCATTCCGCATAATTACTTGCATTAATGTAGATAGCAAATCGTCTAATTTTATCTGTTCGGAAAGTGCTTGAGAAGCTATAACTATTGACTCTAAATCTAAATATGCCGAAATAGTCGTGTTAGAACCAGAGATACTTTTGCGATTATTAATTTCAGGTAGAGGTGTAGCTTCGCTTGAGGAACTTTTCTGATTGAGATGAGAATCTGTTTCTTCCCGTAAGGGAATATGACTTAGTAATTGAGGATAGCGTTTTTGTAAATCTTTTACTTTAGCTTTTGCACCCCAGCGAATATAGCCGTAGTAAGCATCATCAATATAAGCTTTGGCTATTTTTTGCTTACCCCATTTTAAATAGAATTTAGCCGCAAGTTCGTTTGCTAGCGCTTCTTCGTGGGTATATTCGTTTTCTTTGGCTCCAGTAATAGCTAAATCAAAGAATTCCATTGCTTCCATCTTTTTATCTAAAACGTTATATCTTTCTGCTTCTACTAAATAAAACTTATGTAAAAAATTCATGGGAGCATGATTTGCCCAGTGGTGCATTTTTTCTTGGTTAGCCGCGACTTTTTCCAGAAATTCTTGTTGTTCAGATAAGGAAGCTTCAGGGTACAATGCTAGGCGTGTAAGGGAATCATAAAAATAGAATTGAGGAATGACGAATGTTCCTACCCCTGCATCTAAATATTTTTTTAACTGATTCACATTTTCTAGTGCTTGAATATATTCACTCAGTAGATAGCTTAAATTAAGCTTACATATATACAAGTGTAAAAGTGCTATTCCATCATTTTCTTTAAGATGCAACGATAACATTTCATTCTCATCATACGCTTCACCCGTTAAATCACATATATTTTTGGCAGAACCTTGTAAGTTCAAAACTGTTTGTCGATAAATTTCATTCCAATGAAAAATTCTAGTTTGTTTTATTTGAGAAATAATATTACTAAACCTATTGGTTTTGACTCTAAGTTCGTTTAATTCATTCCCCATGAAAAATGAATGGTAAGAACATGTATAAAAACCATAAGCAGCAAATTCAAATTCCCCTATTTCTAACCCAAAATATGAATTTTCTTCCAAATACTTTAAGGTATTTATAATATGTTCTTGCCAATGTTTGACAAATTGATTCAATGTTTCAATAACCTTGATTGATACTTTTTTTATCTGAAATTTATCAAGCATATTTTCAGCTAGATTCCCAAATTTATAGCCAGCTTCGATATCTTCTACTATTCCGCATAAAATTAATCCGTAGATAATATATGCTAAAACGGATAACGGGGTATTTCCATACTTAAGCGATAAGTTTATTTGTTTAGCACAAAATATAGGCATAAGTGTAGGAGCAACCTGATAAGCAAGCGTAATCGCGCTCGAAAGAATATGCATTGCTGCTAACGGTTCAGCTTCCGTCATTTCTGCTAAATCGGCTAATTCTTCTATTTCCCTTCCTGCAAGATTTGACGCTATTTGTCTCATCGCTTGTTCAACATCAGATTGGCTAGGATTTTCGGGAAACTCGATTCCTAATTGCTTAAGAATGTTTAGCGCTGTATTAACTGCTTCTATTGCTTTACCTTGCGCTCCATAAACTTGAATCCTGATTTCATAAACTTTGACTTTTTCCAAAAGTGTTTTAGCTTGTGTCAATACGACTTCTACAAACTCTTCAGAAGCTTGAAAATCACCTGTAAGGTATGCAATCTCTGCTAGTGCTTCATGTAAACCCAAGCTTAATTCATATTCCGTTTTCCAGCAGTCTGAAATAAGTAGTTTTCTTCCAGTGGTTAAATACTTCAATGCTTCTTGATAAGCTGTTGATGATATAGCACTTCGCCCAGCAATTAAGTTCATTTTTGCTAACTCGTTGCGCTCTTGCTGAACGTCGATTAATTCCAAGGCTTTATTGAACTGATTGACAATTTCAAAAATATCTTTTTCCCATGATTCAGCAGAAGTTTTATCTAATAGCAATTTTCCTAGTTCTAAATGAATTTGTTGTTTTTCTGATTCGGGAATTAAAGAATAAGCCGCTTCTTGAACCCGATCATGTATAAATTTGAAGTGGCTTGCTTGACAGTGACCTAATGATATTTGAGTATCGCGATCA